>JBMSQF010000001.1:0-94456 GCA_049423145.1 Burkholderiaceae bacterium
CCGAGGCCACCATGTACTTGATCGTCTCCAGGCTCGAGCCCTCGAAGCTCTTGCGTATGCCCTCGGCATCCTGTGAGAAGCGCGCGAACTCCGGACAAACCTCCAGCACCTGGTCGCGGAAGCAATGCCCGGTTCCCAGCAGGAGCATGGTTTCCTGCTTGATCTCCTCGCTGGCGATCGTCTTGCGCTTGGCCAGCGGATGCGCCCTGGGCACCGCCACCAAGAAGGGTTCGTCGTACAGCGGCGCCATGGCCAGCCCGGTATCGGGGAAGGGCTCGGCCAGGACGGCGCAGTCGATTTCTCCGGTGCGCAGCATTTCCAATAACTTGACCGTGAAGTTCTCCTGCAGCACCAGTGGCATCTGCGGCACGCGCTCGATCGTGTTCTTGACCAACTCGGGCAGCAGGTAGGGTGCAATCGTGTAGATGATGCCCAGCTTCAGGGGGCCCGACAGCGGGTCCTTCCCCCGCGCGGCGATCTCCCGGATGGCAGCAGCCTGCTCGATCACGCTTTGGGCCTGACGCACGATGGCCTCGCCCAGGGGGGTGACCGCGACCTCGGTGCCGCCGCGCTCGAAGATCTTCACATCCAGCTCCTCTTCGAGCTTCTTGATGGCCACCGACAGGGTGGGCTGGGAGACGAAGCAGGCCTCGGCCGCGCGGCCGAAGTGCTTCTCTCTTGCGACGGCCACGATGTAGCGGAGTTCGGTCAGGGTCATGGCGCCATTGTGCGTTGGGCAGTTCCGGTCTGCGTCTGGCTTGGAGCAGGGCCACTGAAGAAGGTTCCTGAAAGGCCCTGCCCATGACCGCGCGTCCGCCACGGGCTCAGCCCATGGCTACACTCGCGCCCCATGACGGTGCTCTTCCGCGTTCAACGCTGAAGGCACGCCCGGAGAAGCCGCCATGGACCGCAAACCCCTGACCTTGCACAAGCTTCGCGAAATGCACAAGGCTGGCGAGAAGATCGCCATGCTGACCTGCTACGACGCCGCCTTTGCCGCTTTGCTCGATGATGCGGGCATCGACTGCCTGTTGGTGGGGGATTCGCTGGGCATGGTGCTGCAGGGGCGCTCATCGACCAATGCGGTGGCCCTGGAGGACATCGCCTATCACCTTGAATGCGTGTCGCGCGCACAGCCGAGCGCTTGGTTGATCGGCGACCTGCCCTTCGGCAGCTATCACGAAGGGCCCGACCAGGCCATGCGGTCGTCCGTGGCGCTGATGGCCGCCGGTGCGCAGATGGTCAAGCTTGAGGGCGGCGGCTGGACCGCCGAGACGGTTCGCTTCCTCGTTGAGAGGGGCGTGCCGGTGTGTGCCCACCTGGGCCTCACGCCGCAAAGTGTCCATGCCTTGGGCGGCTGGCGGGTACAGGGGCGCGATGAAGCGGGCGCCGCGTTGCTCAAGGCCCACACGCGCGAACTTGCCGACGCAGGCGCTGCGATGGTGGTGCTGGAGCTGATGCCCTCGGCCTTGGCTCGGGAGATCACCGAAGGGGCCGACATCATCACCATCGGCATTGGAGCGGGCGCGGGCTGCAGTGGACAGGTGCTGGTGCTGCACGACATGCTGCACATCACACCGGGTCGAAAGCCCCGGTTCGTGCGCAACTTCATGGAGGGTTCGGCCTCCCTTCACGAGGCGGTGAGCCGCTATGTGGCCGATGTGAAGTGCGGGGCCTTCCCCGACGAAGCGGTCCACGGCTACTGAGCCCCCGGGCACTCAGCCCCGCTGTTCCGCGGACCGGCGCCTGTGGCTGCCGCATCGTGTAGGCTCATCGACTCATGACGATTCGCGTTCTTCACACCATCGCCGAATTGCGCGGCGTGCTGGCCGGCCAGGCGGCGGTGGGTTTCGTGCCCACCATGGGCAACCTGCACCAGGGTCACCTGGACCTGGTTCAGATCGCCCGGCCTCGCTCCCGCGTCGTGGTCGCCAGCATCTTCGTCAACCGCCTGCAGTTTGGGCCAAACGAGGATTTCGACCGCTACCCGCGCACCATGGAAGCCGATGTGCGGGCGCTGGAGGAGGCGGGCTGTGATCTGGTGTTTGCGCCCATGGAGCGTGAGCTCTACCCCGTGCCGCAGGGTTACAAGGTGCACCCACCTTCGGAAGGCGCCGACATCTTGGAGGGCCACTTCCGTCCGGGCTTCTTCGTGGGTGTGGCCACTGTGGTGCACAAGCTGTTCAACATCGTGCAGCCGCAGTTGGCTGTTTTCGGGCAGAAGGACTACCAGCAGCTGATGATCATCCGCAACATGGTGCAGCAGATGGCGCTGCCCATCGAGATCATCGCGGGGCCAACGACTCGGGCGGATGATGGTTTGGCGCTGTCATCGCGCAATGGTTACCTCAGCGCGCAGGAGCGCGCCGAAGCACCCGCCTTGCATGCCCTGCTGCAGGACATGGGTCGACGCGTTCGTGCCGAGGGCGTCGCAGCGATAACGGCTATCGAGCAAGAAGCGATGCAGTCCCTGACCGCGCGCGGCTGGAAACCCGACTACCTCACCATCCGCCGCCGCTCCGATCTTCAGCCGCCGGGCGCATCCGGTGAGCCCTTGGTCGCGCTGGCCGCGGCCAAGCTGGGCACGACGCGCTTGATCGACAACCTGGAAATCTAATGGGGTCTGACCCCATTTTCGGCTCAGGCCTTGAGGTACTCGACCCTCGACGCCAGCCACCGCTGCACATGCGCTGCAGCGGCGGCCGGATGCTCGTCCAGCAAGCGTGGCGCCACGGCCCGTGCGTGCTGAAGCAGCGCTGAATCCTCCTGGAGGTCGGCGAACCTCAACAGCGCATCGCCGCTCTGCCGCGCACCCATGAATTCGCCGGGGCCGCGAATGTCCAGATCGCGCCGTGAAATCTCGAAGCCGTCGGTGGTCTCGGCCATGGCCTTCAGCCGCGCTTTGCCTGTGTCTGACAGCGGCGGCGTGTAAATCAGCACGCACACGCTGGCCGCCGCACCCCGCCCGACGCGGCCACGCAACTGGTGCAGCTGCGCCAGGCCGAAGCGCTCAGCGTGCTCGATCACCATCAGGCTGGCATTGGGCACATCCACTCCCACCTCGATGACCGTGGTGGACACCAGCACCGGCATCTGCCCGCCGCCGAACAGCGACATCACCGCCGCCTTTTCAGCCGCCGGCATGCGCCCGTGCAGCAGGCCCACCAGGTGACCTTCCAGGGCTTCGCTCAATTGCTGGTGGGTTTCGGTGGCGTTCTGCAGGTCCAGCGCCTCGCTTTCCTCGATCAGGGGGCACACCCAGTACACCTGCCGCCCGGCCCGCACTTCTTCGCGAATGCGTTCGATCACATCGGGCCGACGGGTATCCGCGAACACCTTGGTCACGATCGGCGTACGGCCCGGCGGCAGTTCGTCGATGGTGCTCACCGAAAGGTCCGCGTAGTAGGTCATCGCCAGCGTGCGGGGGATGGGCGTGGCGGTCATCATCAGCAGGTGGGGCTCCAGCGAGGAGCCCTCGAGCTTTTGTCGCAGCGCCAGCCGCTGCGCCACACCGAAGCGGTGCTGTTCGTCGATGAGCGCCAGCCCGAGCCGCGCGAACTGGACCGAGTCCTGGATCACGGCCTGCGTGCCCACCACCAGGGCGGCCTCACCGCTGCCGGTCTTGTCCATCATGGCCTGGCGCGCCTTGCCTTTGACGCTGCCCGTGAGCCAGGCCACACACTGCCCGCGCGCCTCCAACAGGGGTGAAAGCCAGCCCACCAGCTTTCTGAAGTGCTGCTCGGCCAGGATTTCGGTGGGGGCCATCAGCGCGCACTGCCACCCGGCATCGATGGCCACCGCAGCGGCCAAGGCGGCCACCACGGTCTTGCCCGAGCCGACATCGCCCTGCAGCAGCCGGTGCATGGGTTCGCTGCGTGCCAGGTCTTGTGCGATCTCCTCGACCACCCGCCGCTGCGCGCCCGTGAGGTCGAAGGGCAGGGCGGCCAGCAGCTGTTCGGGAAGCCCACCGGGTGAGGCCTTCATCGAGGGCGCCTGGCGCGAGGCGCGTTCGCGCTGTGCCATCAACTGGCTGATCTGTTGGGCCAGCAGCTCCTCCCATTTCAGCCGCTGCCATGCGGGGCTGCTGCGGTGCTCCAGGTCTTCCAGCGAAGCGTGCGGGCTCGGGTGATGCAGGCTGTGCAGAGCCTCTCGAAGGGTCGGCAGGCCGGGCCGCACCAGGTGAGGCGGCAGCACCTCGACCAGGTGGGCGCGGCCCAGTGCGCCGGCCACGGCTTTGCGCAAGTAGGCCTGTGGCAGTGCGGCACTGGTGGGGTACACCGGCGTGAGGGCGGTGGCCAAGGGCGTCTCATCGTCCACGGGCTTGAAGGCCGGGTGCACCATTTCATACCCGAAAAAGCCGCCACGCACCTCCCCGCGCGTGCGGATGCGCGCACCCGCCACCAGGGTCTTCTGGTGCGAAGGGTAGAAGTGCAGGAAGCGCAGGATCAGTTCGCCGCTGGCATCCTGGAGTCGCACGATCAACTGCCGACGCGGCCGCAACTCCACCCGCGTCTCGCGCACCACACCTTCGCATTGCGCGCTTTGGCCCTGACGGAGGTCCCCAATGGCCGTCAGACGGGTTTCGTCCTCGTAGCGCAGTGGAAGATGAAGGGCCAGGTCGACATCGCGCTTGAGCCCCATCTTTTCCATCGCCTTCTGCGGCGCGGATTTCGGCTTGTCGGCGGCGTCGGGATCGGCCATGCGGGCATTCTGCATGACCGACAATGGCGGTTTTGACAGGTCGGTACAGCCTGACACCATGACGACGCCCTCTGCTTCTCCCTCCCAGCCTGCTGGCCGCTCCGGCCAGGACCGCGATTACACGCTGGCCGATTTCGACTTCAGCCTCCCGCAGGGCCTGATTGCCCAACATCCCACGGCAGAACGCAGCGCCTCGCGCCTGCTGGACGGCCGCGCCGAAGCGCCGGTGGACCGCGTCTTTCACGATCTGCCGACTTTGCTCGACCCCCGCGACCTGCTGGTGTTCAACGACACCCAGGTGATCAAGGCCCGCCTGCACGGTGAGAAGCCCACCGGCGGTGCCGTTGAGGCGCTGGTCGAACGAATCCTGCCCGGCGGATGCGAGGTCTGGGCCCACTTGCGCGCCAGCAAGTCACCCAAGCCGGGCTCAACCCTGCGTTTCGGTTCGACCGACCACGCCGGTGCCCGGCGAGGCGGCACATTCGACGGCTTCTCTGCCGTGGTGTTGGGCCGCTGCGGCCCGGAGGACGCGCTGTTTCACCTGCGGTTTCCCGCCGACCCCCACACCCTGCTGCAGCGCCACGGCCACGTCCCCCTGCCGCCCTACATCGAACATGCCGACACCACCGAGGACGAGTCGCGCTACCAAACCGTGTTTGCCGCCAAGCCTGGGGCCGTGGCCGCACCCACGGCATCGCTGCACTTCGACGAGAGCGTTTTGCGCGCGCTGGACGAGCGCGGCATCCGCCGAGCGAACATCACCTTGCATGTGGGAGCAGGCACCTTCCAGCCGGTGAGAACCGAGAACTTGCGTGATCACCAGATGCACAGCGAGCGGTTCGAGGTGAGCGAGCAGACCGTAGCGGCCGTACAAGAAACGCGTGCCCGGGGTGGCCGCATCTGGGCCGCAGGGACGACCACGATGCGCGCCCTGGAGTCAGCGGCGCTTGGGGCTGCGGATGGCCGCTTGCGGCCCGGCTCGCGCGAGACCGACATCTTCATCACCCCCGGCTTTGACTTCCGCGTGGTCGACGGCCTCATCACGAACTTCCATCTGCCCAAGAGCACCCTGTTGATGCTGGTGAGTGCGTTTGCAGGCCACGGTCACATCATGGCCCTCTACCGCCACGCCATTGAAGCGGGCTATCGATTCTTCAGCTATGGCGACGCGATGCTGCTGCAGCGCCAGGCCGCACGCTGATCACCTCCCCATGCTTGCATTCGAACTGTTGCGCACCGAAGGGCATGCCCGCCGCGGCCGGCTCACGCTCAACCACGGCGTGGTGCAAACGCCCATCTTCATGCCGGTGGGGACTTACGGCACCGTCAAGGGTGTGATGCCGCGCAGCCTGGAAGAGATGGGCGCGCAGATCATTCTGGGCAACACCTTCCACCTGTGGCTGCGCCCGGGCCTGGACATCCTCAAGCAATTTGGTGGCCTGCACGGCTTCGAGCGCTGGGACAAGCCCATCCTCACCGACAGCGGCGGCTTTCAGGTGTGGAGTCTCTCCGGTGAAGACGGCAAGGGGCGCCAGATCACCGAAGAGGGCGTGCGATTCGCTTCACCGGTGACCGGCGACAAGCTCTTCCTGACGCCCGAGGTGAGCATGCAGATTCAGACCGTGCTCAATTCGGACATCGTGATGCAGTTCGACGAGTGCACGCCCTACCAGACTGCAGGCCAGCTCACCACCGAAGCGCAGGCCCGTGCCTCGATGGAGCTCAGCTTGCGCTGGGCCCGGCGTTGCAGGATCGAATTTGCCCGTCTCGAGAATCCGAATGCCCTGTTCGGGATCGTGCAGGGCGGTATGTTCGAGAGCCTGCGCCAGGAGTCGCTGGAACAGCTGGTCGAGCTGAACCTGCCGGGCTATGCGGTGGGCGGGGTTTCAGTGGGCGAGCCCAAGGAAGACATGTTGCGGCTGACGGCCCACACCCCACACCGACTGCCGGCGAACAAGCCGCGTTACCTGATGGGCGTGGGCACGCCGGAGGATCTGGTCTACGGCGTGCAGCATGGCGTCGACCTGTTCGACTGCGTCATGCCCACGCGCAACGCGCGCAATGGCCACCTGTTCACCCGCTTCGGTGACCTCAAGATCCGGAATGCCCGCCACAAGATGGATGAGCGGCCCCTGGACCCCACCTGCGCCTGCTACGCCTGCAAGGGCATCACGCGTGAAGACGGCACGGTGAGCGGCGCCTTCAGCCGCGCCTACCTCCACCACCTGGACCGTTGCGGTGAGATGCTCGGCCCGATGCTGGCCAGCATTCACAACTTGCATTACTACCTGAACCTGATGAGGGAAGTGCGGCAGGCTTTGGATGAGGGCCGATTTGCAGCGTATGCGCTGCAGTTCGCGCAGGATCGTGCCCGCGGGGTTTGAGGCCACTTTTCTCTTCGAGGCTATTTCAGCGCCGCTTCCACGTGCCACCGAGGCCGCTCGACCTGCGCGAGCCGCACGGCCAGTGCCGGCAGTGCTTCATCGAGCATCGGTTTGATGGGATGTGGCGGGTTGATCACGAACACCCCACTGCCCATCATGCCGAAACCACGCCCGTCGGCAGCCTGCACCTGCAGTTGCGCATCCAGCCAGCCTTTGGGTGCGGCGGCAGCGGCGGCGCGAAGCCGCTTGGGCAACTGGACCGCTTCCACCAATTGCACCAAGGGGTACCACACGATCACCACCGCTTGGGCAAAGCGCGTCATCACTTCGCGGACCGCAGCAACCACCTTGCCGTAGTCGGCCTTCAGCTCATAGCTTGGATCGATCAGGATGAGGCCGCGCCGTGAAGGCGGCGGGAGCTCACGCGCCAGGCCTGCAAACCCATCGGCCAGGTGCACCTGGGTGTGGGGTCGTCCGGCCAAGAAAGCGCGCAGGATGCGCTCGTCCGTGGGGTGCATCTCGTAGAGATGAAGTGAATCGTTGGGCCGCAGCAGCATTTGCGCGATGGCTGGAGAGCCCGGGTACTGACTCAGCCGCGCCCCAGCCCCACCATTGAAGGCCCGCACCAGGTCGAGATAACGCAGCACCGATGCGGGCAGGCCCTGGCTATCGCGCCACAGGGCGGCTACGCCGCCCTCAAACTCGGCCTTGCGTCCGGCGTAGCGCCCTTCGAGGGAATACCCGCCGGCCCCGGCGTGCGTGTCGACCACCGTGTAGGGCTTGTCCTTGTCACCCATGTGGCGCAGCACCTCGGCCAGCACCAGGTGCTTCAGGACATCACCATGGTTGCCGGCGTGAAACGCATGTCGGTAAGCGAGCATGGGCCACTGTAGCCCAAGGCATCCTCCTGCGGCCGTGCTGTCAACCGTGCGCGCGGGCCCTGCGTTGAGTTTGAACCCCACCGGAGTTCAGCATGCGCCCCCTTGCACCTCCCCTGTCCCTGACCATCCTGGCCACCGCGCTCGCACTGGCAACCGCCCTGCCGGCGCAGGCGCATCACGGGGGTCGCCATGGGGGCCACGCTGGGCATGGCCACCCGGGCCATCACGGCGGCCACGGCCTCGCGGGGGGCTGGGGCCACAAGCATCATGGACATCACCGCGGCAGCGTGTGGGGCCCCCTCATCGTGGGCGGACTGATCGGCGCTGCTGTGGCCCATGCATCCACGGCCCAGGCTCAAACCCAGCCGCCAGCGGTGGTCGTGCCGTGGGCGCCGGCCGTGGCGTCTCACCTCATCCCGGCGCCGATCGCACCCCCGATGGTCATCGCGCCGGCTCAACCGGCACCGCCACGCGTGCAGTACTACTGTGCGCCTTATCGCGCCCACTATCCTGTCGTCTCCAGCTGCCCGGAGCCCTGGTACGTGATGCCCTACTGATGCTCAGCTGATGCCATACTGAGCCTGCCTCAGGCCCTTTCAGGGCCCTCCAGCGCCCTACACCCATCGGAGCCGCGCATGACCCACGACCATGGCAGCCAGGCTGGTCACCAACCCGAACCCCCGTCGCCGGCTTGGAAGCACGATGGGGTGCGCGTGGTGCCGAGCGACCAACTCGACCCCAACACCGCGCAGACCCCGGGCATGGACCGCAAGGCGGCCATCACCTTCGCCCGGGTGGGTGCGCAGAAGCTGTGGGCCGGCACCGTCCATATCCACCCCGATGCGAAGACCGGCGCGCACCACCATGGGCCCTTGGAGAGCGTGATCTATGTGGTCAAGGGTCGCGCCCGCATGCGCTGGGGCGAGAACCTCGAGTTCACCGCCGAGGCCGGACCGGGGGACTTCATCTACGTGCCGCCCTTCGTGCCCCACCAGGAAATCAACGCCAGCCCGACCGAGGTGCTGGAATGCGTGCTGGTGCGCAGCGACGGCGAGGCCACCGCGGTGAACCTGGACATCGAACCGGTGGAGAAGCCGGAGACGGTGCTGTGGGTGGATCCCATCCACCGCGGCTGATCAGTCCAGTGGCCTGCTGGCCCTGATCTGGCCGGCCACTGCGTAGGTGCCTGCGCCCAAGTGGTGCAGGGTGTGCAGGTCCGCGTTGTCCCCATTCACCTGCCAGCGCCCTTCGCGAAAGATTCGCTCATCGGCTTGCGCCGACACCACCTCCACGAACCAGGTGTCGTAGGCCTGCTGTGTGTGAGGTTCCGGGATCACACGACACTCCATCCAGGCGCTGCAGCCCGCCAGCAGGGGCAGGCCCAGCACCGGCCCGGTGGCGTGGGCGATGCGGTAGCGCTTGAACTTGTCCGTGCCCTCACCCTGCAGCTTGGCGCCGCTGGTTTGCCCCACGGTGGTCACCAGGTCGGCAATCGCCGCGCCGGGCACGCACACGGCGAGCATGCCGCTGGCGCGCGCCAGTTCAGCCGTCCAGGTGGACTTGTCGATCACCACGGCGATGCGCGGCGGCGTGAATTCAACCGGCATGGACCAAGCGGCAGCCATCACATTGCGCCGGCCCTCGTGCAGGGTGCACACCAGGACCGTGGGTCCATGGTTCACCAGGCGGCTGGCGTGCTCCAGGGCCACAGGCTTCATGAATGCGCCCGCACGGCTCAAGCCGGCGCCCCCGGTTGCTTCAGCGGGTGCGCCGCCGCAAAGGCCGGCAGCGCCTGCAGCCGCTCGTTGATGGCCACCGCCGTCGGGTAGGCCGATGCATCCAGCTTGAAGAACATGAAGGCCAGCAGGTGCGAGGCCAGGCAGATATCGGCCTGCGTCACCTGATCGCCATGGCAGTACAGGCCGGTGTCCTTCGACCCCGCCAGCTGCGCCTCGATGGCCTCCAGCCCACTGTGCAGCGCGCGGGCGAGCCACTTTTGCAGACCGTCCTCGCTCAGCCCTTGCTCCTGGGTGAGATGGTTGCGCACCTTGGGCACCAGCAAGGGGTGCGTGTCGGCCGCGTGGATCAGCGACAGCCCTCGTACGCGGGCCCGCCCGGCTGCGTCGGTCGGCAGCAGGGGCGGCGCGGGCGCGATCTCGTCCAGGTATTCCACGATGGCCATCGACTGGAACAGCACCCGCCCATCGTCCAGCCTCAGCGCCGGCAGCACCGCCTGCGGGTTCACCGCTCGGAACGCCGGTTTCAGGTGTTCACCGCCCAGCATGTCGATGGCATGCACCTCGTGGGAAATGTGCTTCAAGGCCAGCACCACGCGCACGCGGTAGGCCGCCAGGGAACGCCAGTTGGAATAGAAGATCATCGAAGGCTCCGATCGGGTCACCAAGCGCCACAGGACATTCGCGCGTGCCTGCGGTCACAATCCGCCGATTGTGC
Organism: Burkholderiaceae bacterium; assembly: GCA_049423145.1. Classification (GTDB taxonomy): domain Bacteria; phylum Pseudomonadota; class Gammaproteobacteria; order Burkholderiales; family Burkholderiaceae_C; genus RFTU01. The sequence goes on from JBMSQF010000001.1 coordinate 10,421, forward strand.
GGCGAGCTGGAAAATGGGGTCAGACCCCATTTATGCGGTCTGGCCGCTTGTTCGCAAACAAATGGGGTCTGACCCCATTCTCTGAAACCATGACGACGCTCTTCGACCCTATCCGCATCGGCGACATCGACTTGGCTACCCGCGTGGTGATGGCGCCGCTGACCCGCAGCCGCGCCAAGGGGACGGTACCCAATGACCTGATGCGTGTGTACTACGAGCAGCGCGCCAACCCGGCTACCGGCGCGGGCCTGATCATCACCGAGGCCTCGCAGATCAGCCCCGAGGGCCAGGGCTATCTGGATACGCCGGGCATCTACAGCGAGGAACAGGTGCAGGGCTGGAAGCGCATCACGGACGCGGTGCATGCCCAGGGCGGCCGCATCGTGATCCAGCTGTGGCACGTGGGCCGCATCAGCCACACCTCGCTGCAGCCCCATGGCCAGGCGCCCGTCTCGTCCACCAGCAGGGCCTCGGGCAGCAAGACCTACAACGCCGACGGCTTCGTCGACTGCTCCACCCCGCGCGCCCTGCGCACCGATGAGATGCCGCGCATCGTCGAGGACTACCGGCGCGCCGCGGCCAACGCCATCCGCGCCGGATTCGACGGCGTGGAGGTGCATGGCGCCAACGGCTACCTGATCGACCAGTTCCTGCGCGACAGCATCAACGACCGCAGCGACGCCTACGGCGGCTCCATCGAGAACCGCGCGCGTCTGCTGATCGAGGTGATGACGGCCGTGACCAAGGAAATCGGCAGCGGCCGCACCGGGGTTCGCCTGTCTCCCATCACGCCGGTCAATGGCGCGGCGCAGGACAGCAATGCCGCAGCGCTCTTCGACCACATCATGCGCCGGCTGGCCCCGCTGAAGCTGGCGTTCATCCACGTGATCGAAGGGCAGACGGGCGGCGCGCGCGACCTCTCCGACAAGGGTGTGGCGCCCTTCGACTACGCCGCCATGCGCGACCACTTCAAGGGCGCATGGATGGTGAACAACGGCTACAGCCTGCAGATGGCGCAGGATGCCTTGGCTGGCGGGCAGGCCGACCTGATTGCCTTTGGTCGGCCCTTCATCGCGAATCCCGACCTCGGGCGGCGACTGCGTGAAGGGGCGCCGCTGAACGAGTTGGTGCGCGAAACGCTGTACAGCGGCGGGCCCGAGGGCTACACCGACTACCCAGCGCTGCCTTGACCCAACCGTTGGGGCGCGTCAGCGCAGGTGTTGCCGCCCCAACTTGCTGCGAAACGCCTCGGCAATCGACACCTGTCGAGGCCCCGGCACCAGTTCCGCCAACTCGCCGGCCTTCAGCGTGCCCTCCACCGTCACCGACAGGTAGAAGCCGCAGAAGCCGCTCTGCGCCATCATCTTGCTGGCCTGCTTGAAGCCCATCACCGCGTCGAACTTGCCGCAGGGCATGCGTGGTTCGCTGATGGCCAGGATGCAGTTCGCAAATCGCAGCCGGTCGCCGATCCAGGCGTGGGTTTCCATCAGTCCCGTGATGGTGAGGTTCTCGCCCATCAGGCCCGGCGACGATTCCTCATCCCACAGCTGCAGGCGCGCCTGAGCCCGCACGGTATTCCAAAACGCATAGTGCTCATGCGGGTAGGCGTAAACCGCCTTGCCGCGCCCGCCGTGCACGGTGGGGTCGGCCTGCTCGTCGCCCTGAAGCCCGAGCGGGCCCACCGATACCACCGCGCCTTCACCCACTGGGTGCTTGCCGTGCGCGGTCAGGAGGGTGCGGCCATCGCTGACCGTGATGCGCTCGGCCCGGCCTACATTGATGCTGCGGATGCTGATCATGCCGATCACGGGGGATCTTTGGGCATCTGAAACCGCGGCACCCGCACCGATTGCGTGGCCAGGAAGATCTCGCGCAGGAAGGTGCCCAGGCCCACGATCAGGCACAGCATCGAGCAGAAGAAGAACACGCCCGCCGCGCCCCGCAGGCGCACCTCCAGCAGCACCTCCAGGAACAGCGTGGCCACCACCAGGCACACCAGCAGCGCAGCCAGGGTGCCCGCCGCAATCGCGCGGTTGGCCAGCTTGCGGCGCTTTTCCAAGAAGCGCAGCTCTGCGCGACCGGCCTCACGCGCCGCCTCCTCCAGCGATTCCCAGCTTTGCTCGAAATAGCGACCGCGGTCGATGATGCGGGCCAGTCGGTTGGTCATCACACCCAGCAGGGCGGCAATACCGGTGAGCAGGAACACGGGCGCCAGGGCCAGTTCGATGGCGTGGGCGATGTCGGTGACGTTTTCAGGAGTGACCACAGGGTGAAGAAAGCGGCGTAACGGGACGATTCCAACCGTATCATCCCATCTCGCCGACAGGCCACCGCATCCACTGCCGTTCTTGAAAGGACCCCCATGTTCAACCACGTCATGCTGGGCACCAACGACATCGAGCGCGCCAAGCGCTTCTACGACGCGGTGCTTGGCGTACTCGGCGCGGGCGAGCCGGTTCGCAATGTGTCGGGCTCAGGCCATGTTCGCCTCTTCTACCGACATGAGGGCAGCGCGTTCTGTCTGACCCAGCCCATCAACGGTGAGCCGGCCACCGTGGCCAACGGCGGCACCATCGGCTTCAAGTGCCACTCGCCTGAACAAGTGCAGCGCTTCCATGATGTGGCGGTGGCGCACGGGGGTGTTTCGGTCGAAGACCCGCCGGGCCCGCGTACCGGCGGCCTGGGCACCCTGCACCTGGCCTATGTGCGCGACCCGGACGGCCATAAGTTGTGCGCCATCCACCGACCGGCATAAGCCATGCCGGCCGCGGAGGTCCGACAGACATCCGGCGCGGTCGTCGCGGTCGGGCACAGCGACACGGTGGCGGAGATCGTGGCTGCACTGTCGAGCAGCCGACCGACCAGGCGGTGTGAAACGCCTTGCGCCCACCGGTTCATCGCCACCCCGACCAGCCCCGAATTCCCGCCCAATTCGGTCACCCGGTGAGCGACTCTCGGGCCATGACCGCAGATCCCATCGCCACCTGGCACCACCTCGTGCAGACGCGGAACCCGCGCGGGCTTGATGATTTGCTGGCCGACGAGGTGGTCTTCATTTCGCCCGTCGTGAACACGCCCCAGCGCGGCAAGGCGATCACGCAGCTCTACCTCTCGGCGGCCTTCACGGTCTTCTTCGGTCCGGGCTTCCGGTATGTCCGCGAGATCGTCGGCGCCCGCGATGCGATGCTGGAGTTCGAGACGGAGATGGAGGGCATCCGCATCAACGGTGTGGACATCATCCAATGGAACGACGAGGGCCGGATCGTCGAGTTCAAGGTGATGTTGCGGCCGCTGAAGGCGGTGCAGCTGATCCACGAGCGCATGGCCGCGATGCTGGCGGCCATGAAGCCGCCCTCGGTATGAGGCCCTGACACCGGTGATCCGTGAGGCGCACAGCGCCAACGCCTTCCGGCCGTGCTGCGCTATCCTGACCCCATGCAAGTTCACTCCGTTGGATGCGGGCCCAAGCGGACCCACCGTTGGCACCCGGGCGCATGAAGGGCCCATCCGATCCCTTGAGCCCGCAGGACCTTCAGACGCTCATCCGCACCGGCATTCCGGTGGCGAACTTCATGCAGCTGAGCGTGCTCGATGTACGTCCGGACGGTGTGGACCTGTCGGCCCCGTTGGAGCCCAACCTGAATGTCCACGGCACCCTGTTCGGCGGCAGCGGCGCAGCCATGGCGCTGGTGGCGGCCTGGTCCCTGGCGCACACGCGGCTGCATTCGGAAGGGTGTGAGGTGCCGCTGGTGGTGGTGAAGCAGGGCATGCAGTACTTCAAGCCGGTGCGTTCCACCGTGCTCGCGAGGGCGCGTTTCGCCCAGGGGCAGGGCTGGGCGCCGTTCGTCCAGGCCTTGGAGCAAGGCCAGCGCGCGCGCTTGGGCGTGGTGGTCGAACTGGCACCGGAGCCGCACCCGGATGAGGTGGCGGCGCGCCTTGAGGCGACCTTTGCAGCCGCCGCCGCACCGGGGGACCCCTCGCGGCCTCAGGGAACCAGCGGCATCAACTCCCATCGGCCGCGCTCGGCATCCCAGCCGTAGCGCCCGCGGTGGTGGGCGTTCCGGTCCAGCTGCAGGAAATCCAGGGATTGAACCTGCACGGTGACCACCGAGAAGTGCCGCCGCGCCGTGGCCCGGTCCAGCGGATCGCCCGCGTGCATGTGACCTGAAACCACCGCCCCTGGTGCCGCCGCGCTGGCATAGTCCCGCCGCGCGGCCTCCGGCACGCCGGCCCAGTGCTGCTCAACCGCTGCGGTGTTGCATTCGAGGGCGGCAAGCCCATCGACACGAAGCTGCTGCCGGTGTCCCGGGTCCCACATCAAGAGGGCCACGCGTGGGCAGACCATCAGTTCGGCCACCTTGCCGCTGCGCGCATCGGTGTAGAACACCAGCGTCCGCTCATCGGTCAGCACGCGCCGCAGGATGACGCTGCGGGCCTGCGGGCCATCAGCCCCCTGCGTGCAGAACGCCACCACGCGCCAAGGATGGCGGCGGTCTGCACTGGCGCGGGCAAGTTGGCGCCAGAGCGCGTCGGGAGCGGGCAGCGTCATGGGGGCCCACTGTAGACCCATGAACCGATGCCGCCGCCCTTACGGGGGGGCTCAACATCGCCCCATGCATTTCTTGCATAACTTGAAAATCCGCCCGAGTTACTTCGTCGTTACACTGGATTTTTGGTCCTTCCTCGCAGAGCTGCGGGCTTGGAATTCGATGGTGCGGCCCGGGCTTGGCGGCGGTTCCTGAGAAGCGCAAGCCCCAGGCAAAACCCGGTGCGATGGGGTCAGTCGGCTCGTCTCTTGGCATGTAACTGCTGGCAAATTTAAGCCAACTGACCCGATCCCACCTCTTTTGCCTTCAATTTCCAGGAACTCACCATGAACCAAGCCGTTGCGACGGGCCTTCCGCTCCAGGCGCCCGACCATGTGCGCCACCAGCGCCTGATCCAATGGGTGGGCGACATCGCCGCTCTTACGCAAGCCCAGGCCGTCTACTGGTGCGACGGCAGCCAAGCCGAATACAACCGCCTGTGCGGGGAGCTGGTGGCCGCGGGCACCATGAAGCGCCTGAATCCGGCGCTGCGCCCCAACAGCTACCTGGCCTGCAGCGACCCGTCGGACGTGGCCCGTGTGGAAGACCGCACCTTCATCTGCAGCCAGAGGAAGGAAGACGCCGGCCCCACCAACAACTGGATGGCCCCAGCCGAGATGCGCGCCCTGCTGCAAACGGGGGAAAACGCCCTCTTCAAGGGCGCCATGAAGGGCCGCACCCTCTATGTGGTGCCCTTCTCCATGGGCCCCATCGGCTCGCCCATCGCCCACATCGGGGTGGAACTCTCGGACAGCCCCTATGTCGCGGTGAACATGCGCATGATGACCCGCATGGGCCGCGCGGTGCTCGATGTGCTCGGAAACGACGGCGAGTTCGTCCCCTGCGTTCACACCGTGGGCGCGCCCCTGGCCGAAGGCCAGCAGGACGTGGCCTGGCCCTGCAACAAGACCAAGTACATCGTCCACTACCCGGAAACACGCGAGATCTGGAGCTACGGCTCGGGCTACGGTGGCAACGCGCTGCTGGGCAAGAAGTGCTTTGCGCTGCGCATTGCCTCCACCATGGGCCGCGACCAGGGCTGGCTGGCCGAGCACATGCTGGTGCTGGGCGTCACCCAACCCAACGGTGTGAAGCGCCACGTGGCCGCCGCCTTCCCCAGCGCCTGCGGCAAGACCAACTTCGCCATGCTGATCCCCCCGGCCGGCCTCAAGGACGCGCAGGGCCACACCTGGAAGGTGACCACCATCGGCGACGACATCGCCTGGATCAAGCCCGGCAGGGACGGGCGCTTGTACGCCATCAACCCCGAGGCCGGGTACTTTGGTGTGGCTCCGGGCACCAACCACAAGACGAATCCCAACTGCATGGATTCTCTGCAGCGGGACGCCATCTTCACCAACGTGGCGCTGACGCCCGAAGGCGATGTGTGGTGGGAAGGCATGACCGACACGCCGCCGGCCGAACTGACCGACTGGCAAGGCCAGCGCTGGACGCCCGAAATCGCCAAGGAAACCGGTGCCAAGGCGGCCCACCCCAACGCCCGCTTCACCGTGGCCGCCACCAACAACCCGGTGCTGGACGCCGACTGGGACAACCCGCAGGGCGTGGCCATCGATGCCTTCATCTTCGGCGGCCGCCGCAGCACCACCGTGCCCTTGGTCACCGAGGCGCGCAACTGGGTCGAGGGCGTCTACATGGCCGCCACCATGGGCAGCGAAACCACCGCCGCCGCTGCCGGCCAGCAGGGCGTGGTGCGGCGTGATCCGTTTGCCATGCTGCCCTTCATGGGCTACAACATGAGCGACTACTTCCAGCATTGGCTGAATCTGGGCAAGCGGCTCGAAGCCCAGGGCGTGAAGCTGCCCAAGATCTACTGCGTCAACTGGTTCCGCAAGGGCGCGGACGGCAAGTTCGTGTGGCCGGGCTACGGCGAGAACATGCGCGTGTTGAAGTGGATGTTGGAGCGCGTGGAAGGCACCGCGCAGGGCGTGGAGCACGTGTTCGGCATCAGCCCGCGCTATGAAGACCTGTCCTGGAGCGGCCTGGAATTCAGCCGCGACCAGTTCGACAGCGTGATCGGCATCGACCGCGCCGCCTGGGCCGACGAGCTCAAGCTGCACGAAGAGCTCTTTGAGCAACTGGCTTATCACCTGCCCGAGGAGTTGCGTCAGACCAAGGCGCAGATCGCCAAGCGCTTGGCAGCCTGAGGCGGACATCCGGCCCATCGGGGCGACAATGCCCCGATGAAGGCCGATCTCAACAACGCAGAACTCGACGAGCTCGACGCCCTGCTTCAGCAGGCACCGTCACCGCTGGAGCCCCTGGACGTGGTGTCCCTGGACGGCTATCTGTGCGCGGTGGCGGTCCAGCCCCGCATCGTTGCGCCAGCCGACTGGCTGGTGCGCGCTTTGGACACCGATGGCTCCCGATGGCCCCCGGTCGCTTTGGACGAGGTCTGGCTGGGTCGCGTGCGCGGCCTGTTGCAGCGGCGGTACGAGGCCCTGGTGCGAGGCTTGTCCGAGGAACAGGTCTTCGACCCCGTGGTGAGCGACACCCAGCGCGCTGCCGGGAGCCCAGCGCCCGCCGAAGAGGGCGCCGATACCGACAGCGAACCCGATGTGCCTCCGCATTCCCGCGCCCTCGTCCACTGGGCCTCGGGCTTTCTCTACGGTGCTCAGGTCTTCGAATCGCTCATCGATCACCCCGATGACGCGGTCCATCTGGCCATGTCTCGCATCCTGCGGCACCTGCCTGCAGAGACCGATGAAGACCGCGCGCTGGTGGCTGAACTGGATCGCCAGCAGCCGCTGCGCGATGAAACCCATGCCATCGAAGATGCCGTCGATGCGGCCGTGACCTTGTGGGACCTGACCGCGCAGGAACGCATGGCCGTGCGCACCGTTCAGCGCGATAGCGTCAAGGTGGGCCGCAACGACCCGTGTCCGTGCGGGAGCGGCAAGAAGTTCAAGCAGTGCCACGGGAAGGCGTGAGCGGGCAGCCCTTGCGCCTGCAGGTGCTGTCCGACCTGCACCTGGAGACCGAATCGTTCGAGCCCGAGCCCGCCTCGGGCGCCGACCTGCTGGTGCTGGCCGGCGACATCGATACCACCTGGACCGCCTATGAGCGCTTTGCCGGATGGCCGGTTCCGGTGCTGGTCGTGGCGGGCAATCACGAATTCGACCAACGTGAACTGCGGGATGCCATGCCTGCATTCCGGGACCATTGCGCCCGCTTTGGCCTGACCGTGTTGGAGCAGGACACGCACGAGCACACCACGCCCGACGGCCGCCGTGTCCGTTTCTTGGGAACGGTGCGCTGGAGCGACTTCGAGGTGTTTGGTCCCGCCCGGCAGGCCAAGGCCATCAAGGCCGCCAGCTACTTCCAGAAGGTGATGCAGGCCACGCGTGAGGGACTGGTGTTCGACGCCGCAGCCGTGCGAGACGAAGCCCTGGAGTGCCGCGCGTGGCTGGAAGCGGCCCTGGGGATTTCGCGAGCTTCGCCCGCCAAGCCTGGAGCCGCGCCGGCCGGGTCCTTCACCACGCCGGCCCAGGCACCACCACTCGGCCCTTCTGGCGAGGAAGCGATCACCACCGTGGTCATCACACACTTCGCCCCCAGCCTGCGCAGCGGTGACCCTCGCTATGGCACGCAGCCCACGACGGCCAGCTTCTGCAATGCCGATGATGACCTCATCGGCTGCGCCGACCTGTGGATCCACGGCCATGTTCACCTGCGCCACGACTACCGCGCGCCGCGCCACCCCAGCCGCGGCCAAGGGCCGGACAGCCGCGTGGTGTGCCAGGCGCGCGGGCTCGAGCGCAAGGGCGAAGCGCTGGGTTTCGACCCGCTCCAACTGTTCGAGGTTTGATCCATCGCAAATCGCAGGCCCGCATCCCCTGCCTAGACTCCAGCAGCCCTGAACACGCACATGGAAGCGGTGTAGGGCTGCCACCCCATGGAGTTTCTTGATGAAGATTCTGATTGCCGCCGACGGCAGCCCGTACACCAAGCGCATGTTGGCCTATGTGGCCGCGCACGATGAATGGTTGGGGGCGCACCATGACTACATCATCGTCACCGTGGTGCCGGCGGTCACGCCCCGCGCCGCCGCCGTGTTGGACAAGGATGTGCTCAAGGCCTACTACGAAGAGGAAGCCGAGAAGGTGCTCAAGCCGGTGCGCACCTTCTTCAAGCGGCAGGTGCCGTCACCGGTGCAGTTCGTGGTGAAGGTGGGCCACCCTGCAGACCAGGTGGCGGCCCTGGCTGACAAGGTGAAGCCTGACTTGCTGATCATGGGGTCCCACGGCCATGGCAGCTTGGGCAATCTGGTGATGGGCTCGGTGGCCACCAAGGTGATGGCCCATACCCAGGTGCCGGTGCTGCTGGTGCGTTGATCAGTTCTTGGGGCGGCGGTTGACGGGACTGCGAGGGCGCCCCGCACCCTGGCGCCTCGGCCGGCTGACGTCCGCCAGCAGCAAGCACCCCCGCACCAGGCTCTCCACCGCCTCTTCCATCGTCTGCGGTGGCTCCAGGGTCTCGATTGCCGCGATCAGTTTGTCCGCGTCCTCCAGGTCCTGCGGGTCCAGGTGTTGGTAGAGCTGGGCCAGGGCCTCATCGAATTCGGGGTGGTCTTGCAGCTTCCCCTCGGTCAGGTCAGGGAAGATCCCGCAGGCGGTCGCAAAACCCAGCACCCAAGGCTCCACGGCCTGCTGCGGCGGCGTTTCCGGGCTGACGTCGAACAGCCAGGGGTCGAACCACTGCCGTTGCTCAATGGCCTGGTTCAGCACCGCATACCGCTGCAGCACCAGGCCCTGCAGGCGCTGCGCATGCGCCCAATGCGCCGGCAGGCCGCGGCCTTCCTCGTCGCTCACCCAGGGCAGCCAGCGCTGGGGCGCCACAGGCTGGGGCTGCAGCAGCACCCCCATCAAGAAGCCATCCAGTGAAGACAGGTCCAGCGGCACCAGGGGGTGCGGAACCTGCGCCAGCAGGTCGTCGAGTTCGGCGCTGGGGTCCGCGGCCGCGAATGCCGGATTTTTGGTGTTCACGGCCGAATTGTCGTGTCTGCGCGCGGGTGCTCGATACCCGAGGGCTGAGCCCCCCATTTGCAAAGGCCGACCACCGGAGCCGGAATCGCCGGCGGCATAGACTCTTGTATCAACCACCATCTCCCCAGGAGACCCCCATGGGCGCACCCGAAGCCTTCACCGCCACCACTGACATCACCCATTGGATTGGCGGCCGGCGCGTGCCGGCCTCGGGTGGGCGCACCCAAGCCGTCTACAACCCCGCCACCGGTGCCGTGGCGCGCCAGCTGCAGTTGGCCTCCAGCGAAGACGTGGCCGCCGCCGTGACCAGCGCGCAGGCCGCATTCCCGGCCTGGGCCGACATGCCGCCCATCCGCCGCGCACGCGTCATCAACAACTTCCTCGCCTTGGTCAACCGGCACAAGGACACGCTGGCTGCCATGATCACCGCCGAGCACGGCAAGGTATTCACCGATGCGCAGGGCGAGGTGATGCGCGGCATCGACATCATCGAGTTCGCCTGCGGCATCCCGCAGCTGCTCAAGGGCGACTACACCGACCAGGTCTCCACCGGCATCGACAACTGGACGATGCGCCAGCCCCTGGGTGTGGTGGCCGGCATCACGCCCTTCAATTTCCCCGTGATGGTGCCCTGCTGGATGTTCCCGGTGGCCCTGGCCGCGGGCAACTGCTTCATTCTCAAGCCCTCCGAACGCGACCCTTCGCCGTCCCTCTTCATGGCCGAACTGCTCAAGGAGGCCGGCCTGCCCGATGGCGTGTTCAATGTGGTGCAGGGCGACAAGGTGGCGGTGGATGCGCTGCTCACGCACCCTGACGTGAAGGCGGTGAGCTTCGTGGGCTCCACGCCGATTGCCCAGTACATCTACGAAACCGGCGCTCGCCACGGCAAGCGCGTCCAGGCCTTGGGCGGTGCCAAGAACCACATGGTGGTGATGCCCGATGCCAACATCGACCAGGCTGTGGATGCGCTGATCGGCGCGGGATATGGCAGTGCCGGTGAGCGCTGCATGGCGATTTCCGTGGCGGTGCTGGTGGGTGATGTGGCCGACAAGATCGTGCCCATGCTGGCCGAGCGTGCACGCGCCTTGAAGATCAAGAACGGCATGGAGCTGGACGCCGAGATGGGTCCCATCGTGACGCGCGAGGCGCGCGACCGCATCGAGGGCTACATCAAGCTGGGTGTCGAGGAGGGCGCCCAGCTCGTGGTCGACGGCCGCGGATTCAAGGTCTCCGGCCACGAGAACGGTTTCTTCACGGGCGGCACGCTTTTCGACCATGTGACGCCCCAGATGCGCATCTACCAGGAAGAGATCTTTGGCCCGGTGCTCGGCTGCGTGCGGGTGCCCGACTTCGCGGCCGCGGTGGACCTGGTGAACGCGCATGAATACGGCAATGGCGTGGCCTGCTTCACCAGCGACGGCAATGTGGCCCGCGAGTTCGCGCGCCGCATCCAGGTGGGCATGGTGGGCATCAATGTGCCCATCCCGGTGCCCATGGCCTGGCACGGTTTCGGCGGCTGGAAGCGCAGCCTCTTCGGCGACATGCACGCCTATGGCGAGGAGGGCGTTCGCTTCTACACCAAGCAGAAGAGCGTGATGCAGCGCTGGCCGGCCAGCATCGGCAAGGGCGCTGAGTTCGTGATGCCCACGGCCAAGTGAGTCACCGGGCGGGGTTCAGGCGCCGATCACCCCGCCATCGAGCCGCCGCACCACCACCGTGGCCGACCGCGGCCGGCCGTCCGGTCGGAAGTCCGGCCAGTTCGAATGCCGGCGGGGATTCCGGGGGTCCAGCCGTTCACCGGCCCCTTCGCCGGGATGCTGGATGTTGAGAAACATGGTGCGGCCGTCGGGCGTCCAGGTCACCCCGGTGACTTCGCAGTTCACGGGGCCCACCAGAAAGCGCCGCACCTCACCGGTGGACACGTCGCAGGCCAGCATCTGGTTGTTGCCCAGGGCCTGGTAGGTGCCTTTGTTCAGGTTGCCGGGACCGATGTCGGTCTGGATCCACAGTAAGCCACGCGGATCAAAAGCGATGCCGTCGGGGCAGCCGAAGGCATCCCCCAAGATGTTGCCGCGGGCGTTGGAGTCGGGCGACTGCGCATCGCCTGCCAGCATCAGGTGGTTCCAAATGAAGGCATCCCCGTCGAAATCACCCCGCTCTTGCCATCGGATGATCTGGCCCATCTCGTTCTTGGCGCGGGGGTTGGCGGCGTCCACGCCCGGTTGGCCGGCGGCGCCGCGCGCGGTGTTGTTGGTCAGCGTGCAGTACACCCAACGGCTGCGTTCGTCGATGGCCAACCACTCGGGGCGGTCCATCTTGGTGGCGCCCAGCAAGTCGCTGGCCTGGCGCGCCTTGATCACCACCTCGCCCTGGTCGCCGAACCCGTTGGCGGGCGTCAGCGGGCCCCGGCCCTGCACCAGTGGCAGCCAGCGCCCAGTGCCGTCGGCGTCGAATCGCGCCACGTAGAGCGTGCCGTGGTCCAGCAATTCGCGGTTGGCCTGCGCCGCCGTGAGGCCACCACCGGCCGGCTTGATGCGGTCGCGACTGACGAACTTGTAGATGTATTCAAAGCGCGCGTCTTCACCCGAATAGACGACGGCGCGCTGGTCGCGCGTCACCGCCACCCAAGCCCCTTCGTGCGCGGCGCGGCCTATCGCCGTGCGCTTGACCGGCGTGCTGCTCGGGTCCATCGGATCGAGTTCCACGATCCAGCCGAAGCGGTTCGGCTCATGGGGGTGCTTGGTGGCGTCGAAGCGCTCGTCATGGTCGGGCCATTTGTTCCAGCCACCGGTGGGTCGCAGACCCCACCGCCGCTCGTGCTCGCTCGGCGTCTTGGGGCCGCGGAAGTAGCCGGCCCAGTTTTCCTCACCACTGAGGTAGGTGCCCCAAGGCGTCTTGCCGCTGGCGCAGTTGCCCAGCGTGCCCAGGATGCGCTGGCCGGCGGGGTCCGCTGCGGTGCGCATCATTGGGTGACCAGCTGCAGGCCCGCCCACCGCAAAGGGCGTGGACAGGGTGACGCGACGCGCATAGCGCGAAGGCCGCACCATCTGCCACTGTCCGTTTCGCAAGGCCACCTCGACCACGCCCAGCCCGTGCGCGTTCTGGCTCTTGCGCACCTTCTCGGCTGAGCCTTCACCCAGGCCCTCGGGGTGCAGCAGCCCTTCATCGGTGTACTCGTGGTTCATGGCCAGAAGGCCGCGGCTGTTGCCGCTGTGGTCGTCGGACAAGGGGTAGTAGTGAAGGCCATCGTGGTGCATGCCCATTTGCACGGCCTGGTCGGCAGCGGTGTTGGAGGCATCGAAGCGGAAGGCGGGCATCTGGCCTGGCACGCCGATCGGTTCGCCCCAGGCGGCGATGGCGGTGGCCACATAGCCTTCGGGCACTTGGAGGGCATCTCGCGTGCTGGTGGGGAGCGATTGGAAGCCCAGGCGAGGGGGTGAGGACTGGCCCTGTGCGCAGCCCGCCAGACCGGTCGCCGCCGACGCCCCAACCGCCGCGGTGCCCCATTGCGCCCAGGAGGGCGCCGTCTGCAGGGCCGCCCAGAAGACCCCACTGCCCACCCCGCGCACCCAAAGCCGACGCGCCGGGTCCGACACCTCGTGAATGCTCGGGTTGGCCGAGGCATTGCTGTTCTCCATGGAATCGAAATCTTTGGGCATGGTGAAAGTCCGTGTTCGGCGATGCGGTAGGCGTCAGATTCACACTCTAGCCGAGCGGCATATCGGCCGCATTGGCCTTGCACAGGGCCAGGCCCTAAGATGGCGTGATGAACAGAACCCTGCTGGTGACTGGGGCCAGTCGCGGCATCGGCGCTTCGGTGGCGCGCTTGGCCGCCGCCCACGGCTGGGATGTGGCGGTCAATGCGGTGCGGGACCTGCGCGCGGCCGAACGGGTGGCCGATGAGGTGCGGGCCCTGGGGCGCCGTGCCCTGGCCCTTCAGGCGGATGTTTCCAGCGAGGCTGCGGTTTGCGCGATGTTTGCACGCATCGACACCGAATGGGGTCCGCTCACAGGCCTCGTGAACAACGCCGGCGTGGTGGACGTGGCGCAGCGGGTTGACGAGATGAACCTGGATCGTTGGCAGCGCATGTTCGCCATCAATGTGCAGGGCACCTTCCTGTGTACGCGTGAGGCGCTGCGGCGCATGAGCACACGGCATGGCGGCGCTGGCGGCTCGATCGTCAACCTCTCATCGGCCGCCGCCCGGATCGGATCGCCCGCGCAGTATGTCGACTATGCGGCCGCCAAGGCCGCGATCGACACCTTCACCTTGGGCGTGGCCCGCGAGGTGGCCACCGAAGGTGTGCGTGTGAATGCGGTGCGGCCGGGCATCATCGACACCGAGATCCACGCCAGCGGCGGCCAGCCTGACCGCGCGCGACGCATGGCGTCGCAGGTCCCGATGCAGCGTGCGGGCTCTGCCGATGAAGTGGCGCGTGCCGTGGTGTGGCTGCTCTCCGAGGAAGCCAGTTACACCACCGGCAGCGTGCTGGACGTGGCCGGTGGGCGCTGAAGTGGGACTTCCCACGGTTGCCATGGTCTGCGTTTGAGCGCGCTACAGTCGTTTCCATGAGCACATCCCCTTCACCGACTTCCCAGGCGCAGCCCGCCGCTGCGCCCGCGTCCGGCTCACAAGAGCGCACCGGATCATGGCGCCGTGGTCTCCGGGCCGCGCTGACCCTGGGCGCCCTCCTGGCGTTCGCTGCGGTTTGCATCGGCGTGCCGGTGCAAGCAGCGAGCCTGGCGGCATCCTCTGCTTCATCGGCCCTGGACAGCCTGAGCACCTCGGTGGGTGCCTTTTCCACCGCAGTCAGTGGCCTGAGCGCCTCTTCTTCACCCGGCGCCCGAAAGGTGGCGCAAGGGGACTACCGGATCGAGCGGACCCAAGGATGGGCGGGGACGCCCAAGCGTGTGGCCCTGGACCTGCAGCCCTCCGCCGCTGCGGCCGCAGCGGGGGCGCAGCCCTGGCAGCTGCGGATCCACGCCGGGGTCGCGGCTTCGGCTGAACTGGAGGCGGGGCAGTGGGTGACCGTCCGCGAGCGTCCCTTTGGTTTCGGCCTTTGGCGCCAGGATGCTGAGCGCCCGTTTTACCTGGTGGTGCAGGACGACTGGATCGAGGCCCTGCAGGCCCGTCCGGTGAATGGCCGCTGAGGCGCAGGGCAGGTGGCGCCGCATCGGCGCAGGGTGGCTGCTGGCCGCGGGGGCACTGAACGCGCATGCCGGATGGCCGGCCTGGGCCCATTGCCCCACGCCGGCGGCGGATGCCGCCGAGGAGTGGGATGTCCATCTGCAGGTGGCCGAACTGATCCAGCAGGAGTGGCGTGCCCGCTCCGCACCCGTGGCCCTGATCTCCCGATCGGGGCTCCCGCTGCAGGCCATCGGACACCGCTATTCACACAGCGGCTTTCTCAGGGACCACGCCACCGAGGCCACGGCGCCCTCCTCGATTCCAGCGGTGCGGCAGCTCTACTTCGATTGTGAGACCGCGCAACCGCGCGTGTTCGACGAGGGCCTGGCCGCATTTGTTCGCGGGGTGGCGCGCGATGCGGCCGCCCGCTACAGCGTCGTGTGGTGGCCTGCGGAGCCCGCCCACACACTGGCCCGGACCGTTTCCCACGACGCCCAGGCTGCCGCCTTGGTGGCGCCGCGTTATCAGGCCCAGGCGCATGTCTGGAGCCTGCACACCCAGAATTGCAACCAGTGGCTGGTGGAGATGTTGGCGGCCGCCTTCGGCGGCCGCGATGACCGCGCAGGTGCACAGCAATGGCTGCGAGAACAGGGTTATGTCGGCAGCATCGTGCAACTGCCGGGCCTGGTTTGGCTGCTGGCGGCTGCGGTGATGCCCCATATGGGGCTGCAGCACCACCCCGAGTCGGATCGGCAGGCCTGGCGTTTTGAGGTGTCCCTTCCGGCTTCGGTGGAGCGCTTCGTCCAACGGGTATGGCCTCAAGCCCAACGGGTCGAGTGGTGCCTGCGCGGCCATGAGGTGGTGGTGCGACGGGGCTGGCAGCCCCTGGACGGGACCTGTACGCCGCAAGACGGCGATGAGCGCCGCACCCTTCTGCGATGAAGGCAACCTGCGGGGTGCAGGGGTGATGACCGAGGTCAAACAAACGTTTGATTTGCGTCCTACACTCGCGCCCGTGCCACCGTCACCGCCCCCCCTGTCCACACCCACTGCGCACACCCGCCAACGCCTCCTGGAGACCGCGTTGCGGCTGTTCAGCCAAGGCGGCTACGACAAGGTTTCGGTCCGCGACATTGCGGAGTCCGCACAGGTGAATGTGTCCGCAGTGAGCTATCACTTCGGCGGCAAGTCTGGCCTCTACAGGGCTGCGCTCACGGAGCCTTTGGGTTCGGTGAGCGATGACATCCCCCTGTTCGATCAGCCCCACTTCAGCTTGCGCGAATCGCTGGAGGGCCTGTACCGGTCCTTGCTCGAGCCCTTGACCGCCGACCCGCGTGCGCAGCAGTGTGTGCGGCTGCACCTGCGCGAGATGCTGGACCCGACCGGGGTCTGGAACGAGCAGGTGCAAAACGATTTCCGCCCGGCGCACGAGGCCCTGCTGCGGGTGCTGCAGCGCCACCTGAAGCTCTCGGCGGTGGATGACGACCTGCTGTACCTGAGCCTGGCGCTGACCGGACTGGCGCTCCATGTGCACCTCTCCCGTGATGTGGCCCATGCCGTTCGGCCGGGCCTTCTGGAAGGTTCGGCCGCCGTCAACCGCTGGGAGCAGCGCTTGGTTGAACAGGCCTTGGCGCTGGTGCAGGCTGAGGCCCTGCGGCGCGGCAGCGATCGTGAGCCTGAAGGGGCATGAAGGAACCATGAGCATTCGAATACCGATACCCCATCGCCGAGTCGTGCCCATGGGCGCCCTGGCGGTCGCGAGCCTGCTGGCCTTGGGTGCTTGCGCGGCCCGGCCGCCGGTTGAGGCCCCCAAGGCGGCTGCTCCCGCCCAGTGGGGCGCGCCCCTGCCCGAGGAAGCGGCGTGGCCCCATGAGGGCCGCCTGAGCAGCCTGGTGCGATGGTGGGCAGCGTTCGGCGGCCCCGATCTGGCCGCGCTGGTGCATGCCGCACAGGAGGCCAGCCCCAGCATCAGCAGCGCAGCGGCGCGCCGAGCGCAGGCGCAGGCCGAACGAGCAGCCGCAGGCAGCGTGCTCGTGCCCCAGGCGGATCTGGCGGTCAGTGCGCAGCGCCGCAGCGCCTCACCGCCCTTTCCCGCCGGTGAATTGGCGCAGGGGGGGCTGCAGCTGAGTTGGGAATGGGACGTCTTCGGTGGCCTGCGGGCACAACGCCAGTCCGCGCAGTGGCGCCTGCAGTCCGCCGATGCCGCCTGGCATGACGCCCGGGTGTCGCTGGCTGCCGATGTGGCCCTGCAGGTGCTGTCCTGGCGGCACTGCGAGGCCACGCGGAGGCTGCTCGAGCGCGACGCCGAGGCGGCCGGCCGCAGTGCGCAAACGATGCGACGTTTGGCCGACGCGGGGCTGCAGGCGCCGGAGCAGGCGGCCGCGGCGGAGGCGGGTGCGGCCCAGTCGCGCAACCGTGCACGCGCGCAGACGCAGCGCTGCGATGCCGATGTGAAGGCCCTTGTGCAATACACCGCCTGGACCGAGCCCCAGGTCCGCGAGCGGCTGGCGGCGATGGTGGCTGTCGAGGCGGCTGGGCCCGAGGACGGTGTGGACCTGCTGGCGCGTCCCTTGCGCCACGTGCCGGCCTTGCCTGCGGCTACGCTGGCCCAGCGGCCCGATGTGTTCATGGCCGCGGCCGCCGTGGCCGCGGCTGCAGCCGATGTGGGTACGCAGGAGGCCCAGCGCTTCCCGCGGGTGGGCTTGACCGGCAGCATCGGCCGACTGGACAGCCAGACCGCAGCGGGCCGTGTGTCCCTGGACACCTGGTCGGTGGGCCCCTTGAGCATCAGCCTGCCGGTGTTTGATGCCGGCCGCCGCGCCGCCCAGGTGGAGGCAGCCCGCGCCCGTTACGACGATGCGGTTCGGCAACATGCGGCCGTGGTGCGCCGTGCCGTTCGGGAAGTCGAAGACGCCCTGCTGGGCTTGGACACCTCGGCCCGCCAGGCCCGCGACGCTCGGCTCGCCCTGGACAGCGCCCGTTCCGTCCTGAACGCCGTGCGGCAGCGACAGGCCCGCGGCCTGGCTTCGACCTTGCAAGCGGACGAGGCCTTGCGCTCGGCCCTGAGCGCGGAGGCGGCCTGGCTGGATTTGCAGCGCAGTCGGCTTGCGGCCTGGGTGAGCCTGTACCGCGCCGCGGGTGGGGGCTGGAGCCCCGACGCCCAAGTCTCACTGAACCACTCTGCGCCATGAACCGAATCGACATGCACCCCATCACGGTTATCCCTTCCCATGCGGGGCGCTGCCAGCGCCCCTGGGCTCGAGCGGCCGCCCTGGCGACCGCACTCACCTTCTTCGCCGCGGCGTCCGTGGCGGCGCAGTCGGCAGGGGCCTCGGGCGCCAAGGCCGCGCTCACCGTTCACGCGGTGAAGCCCCAACCCGGCCAGTGGACGAGCACCCTGGCGGTCAACGGCAGCATCGCCGCCTGGAGTGACGCCGTGATCGGCAGCCCCATCAACGGCTTGCGGGTGGTGGAACTCCTGGCCCAGGTGGGCGACTCGGTCGTGGCCGGCCAACTGCTGGCCCGCTTCGACGATGCGCCGGTGCAGCAGGACCTGGCGCAGGCCCGCGCGGCCCTGAAGGAAGCCCAGGCCCAGTTGCAGGAGGCTGCGGCCAATGCCCAGCGCGCCAGGGGCTTGAGTGGAACCGGCGCGCTGAGTGCGCAGCAGCAGGGTCAGTTCGAGATGGCCGAGGCCGTCGGGCGGGCGCGGGTGGCCACGGCTGAGGCGGCTGTGGCCGCGCAGGAGTGGCGACTGCAGAACACACGCGTCGTGGCGCCGGATGCGGGACTGGTGAGCGCCCGCACGGCCACCCTCGGGGCGGTGCCGGGTGTGGGGCAGGAACTCTTCCGACTGATTCGTCAGGGCCGACTGGAATGGCGCGCTGAAGTACCCGCCGCGGAGCTGTCGCGTGTGAAGCTGGGTACGGCTGCGCGCCTGACCACGCCCTCGGGCGCCGTCGTGCAGGGCACGGTGCGCCGCATTTCGCCGCAGGTGGACCCGCAGACGCGCAATGCCCTGGTGTATGTGGATCTGAAGGCGCCGGAGGGCAGCGACGCGCGCGCGGGCATGTTCGTCCGTGGCGAATTGCGGTTCGATGTGCGGCGTGCGCTCACGCTGCCAGCGTCGGCGGTGTTGCTGCGCGAGGGCTTTGATGTGGTGCTGGTCATCGATGCGCAGCAGCGCGTCCGCCAGACCAAGGTTCGGGTACTCGCCCGCGAGGGCGATCAGGTGGCGGTCGAAGGCCTGGACGACAAGGCGCGCGTGGTGGCCCGTGGGGGCGCCTTCCTGGGTGAGGGTGATCCGGTGCGCGTGCTGGAGGCGCCCGCCCCATGAACGTTTCCGCCTGGTCCATCCGGAACCCGATTCCGTCCATCATGCTCTTCGTCCTGCTCACGCTGGCCGGCGCGATGAGCTTCAAGGCCATGAAGATCCAGAACTTCCCGGATCTGGAGCTGCCCACGGTCGTGGTCACCGCCGCCTTGCCCGGCGCGTCTCCGGCGCAGCTGGAGACCGAGGTGGTGCGAAAGGTCGAGAATTCGATCGCCTCGGTGCAAGGCCTCAAGCACCTGTACGCCAAGATCCAGGATGGCACGGCCACCATCACGGCCGAATTCCGCCTGGAGAAGGATTCCCAGGAGGCCCTGGATGAAGTGCGCGATGCGGTCAACCGTGTGCGTTCAGACCTCCCGGGCGACCTGCGCGATCCGCAGATCAGCAAGCTCAACGTGGCCGGCGCGCCGGTGTTGAGTTACTCGATCGCCAGTGCCCAGCTCGATGACGAGGGTCTGAGCTGGTTTGTCGACAACGAGGTGAGCAAGGCGCTTTTGGGTGTCCGTGGCGTGGGCGGCGTGGCCCGCGTGGGCGGTGTCAGCCGTGAAGTGCAGGTGGCCTTGGACCCGGCCCGCATGCTGGCCCTGGGTGTGACGGCATCGGACATTTCTCGCCGCCTGCGAGCGGTTCAGCAGGAGTCCTCCGGCGGCCGCACCGAGTGGGCGGGCGGCGAACAGGCGGTCCGCACACTGGCCACGGTCCAGTCCGCTGCTCAGTTGGCATCACTGGACATCGCCTTGAGTGACGGCCGGCGTGTGATGCTGTCGCAGGTTGCCACGGTGCGTGACACCGTGGCCGAGCAGCGCAGCGCCGCCCTGCTCAATGGCAAGCCCGTCGTGGGCTTTGAGGTCACCCGCAGCCGCGGTGCATCGGAGGTGGAGGTGCGCGCAGGCGTGCAGACGGCTCTCGCCCGGCTTCAGCAGACGCGCCCGGATGTCCAGATCAACCAGGTCTTCAACTTCGTGGACCAGGTGCAGCAGAACTACGAAGGTTCGCTGACCTTGCTGTATGAGGGCGCGATCCTGGCGGTGATCGTGGTGTGGTTCTTTCTGCGCGATTGGCGCGCCACCTTCGTGGCGGCCACGGCCCTGCCCCTGAGCGTCATCCCGGCCTTCCTGGGCATGTGGGCACTGGGCTTTTCCATCAACGTGGTGACGCTGCTGAGCCTGTCCCTGGTGGTGGGGATCCTGGTGGATGACGCCATCGTGGAGATCGAGAACATCGTGCGCCACCTGCGCATGGGCAAGAGCCCCTACCAGGCCGCGATGGAGGCGGCCGACGAGATCGGCTTGGCGGTGATCGCCACCACCTTCACCCTGATTGCGGTGTTCCTGCCCACGGCCTTCATGGCCGGCATCGCGGGCAAGTTCTTCAAGCAATTCGGCTGGACGGCTGCATTGGCGGTCTTCGCCTCGCTGGTGGTGGCGCGCGTCCTCACGCCCATGATGGCGGCCTACCTGCTCAAGCCGCTTGTCGCGACGGGCGAGCCACCCGACGGACCGATCATGAGCCGCTACATGTCGGCGGCGGCCTGGTGTGTGCGCCATCGTTGGATCACGTCCATGGGCGCAGGGGCCTTCTTTGTGGGATCGATCGCGCTCATTCCGTTACTGCCCACCGGCTTCATCCCCGCCGATGACTATGGGCAGACGCAGGTGAGCATCGAATTGCCGCCGGGCAGCACGCTCCAGGACACCCTGCGCTCGGCCGAGCAGGCGCGTGCCTTGTTGGATGGGCAGCCGCATGTGCGGCAGGTGTTCACCGCCATCGGCAGCGGCGCGGCTGGCAGCGACCCCTTCATGCCCGGGGGTGCGCCCGAGGCGCGCAAGGCCACGCTCACCCTCACGCTCACTCCGCGCCAGGAGCGACCCGGCCTGCGCAAGCAGGTCATCGAGGCCGATATCCGACAGCGCATGCAGCACTTGCCCGGTGCGCGGGTCAAGGTTGGCGTGGCCGGTGCCCCGGGCGAAAAGTACATCATGGTGTTGGCCGGCGACGATGGAACGGCCCTGGTGGAAGCGGCCAACAACGTGGCGCGTGAAATGCGGGACATTCCGGGCATCGGCAATGTCAGCTCCTCGGCCAGCCTGGTCCGGCCTGAAATCGTCATCCGGCCGAACTTCACGGCTGCGGCCGATGCCGGGGTCACGGCCGAGCAACTGGCCGACACGCTGCGCATGGCCACGGTGGGCGACTTCGACCGCGGTCTGCCCAAGCTGAACCTGCCCCAGCGACAGGTGCCCATCATGGTGCGGCTGCCCGCCCCGGCGCGTCAGGACCCCACCTTGCTGGCGCAGCTGCCGATTGCCACACCGCGTGGCCCGGTGCAGTTGGGTTCGGTGGCGCACATCAGTCTGGAGAGCGGGCCCGCCCAGATCAACCGATTCGACCGCCGGCGCAACGTCAACCTCGAGGTCGAGCTCAACAACCAGCCGCTCGGAGAAGTGTCGGCGGCTGCCGAAAGCCTGCCCAGCGTGCTGTCCCTGCCGGCGGGCGTGAACCAGTCGAAGTTCGGTGATGCCGAGGTGATGGCCGAGTTGTTCGAGAGCTTCGGCCTGGCCATGCTCACCGGGGTGTTGTGCATCTACATGGTCTTGGTGTTGCTGTTCGGCGGCTTCATGCAGCCGGTCACGATCCTGGCCGCCTTGCCGCTGTCGCTGGGCGGCGCCTTCGTGGCCCTGCTGGCCACCAAGAGCGCCTTCTCCATGCCGTCCCTGATCGGCCTGATCATGCTGATGGGCATTGCGACGAAGAACTCCATCCTGCTGGTGGACTACGCCATCATCGCCATGCGCCAGGGTATGAACCGATGGGATGCGCTGATGGACGCCTGCCACAAGCGCGCGCGCCCCATCGTGATGACCACCATTGCCATGGGCGCGGGCATGATGCCCATCGCGTTGGGCTGGGGGGCCGACCCCAGTTTCCGCCAGCCGATGGCGGTGGCCGTGATCGGCGGGCTGATCACCTCCACATTCCTGAGCCTGCTGGTGATCCCGGTGGTGTTCACCTTCATCGACGACCTGGCCCGGTGGGCGGCCCGTCGGGTGCGCCGTTTCCGGGGCGAAGTGGCATCATCCCCCACATGATGAATCGCCGGCATTGTTTGGCTCGGGCCCTGGCCTTGATGGGCCTTCCAGCCTCGGCCACGGTAGGACTGGGCGGCTGCGCCAGCCCCGGTCCTTCCGACCACGGTGCGGTGTTCGCAGCGGCCGACATCGCCACTGCGCGCCGCCTCATCGAGGAAGCCCGGTCCTCGGGCGAGGCATGGCGACTGGCCCGTGAACTGGCGGTGGACATCGGTGCCCGGCCTGCCGGATCGGCTGGGGACCGCCGTGCCGTGGCTTGGGCCCAGCAGGCCCTGCGCGGCCTGGGATTGCAGAAGGTGCGGACCCAGGCCATCGACCTGAACATCTGGCAGCGGGGCCGGGGCTCGGCGCGCTTGCACATCGATGGCCATTCGGCCATCCCCGGACCGCGTGACCTCGTGATGGCCGCGCTGGGCAACAGCATCTCCACTCCGATCGAAGGCCTGGAGGCCGAGGTGGCCTGGTACCCGACCCTGGCGGCCTTGATGGAGGAACCGGCCGATCCCTCGCGCGGTCGAGCGGCCGGCCGCATCGTCTTCATCGATCAGAGGACCGAGCGCACCCGCGACGGCAGTGGTTATGGCCGCTCGGTGGGCGCACGGCTGAACGGACCCGTGGAGGCCGCGCGGCGCGGCGCGATCGCTTTCGGCTTGCGCTCGGTGGGCACCTCGGGCGGTGCGTTACCCGAGGGCGCGCCCACCAATGCCCAGCGCGATGCCCAGCGCATCGCCCACACCGGCGCTACCCGCTACGACCTCCGGGTGCAACCGATCCCGGCGTTTGCGGTGTCCATGGCCGATGCGGACGTGATGGCTCAGGCCGCGGCACAGGGCCGCGCGATGCGCCTGCGCCTGCAGATGGACAACCGCAGCGGTGTGCCGGCGGTCACGCACAACGTGATGGGCGAAATTCCCGGCACCGACCTGGCCCACGAGGTGGTGCTGATCGGCGCCCACCTGGACTCCTGGGACCTGGGGCAGGGCGCGGTGGACGATGGTGCGGGCGTGGCCATCGTCAGCGCGGCTGCCGGCCTGATCGCCCAGCACGCGCGCGAGGGCCGCAGCCCACGGCGCACCGTTCGCGTGGTGCTGTTTGCCAATGAGGAAAACGGCTTCGATGGGGCGATCGCGTATGGCAAGGCCTATTCCCGGGTTCCTCACCAGGTCGTGGCGGAGAGCGACTTCGGTGGCGGTCGCATCTATCGCCTGTCGAGCCGGGTCCAGCCGGCCGCGTTGCCGCTGTTTGCGCAGATGGCCGAACTGCTCAAGCCCCTGGGCCTGGAGCTCGGCGACAACCAAGGAAACCCCGGTCCCGATGCCGCCTTCCTGATGCGCAACCACCAGTGGCCGGGCCTGCAGCTCAGTCAAGACGGCACGCGCTACTTCGATGTGCACCACACCGAACGCGACACCATCGACCAACTGGATGCGGCGGATCTGCAGCAGAACGTGGCCTGCTGGGCCACGGTGGCGTGGCTCAGCGCCCAGGCACCCGTGGGCTTTGCACCCTTGCCGGCCTTGCGCCGGTAAACCGCGATCGGCGCGGCCCTCTTGGGGTTGGGCGCGCTTGGGCCCCTGCGCCGCAGACCGATCCTCAGCGACCGCGCGCGTAGCCCTCAGCGGCCGCCTGCTCCAGCCCGGTGGTGTCGATGCCGCGGTCCCGCAAGGCCTGCCGAACCAGGGCAACATAGGCATCCACCGGCCGGATCAGGTCCAGGCCCGTTCCCGCGGCGGCCACATAGGTCACCACTTCATGCGCCTGACCCAGCGCGCAAACGACC
The DNA here is from genome assembly GCA_049423145.1 of Burkholderiaceae bacterium. Classification (GTDB taxonomy): domain Bacteria; phylum Pseudomonadota; class Gammaproteobacteria; order Burkholderiales; family Burkholderiaceae_C; genus RFTU01. The sequence continues at coordinate 34,340 of JBMSQF010000001.1, forward strand.
GACACGGTGCGCCGCTCGTACAGGGTGGGCACCGCCTCCTTGGCGTCCAGCGCACGCCAGGCCGCCTCATCGACCTCGTACAGACCACCCCACGCAAGGGCTCCGGGCCGCTCGCGGACATTGAGCACGCCACCGCCGCGGCTCGGCGAACGGATGCTGAACTCCAGGGCCCAGCCTTCCAGCCGCGCGGGCCGCAGGTATCGCAGGCCGGCCCCTTCGTGCCCGCGCGCAGCGCACCAGCGCAGCCAGTCCGGTGCGCTGAGGTTTGAACCGTAGGCGAAGTACAGGCTCATGATGGCGTGGCCAATGCCGCGGGGAACTCGGGAACCGGCGCAGGTGCTTGGGGCGTTGCGCTTCAGTTGGCGAAGGCCGCAATCCCGGTGATGGCGCGCCCCAGGATGAGGGCATGCACATCATGCGTACCCTCGTAGGTGTTGACCACCTCCAGGTTCACCAGGTGGCGGGCCACACCGTATTCGTCGCTGATGCCGTTGCCGCCCATCATGTCGCGGGCGGCGCGCGCAATGTCCAGTGCCTTGCCGCAGGAGTTGCGCTTGAGGATGGAGGTGGCCTCGATGGACGCCTGTCCGGCATCCTTCAGGCGTCCCAGCTGCACGCAGCCCAGCAGACCGAGGCTGATCTCGCTGCACATGTCGGCCAGCTTCTTTTGGATGAGCTGGTTGGCCGCCAAGGGGCGGCCAAACTGCTGGCGGTCCATCACGTACTGGCGCGCGCGGGTGTAGCAGTCTTCGGCCGCGCCCAGTGCGCCCCAGGCGATGCCGTAGCGCGCGCTGTTCAGGCAGGTGAAGGGGCCCTTCAAGCCACGCACCTCCGGGAAGGCGTTTTCCTCGGGCACGAAGACCTCGTCCATCACGATCTCGCCGGTGACCGAGGTGCGCAGCCCGACCTTGCCGCTGACCTTGGGCGCACTCAGGCCCTTCCAACCTTTTTCCAGGATGAAGCCGCGGATCTGCCCGCCATCGTCCTTGGCCCAGACCACGAACACATCGGCGATGGGGCTGTTGGTGATCCACATCTTGGATCCCGTGAGTGAGTACCCACCATCAACCTTGCGCGCACGGGTGATCATGCTGCCGGGGTCGGAGCCGTGGTTCGGTTCCGTGAGCCCAAAGCAGCCGATCCACTCGCCGCGGGCCAACTTGGGCAGGTACTTCTGCTTCTGCGCCTCGGTACCGAATTCGTTGATGGGCACCATCACCAGGGACGACTGCACGCTCATCATGGAGCGGTAGCCCGAATCCACGCGCTCCACCTCGCGTGCCACCAGTCCGTAGCAGACATAGTTCAGCCCAGCGCCGCCGTAGGACTCACCGATGGTCGGGCCCAGCAGGCCCAATTCACCCATCTCGCGAAAGATGGAGGCGTCGGTTTCTTCATTCCGAAACGACAGCTGCGCACGCGGCAGCAGGCGCTCCTGGCAGTAGGCATGTGCCGCATCGCGCACCTGGCGTTCGTCGTCGGAGAGCAGGGCGTCCAGGTTCAGGGGGTCGGACCAGGAGAAGCGGGCGGCGGGCATGGGGTACCTCGGTTCGTCAAGCCATCGGGCATGGTGTTCAGGCCGTATCGTAGTGCCAGTGGGGCACCGACCGGAGTTCAACGGTAATGGCGCGAAACGGACTCGGCCACGCACACCGGTTTGGCGGACCCCTCGCGCTCGATCGTGACCTCGCTGAGCACCTGCCAGCCACCATCGATGGCTTCGCAGCCCAGCAGCTTGAAGTGCGCACGGAGCCGGCTGCCCACCGGCACCGGCGCGGGAAAGCGGACCCGGTTCAGGCCGTAGTTCACGCCCATGCGCACCCCCTCCAGCCGCCAGGTGCGCTGCAGGAACATGGGCAGCAGACTGAGCGTGAGGTGGCCATGCGCCACGGTGGTTCCGAAGGGACCCCGCGCCGCACGCTCGGCATCGACATGGATCCACTGCTGATCCAGCGTGACATCGGCGAAGCGGTCGATGCGGTCCTGGTCCACGGTGAACCAGTCGCTGGTGCCCAGGGTCTGGCCGATGCGCGCAGGCAAGTCGTCGAAGGGGATGAGTTGCATGGGGGGTTTCAGGCCACTGGACGTGACCAACGGTCGCGCAATTCTCGCTTGAGTACCTTGCCGATGGCGCTGCGCGGCAGTTCATCCGTGAAAGCCAGCCCCGCCAGGCGCTGCGTCTTCGCGCAGCGGACATTGAACCAGTCGAGGAGGTCCCCTTCGGTGACCTCAGCGGCCTTGGGCACCACCCAGGCCACGGGCGTTTCACCCCAGCGGCGCGAGGGCACGCCCACGACCGCCACATCGGCCACCGCAGGGTGCTGCCGCAGCAGCGCCTCCAGGTCGCTGGGGTAGAGGTTGAAGCCGCCACTGATGAGCATGTCCTTGCGGCGGTCCATCAGGATGAGGAAACCGTCCTCGTCGAAGCGACCCACATCGCCGGTCCGGATGTAGCGCCGCCCCTGGTCGTCGAACCACTCGGCCGCGCGGGTGAGTTCGGGCCTGCCGTGGTAGCCGGTCATCATGCCCGCCGATCGCCCCACCACCTCGCCCATGCCCGAGACCTCGCGCCCCGCCTCGTCGATCAGGCGGATGTCGTGTCCGGGACCCGGCTGTCCCACCGTGTGCAGCTTTTGCGGGAAACGATGCGCCTCCAGGATGCAGGCACCGCCGCCTTCGGTCATGCCGTACACCTCGACCAGCCCCCCGGGCCAGCGGCGCAGCACCTCGGACTTGAGTGCGGCGGAAAACGGCGCGCTGGTGCAGAACTTCATCTGAAAGGCCGACAGGTCGGTGCGGTCGAATGCGGGATGGTCCAGCAGCCGCTCGTACTGGATGGGCACCAGCATCGTGTGGGTGATGCGCGCCTGCTGCGCCGTGGCCAGCCAGGCCGCGGCATCAAACCGCTTCATCAGGTGCACGCAGCCGCCCATGCCCAAGGCCGGCGCGAAGGCCACCAGTGTGGTGTTGGAGTACAGCGGCGTGGACAGCAAGGTGCGCGAATCCGGCCGGTAACCGTAAGCCAGTCCGCGCCGGATGTGGGACCACCGCATGCCGTGGGACTGCACGATGCCCTTGGGCGTGCCCGTGGTGCCCGAAGAGTAGATGATGTTGAAGGGGTCTTCGGGTGACGCCCGCCAGGTCCCAGGGGCCGTGCCGGCGGCGGGCATCCAATCCTGCAGGCCGCGGCCGCTGTCGATGCCCACGCAGGGGACTTCGGGTGGCGCCAACGCTGCACCGGCCTCGTCCGCAAACAGAAGTCGGGCGCCGGCGTCGTGCAGCATCGCCGCGAAGGAGCCCGCGTCCAGCGATGAGGGAAGCGGCACCACCACCGCCCCCGCGCGCAACACACCCACGAAGGCTGCGGCGGCCTCGATCGAATTGGCCGCGCACAGCGCCACGGCCTCGCCGGGCTGGATGCCTTGGCCTTGAAGGCCGGATGCGATGCGGTTGGCCACATCGTCAAGCTGCGCATAGGAAAGGTGCCGCTGTTCATCTGCAAGCGCCGGTGCCCTGGGCTGCAGCGCCGCATGCGCACGCACGAGATCGCTGAGCGACGCAAAGGGCGAATCGGCCGACAGCGGCAGCCGTGGTGGGGCGGCGGTGGCGTCCATCGTGTCGGCGGGTGCCGGTGCTCAGCCCGCCGCTGGGGTCCCGATGAGCCGACCCGCCCAGCCCAGTCGCATGGAGACCTCGCGGGCGGCCTCCCGCACCGCGCGCGCGCTGGCGCTGTTCCAGTCCACCGGGCAGCGCGCCTCACGGTCCAGGGCGGTGATCACCAGCGCCGGTTGCCCCTCGTGGTCCAAGGCCGGTGCGCTGAAGGCGTTGATCCCGGGAATCGGTCGTCCCTTTGCACGCACAACACCGTGGGTGCGCACCTCTTTGCGGGCGGCCTCCACGACCGCCCAGTCCGCCGCAGACAGTTTCGCTGCCCGCCCAGGGGGGTCGCCCACGGCCCCGGTGGTGGCCTGCAGCAGCCGCTCACGGGGCAGCACCGCGGCAAAGGCCCGCCCGGTGGCCGTGCCCAGCAGGCTCATCACCGTCCCGGCCCGCATGGACACGAGCAAAGGCTGCTGCGCTTCCATCATGCGCACCACGGTGGGTCCGAAGTTTCCCCAGGCGGCGATGGCCACGGCGTGCCCGGTGGCGGCCGCGAGGTTCTCGGCCACCGCCTCGGCTTCGCGCATCGCGTCCAGTTGGTGCAGTGCCGTGAGCCCGAGTTGGAGCGCCGCAGGGCCCAGGGCGTAACGGCCGCTTTGCCGGTGCTGCTCCACCAGCCGCAGCCGGCCAAAGCTCACCAGGTAGGGGTGTGCCCGCGCCGGCGTCATGCCCGCCCGTGCGGCCAGATCCTTGAGGTTCATGGGCTCGGTCTGCTGCGCCAAGGCCAGCAGCAATCGGCCGCCGACCTCCACCGATTGCACGGCTCGCTGGGTGCCGTCCAAGGCGACCTCAAGACCGCCAGGTTCCTGATCGATCGGGGTGCTGCGGTCTTTTCGGGCCATGCGGCCAGTTTGCACCAGGTGAATTGATTTGCCAAGAACGAACCAATCGGACTATCATCGAGAAGATCTCACACAACAAATCCGTTTGTTCTGTGCAAATTTTGGAGACTCCCCGATGAGCCATTCCAGCAGCACCAAGCAGTTCGCTTCACAGGCCGATCTGGAGGAGAAGCAGGTCAGCTTCACCCAGATCTCCGAGCACGCCTGGGCCTACACCGCCGAAGGCGATCCCAACACCGGCGTCATCATTGGCGATGATGCGGTGCTGGTGGCCGACACGCAGGCCACACCGGCGATGGCAGCCGATGTGATCCGCCGCATCCGACAGGTCACCGACAAGCCCATCCAGTACGTGGTGCTCACCCACTACCACGCGGTTCGCGTGCTGGGCGCCAGCGCCTACAAGGCCGAGGGCTGCCAGCAGGTGATCGCCAGCCAGGACACCTATGACCTCATCGTCGAACGGGGCGAACAGGACAAAGCCAGTGAGATCGGCCGCTTTCCGCGACTGTTCCGCAATGTCGAAACGGTGCCGGCGGGCCTGACCTGGCCCACCCTCACCTTCACCGGCCGGATGACGCTGTGGCTGGGCCGGCTGGAGGTGCAGTTGCTCCAGCTGGGTCGTGGCCACACCAAGGGCGACACGGTGGTGTGGCTGCCGGGCGAGAAGGCCATGCTCAGCGGGGACCTGGTGGAGTTCGACGCCACGCCGTATGCCGGTGATGCCTATTTCCAGGATTGGCCGCAAACCCTGCGCAACATCGCTGCACTGGAGCCCCAGGCCCTGGTGCCCGGACGGGGACCGGCCCTGGTGGGCCGGGCTCAGGTGGCCCAGGGCCTGCAGGTCACACGCGAGTTCGTCACCGATCTCTACGAAAGCGTGAAGACTGGTGCGGCGGCGGGCCGTGACCTCAAGGCCGTCTATCGGGAGACCTACGCGCGTCTGAAGCCGCGCTATGGATCCTGGGTCATCTTCGACCACTGCATGCCCTTCGATGTCACCCGTGCCTACGATGAGGCCACCGCGCACCCCCATCCCCGCATCTGGACGGCCGAGCGCGACCGCCAGATGTGGGAGACCTTGGAGGGTTGATGCGGCGCTGCTGCGGCAGCCCCCATGCACCTCGCCGATTGTCGCCACCGCCTTTCAGCGGTCACCCACCCCATGCACAGCACCTTCACCTACCCGCGCTTTGAATACCGACGCGCGCCCGAGATGGGTGCTCCACCGGGGGCGGTGCCGCGCCATGGCCTGGTGATCGTCGGCGCGGGCCCCGTGGGGATGGCTGCGGCGCTCGATGCCAGGCAGCATGGCCTGCCGGCGGTGATCCTGGATGACGACGACACGGTGTCCGTGGGTTCGCGCGGACTGTGCTATGCCAAGCGCACGCTGGAGATCCTCGATCGCCTCGGCGTGGGCGATGCGGTGGTCGACAAGGGCGTCATCTGGAACGTCGGGCGCACCTTCTTCGGCGAGCAGGAGGTCTTCAACTTCAATCTGTTGCCCGAACCGGACCACCACCGCCCGGGCATGGTCAACCTGCAGCAGTACTACCTGGAGCATTACCAGGTGCAGGCCTGCGAACGGGCAGGCGTGGACATCCGGTGGCGCCACAAGGTGGTGGGCGTGCAGCCCCAGGACCAGGGCGTGAGCCTCACGGTGGAAACACCCGAGGGCCACTACACGCTGGAGACCGACTGGCTGGTGGTCTGCGACGGCGCCCGCAGCCCGATTCGACGGCTGATGGGCCTGGACATGGAAGGGCAGGTGTTCAAGGACCGCTTCCTGATCGCCGACGTGGTGATGAAGGCGCCCTTTCCGGCCGAGCGGTGGTTCTGGTTCGACCCGCCGTTTCACCGCAACCAGTCGGTGCTCTTGCATCGCGAAGCCGACGATGTGTGGCGGATTGACTTTCAGCTGGGCTGGGACGCCGATCCCGAGGAAGAGAAGAAACCCGAGAAGGTGAGCCCCCGTATCCAGGCGATGCTCGGCCCCGATGTGCGCTTTGAACTGGAGTGGGTGAGCGTCTACACCTTCCAGTGCCGCCGCATGAACCGCTTTGATCACGGCCGTGTGATCTTCGCAGGCGATGCCGCCCACCAGGTGTCCCCGTTCGGCGCGCGCGGTGCCAACTCCGGCATCCAGGATGCCGACAACCTGATGTGGAAGTTGGCTTATGTGATCAAGGGCTGGGCGCCGCCCACGCTGCTGCACAGCTACGGCATCGAGCGCGGCGAGGCGGCCGATGAGAACATCCTGAATTCAACCCGCTCCACCGACTTCATCACGCCCAAGAGCAAAACCAGCCGTGCCTTTCGAGACGCGGCGCTCCAGCTGGCGCAGCACCATGGCTTTGCCCGCAAATTGGTGAACTCCGGGCGGCTGTCGGTGCCCACCCACCACGCAGCCTCACCGTTGAACACGCCGCCCACCGAGCCTTTCGAGGGTTGGATGGGCCCGGGCGCCCCCTTGGACGATGCGCCGGTGGTGCATGCTGGCCAAGCCGGCTGGCTGCTCCAGCATCTGGGTGGGTGCTTCCAGTTGCTGCTGTTCCTGGAAGACCTGGGGATGACGGGCCTGGCCGACCGCATCGCGGCGGTGCAGAGCCCGGAACCCGGCCGATCCCCCGCACGCGACGGGGAGCAGATTCCTGTGCAGGTGGTGGTGCTCACCGCCACACCCCAGGACCGCGGCGCCCTGGCGCCTTTCGAGCAGGCCACCGGTGCGATCGTGCTGCACGATGTGAAGGGCGTGGCCGCGCGCCGTTGCGGCGCCCGCGTCGGGACGGCTCTCTTGCTGCGACCCGACCAGCATGTCTGTGCGCGTTGGCCGCAGATGGACGCGACCCGCGTGCGCGCCGCGGTCGCGCGCGCCACTGGCCATGGGTGAGGCCTTGGATTCACCCCCGTGATCAACCGCGCACCGCCCTGATGCCCGAGGAGTTCGCATGCCCCTGACCCTGAACCCGAATTTTCACGAGGCCGGTCAACGCACCCTGCGCGACTACGCGGCGGGCGATCACTTCTACGAAGACCTCATCAATGCCCACCGGGGCCTGAGTGATGAAGAGAGCCTGGCCCTCAACGCCCGGCTGATTCTGCTGCTGAGCAACCACATCGGTGACTTGGCCGTGCTGCGTGAGGCCCTGGCCTTGGCCCGACCGGCAGAGCCCTCCACACGCAAGCCAGTCGATGGGCCCGTGCCCGCCTGATTCCACATCCCCGGACGAGAACATGCTCAACGAAACCCACGACCCCACGTTGCGCAGTTGGGTCAAGACGGCGCAAGACGAGGGCAGCGACTTCCCCATTCAGAACCTGCCCTGGGCTGTTTTCCGCCGCGCGGGCAGCACCGAGCACTGGCGGGGCGGGGTGGCCATCGGTGACCAGATCGTCGACTTGTCCGCACTGGACCAGGCGCAGCTCATTCCCGCGGGCAGCGCCTTGGCCCGTGCCGCCCTTCAGGCCGGGGCTGGCGAAACCCTCAATGATTTGATGGCCCTGGGCCGCCCGCACGGGAGCGCCCTGCGCCTGGCGCTCTCGCACCTGTTGAGGGTCGGTGCTGCGCAGCAATCGGCTCTGCAGGCGCGGTGTCTCGTGCCCATGGCCCAGGCCGAATACCGTCTCCCGGCACGTGTGGGCGACTACACCGACTTCTACACCTCGGTGCACCATGCGACCCACATCGGCCGGCTGTTCAGGCCCGACAGCCCGCTGCTGCCCAACTACAAGTGGGTCCCGATCGGCTATCACGGTCGCGCCTCGAGCCTGGTGGTTTCGGGTACGCCCTTGAAGCGCCCGTGTGGTCAACTCATGCCTCCCGGCGCTGCGCAGCCGACTGTGGGCCCCAGCAGGCGCTTGGATCTGGAGTTGGAGTTGGGCGTGTTCATCGGTCCCGGCAACCCGCTGGGCCAGCCGATCGCGATCGATGAAGCGGCCGATCATGTGTTTGGCCTGTGCCTGCTCAACGACTGGAGCGCCCGCGACATTCAGGCCTGGGAGTACCAGCCGCTCGGGCCCTTCCTGTCGAAGAACTTTGCCACCACCCTGTCGCCCTGGGTGGTGTCCCTGGAGGCGCTGGAGCCCTATCGGATGGCCTGGAGCCGCCCGCCCGAAGACCCCCAGCCACTGCCGTATCTGGACAGCCCACAGGACCGTTCGGCCGGGGCCTTGGACATCCACTTGTCGGTGGAGCTTCAAACCCAGGCGATGCGCGCGGCGGGTTCGGCCGCGGTTTCCATTGCGCAGTCGAATTACGGCTACGCGTATTGGACAGTGGCGCAGATGGTGGCGCACCACACGGTGTCGGGCTGCAATCTGCAAGCTGGTGATCTGCTGGGCACCGGCACCATGAGCGGCCCACAGCCCCACCAGGCCGGCGCGCTGATCGAGCTCACGGGGGGTGGCAAGCAGCCGCTGGTGTTGCCCAATGGCGAGCAGCGCACCTTCCTCGAGGACGGCGACCGTGTCACGCTGCGCGGTTGGTGCGAGAGGCCCGGCGCCGCCCGAATCGGGTTTGGTGCCTGCGAGGGCACGGTGCTCAGCGCCTGAGGCCGCTAGCCGAATCGCCGCTGAATCGCCGCCAGCAGACCCATCAACTGCTGCTGCAGCACCATGAAGTGCGGCAGTTTGGCGCCCGTGGATCCGTCCATGTAGATCCGCTTGTTGATCTCCAACTGAAGGCTGTGGCGTTCACGGGACGGGTCGGCGTAGGCCCGCACCAGTTCCACACCCTTGAAGGGGTCGTTGATCTTCACCTCGTAGCCCAAAGCGCGGAGGTGTTCGAACACAAATCCAGTGACCTCGGCCGAGCAGGTGGTGCCATCTCGATCGCCCAGGACGAAGTCGGCGCGCGGGATGCCGGGGCCGCCTTCACCCATCACCCCGGACACGGCATTCATCGAATGGCAGTTCAGGTGCACCACCCGGCCGAAGCGTCCGTGTGCCTCATTCAGCAGCCGCTGCAGCGTCTGGTGGTAAGGCCGGTGGCAGCGCTCGATGCGCGCAGCCACCTCCTCGACACGGAGCCGCCGCGCGTAGATCGGCCGCCCATCGTCCAGGGTACGCCATACCAGGGACTTGCCCAAAGCCGCCTTGCCGCTGGGCTGATGCTCATGCGGCCAAGGGCCGTCGATGAGTTCAAGGTCCACATCGCCCGCGTGGCGGTTCACGTCCAGATAGGTGCGCGGAAACTGCGCCGCCAGCAGCGGGATGCCGAGATCGGCCGCCGGCCGGTACAGCTCATCGATGTACCGGTCTTCCCCATCGCGCAGGTCTTCGTGGGGCAAGGCCGCCCCGAAATCGGCCGGCATCGCATAGCCGGAATGAGGCGAGTCCAGCACCACCACGGATTGCGGCTGTTGTGGGCCGTGGACGATCAGGACATCGGTGTGAGCAGCGGTCATGGGCCAAGTATCGCGCCGGTGCCGGCACCCCCGGGCGGCCCCCGATGGGCAGCGCCGGTCAAGTCGGTACGATCCGCGGCGTTTGCCGCCCTCGAACATCCGGCTGCAGCACGGCTTGCCCGCCGACCGCAACCCCACCAGGAGCCCCACCATGAACGAAAGCGACCTGCGCGCCCTTATTGAGCAAGTCCGCCACGGCACGCTGCCGCGCCGCGCCTTCATCCAGCGTTTGGTGGGCCTGGGCCTGACCGCGCCCATGGCCTCCATGCTGCTGATGCACGAAGGCGTCGCGCAGACGCCCACACCGCTTCCCTACAAGCCCACCAAGCGGGGCGGCGGCGGTACCCTGCGGCTCATGTACTGGCAGGCGCCTGTGCACCTGAACCCCCACTACGCCGGCGGCACCAAGGACCAGGACTCTTGCCGCATTTTCTATGAACCCTTGGGCGGCTGGGATGCCGACGGCAATCTCGTGCCTGTTTTGGCGACGGAGGTTCCCACCCGAGCCAATGGGGGCCTGTCGGCCGATGGCCGCACCGTGACCTGGAAGCTCAAGCGGGGCGTGAAGTGGCACGACGGCCGGGACTTCACCGCCGACGATGTGGTGTTCACCTGGCAATACGCGGGTGATCCGGCATCGGCCATGCTGACGGTCAACGTCTATCGCGACATCAAGGTCAGCAAGATCGACGCCCACACCGTCCGGGTGGAGTTCGCGCGGCCGACACCCTTTTGGGCCGAGCCTTTCGTCGGCACCTGGGGGCTCATCCTGCCCAAGCATGTGTTTGAGCCCTTCAGCGGGGCCAAATCGCGCGAGAACCCGGCCAACCTCAAGGCCGTGGGCACCGGCCCCTACCGGCTCCTGGACTTCAAGCCCGGCGACATGCTGCGTGCCGAAGCCAACCCCAACTACCACGTGCCCAACCAGCCCTTTTTCGATGCGCTGGAGCTCAAGGGTGGCGGTGATGCCACCAGCGCGGCGCGTTCGGTGCTGCAGACGGCCGAGTTCGACCTGGCCTGGAACCTCTCGGTGGAGGATGTGATCCTGCGGCAGCTGGAGAGCGCCGGCAAGGGCAAGGTCCATTTCTATGAGGGCAGCGACCTGGAGTACGTCACCCTCAACCCCACCGACCCTTGGAAGGAAGTCGAAGGGGAGCGAGCCAGTGCCAAGAGCCGCCATCCGGCCTTCAGCGACCGCGCGGTGCGGGAAGCCATGAGCCTGCTGATCGATCGCAAGAGCATCGCCGAGGCCATCTATGGGCGGGGCGCGGTGGCCACGGCCAACTTCCTCAACAACCCACCGCGATTCCGCAGCCCCAACACCAAGTTCGAGTTCAGCATCGAAAAGGCCAACCAGATCCTGGAAGCTGCGGGCTGGCGACGTGGCAGCGACGGCATCCGCGCCAAGGGCGGCACCAAGCTCAAATTCGTTTTTCAGACCTCGGTGAGCGGCCCACGCCAGAAGTGCCAGGCCATCATCAAGGACGCTTGCGGCAAGGCCGGCATCGATCTGGAACTCAAGAGCGTGGTGGCCTCGGTGTACTTCGGTGGCGACTTCGCCAACCCCGACACCTACCAGAAGTTCTGGGCCGACATGCAGATGTACACCACCACCATGACGCAGCCCGACCCGCAGAGCTTCATGGAACAGTTCACCTCGTGGGAACTGTCGCAGAAGGAAAACAAATGGGCGCGGCGCAACCTCAGCCGGTGGCAGAACGCGGACTACGATGCGGCGCACAAGGCCGCGCAGGTGGAGCTTGATGCGGTCAAGCGTGCGGCCCTGTTCATCCGGATGAATGATCTGGTGACCGGTGATCTGCACGTGGTGCCGCTGTTCGCACGGCCGCGGCCTTACGGTGTCAATGCACGGCTGCGCCCGGTGCTGTCCGCATGGGACAACACCACCTGGGCCCTGGGCTACTGGACGCGCGAGGGCTGATGCGCCCTGCCTGTCCCTCGCGCCCTGCTGCCTCCCGTTTCGGGTAGGGCGGCATGGGCCGCTTCATCCTGCGCCGACTGCTGATCGCCCTGCCCAGCCTGCTGGGCATCAGTGCCGTGCTGTTCACGGTATTGGCACTGGCCCCGGGCGACCCTTTCGAGGAGTTGGCCACCAACCCCAATGTGCCCCCGGAGGTGCGCATGGCCTTGCGCGTCCAGTTCGGGCTGGACGACCCCGTATGGGAGCGCTACCTGCGTTGGCTGGCCAGTATGTTGCGCGGTGACTGGGGCTTCTCGTTTGTCAGCCGCATCAATGTGGATGAACTGATCCTGCAGCGCTTGCCCACGACCATCGTGGTGATCGGTCTGTCGCAGGTGCTGGCCATTCTGGTGGCCATCCCGGTGGGCGTCTTGGCGGCGGTGAAGCCTTATTCCTGGTTTGACCGCATCGCCAGCACCGTGGCCTTCGTGGGCTTTTCGCTGCCCACCTTCTTCACCGGCGTGCTGTTCATCCTGCTGTTCTCCATCACGCTGGGTTGGCTGCCTTTTGTCTATCGAACGGACATCTCGTCCACGGGATGGCAGTTCCTGTGGGACCACTTCAAGCAGAGCATCATGCCCATCACCGTGCTCGGCTTGTACCAGGCGGCCAGCATGATGCGCTATGTGCGCAGCGCCGTGCTGGATGTCATTCGCCTGGACTACGTCACCACGGCGCGCAGCAAGGGCTTGTCGGAGCGCGCCGTCGTGCTCAAGCACGTGGTGCGCAACGCCATGATCCCGGTGGTGACCCTGGTGGCCCTGCAGATGCCCACCGTGTTCGGCGGGGCCATCGTGACCGAACAGATCTTCCGGATCCCCGGCATCGGCAGCCTGCTCATCGATGCGATCCTGCGCAACGACACGCCGGTCATCATGGCCGTCACCTTTGTCTTCAGTGGACTGGTGATCCTCTTCAATCTTGTGGCTGACGTGCTCTATGGCTGGCTTGACCCCCGAATCAGCTACCGCTGAAGCCGCGGGCGCGCTGGGCAAGCCCTCGGCCAGTGTGTCGCCCTGGCAGGAGTCCTGGCGCCGCTTCAAGCGCCATCGCTTGGCCTACTGGAGCCTGTGGCTCTTGGGCTTGATGGTGATCGCCGTGTTGCTCGGCCCGTTCGTGTGGAAGCTGGGCATCAACGATGTGGACCTGCTGGCCAGCCTGTCCAAGCCCAGCCTGAAGCATCCGCTGGGCACCGACGACTTGGGTCGGGATCTCCTGGCGCGTTTGCTGTATGGCGGGCGCATCAGCCTGGCGGTGGGGCTGGCGGCCATGCTCACGGCGGTACTGGTGGGCGTCTTCATTGGCGCCCTGGCCGGCATCTCGCGCGGTTGGGTGGACGCCGCGCTGATGTGGCTCACCGACCTCTTCCTGAGCCTGCCGCAGTTGCCCGTACTCCTGCTGCTCATCTTCCTGTTTCGCGAGCCCCTGAAACAGACCTTTGGCCTGGAGTTGGGCATCTTCATCCTCATCGTGGCCGTCATCGGCGGGTTTCGCTGGATGCCGGTGGCGCGTCTCGTGCGAGCGCAGTTTTTCAGCCTGCGAGAAAAGGAATTCGTGGAGGCTGCGCGTGCCCTGGGTGCGTCCACGCCGCGCCAGGTGACGCGTCACATCCTGCCCAACAGCCTAGGCCCCGTGATCGTGGCGGCCACCATCGATGTGGCCGCAGCCATCATCGCGGAGAGCACCCTGTCCTTCCTCGGCCTGGGCTTTCCACCCGACATCCCCACCTGGGGCCGCATCCTCTACGACGGGCGTGATTACCTGGACATCGCCATGCACTGGGCCCTGTTCCCGGGCATCGCCATCTTCATCACGGTACTGACCATCAACTTCATCGGCGATGGCCTGCGTGATGCGCTGGACCCCCGCCGTGTGCTCTGAGGCCCCATGACCGCGCCGCTGCTCGAGATCCAGGGACTGAAGACCCACTTCGCCACCGACGATGGCTGGCTGCATGCCGTGGACGGGGTGGACCTCGCGCTGCATGCGGGTGAGACGGTTTGTGTGGTGGGTGAATCGGGCTGTGGCAAGAGCGTCACCGCCCGCACGGTGATGAAGCTCATCGACATGCCGCCAGGGCGCATCGTGGCCGGCCGCATCCTGTGGAAGGGCCGCGACCTCGTGCCCTTGGCCCCCCGCGAGATGCAGGCCATTCGGGCCCGCGAAATCGCGATGATCTTCCAGGAGCCCATGACCAGCCTGAACCCCGTGTTCACGGTGGGGGACCAGATCGGCGAGAGCCTGCGCCTGCATGAGGGGCTGAGCCGGCGGGAGGCGCGTGATCGGGCCATCGAACTGTTGCGCTTGGTGCGCATTCCTACGCCGGACAAGCGGGTGCGCGACTACCCGCACCAGTTCTCGGGCGGTATGCGCCAGCGCGTGATGATTGCCATGGCCCTGGCCTGCAAGCCGCAGTTGCTGATCGCCGACGAGCCGACCACGGCGCTGGACGTGACCATTCAGGCGCAGATTCTGGAACTGCTGGCCGAGCTCAAGGCCGAAATGGGCATGGCCATCCTGCTCATCACCCATGCGATGGGCGTGGTGGCCGAAGTGGCGCAGCGGGTGGTGGTGATGTATGCCGGACAGGTGGTGGAAGAGGCGCCCGTGGCTGAACTCTTTGCGCGCCCCCGCCATCCCTACACCCGGGGGCTCATCCGCTCGATTCCTCGCTTGGGCGCATCGACGGTGCAGAAGACCAGGCTCGAGGCCATCCCAGGGACCGTGCCCAAGTTGATCGAGCCGGGCCCGGGTTGCCGTTTCGCCTCTCGCTGCCGCCACGCGCAGGCCGCCTGCCTTTCGGCCACGCCGGTGCTGCGGGAAGCGACCCCGGGCCACCGGGTGGCCTGTGCGCTGGATGCGGTGGTGATGGAGCCCACTGCATGAACCGGCGCACCCCGATACCCCCGGCCACGCCCCCCTTGTTGGAGGTTCGCAATCTGGCCAAGCGGTTTCCGGTGCGTGCTGGCCTGCTGGGTCGTGGGGGCGAGCAGGTGCATGCAGTCGACGGGGTGAGCTTTGACTTGCACAGCGGCCGAACCCTGGGCGTGGTCGGTGAATCCGGCTGCGGGAAGAGCACCATGGGGCGCTGCATCCTGCGCTTGATTGAGCCCACCGAGGGCACGGTTCACTTCGAAGGACGGGACGTCACCGCCATGAATCGTCGGGAGCTTCAGTCGCTGGCCCGACAGATGCAGATCATCTTCCAGGATCCTTTCGCATCGCTCAACCCCCGCATGACGGTGGGCGCCATCGTCGGCGAAGGCCTGGCCATCCATGGGCTGGCACGAAACCGCAGCGAACAGGCCGAGCGCGTGGCCGAACTCCTGGCCACGGTGGGCTTGTCCAAGGACCACATGCGCCGCTATCCCCATGAATTCTCCGGAGGGCAACGCCAGCGCATCGGCATCGCGCGCGCCCTGGCGGTGCAACCACGGCTCATCGTGTGCGACGAGGCGGTGTCGGCCCTGGACGTGTCCATACAGGCCCAGGTCATCAACCTGCTGGAGGATCTGCAGGAACAGTTCGGCCTGACCTACATCTTCATTGCGCACGACCTGTCGGTGGTGGAGCATGCCAGCGACGAAGTGGCGGTGATGTACCTGGGGCGCATCGTGGAGCGCGCCCCGGCAGCCGACCTGTACCGAAACCCCCGCCACCCTTACACGCAGGCCTTGCTTTCAGCGGTGCCGGTGCCAGACCCGACGGTGCGCAAGCAGCGCATCGTGTTGCAGGGCGACGTACCCAGCCCGATTCACCCGCCATCGGGTTGCCACTTCCACACCCGCTGTCCGAAGGCGCAGAAGGGTTTGTGCGACGTGCAGCGGCCCGAGTCGCGCGAGGCGGGCGCGGGACATCATGTGTCGTGCCACCTCGCAGAGTGAGGTAGGGGTCTTTGGGGGAAGGGTTTGGCGCGGCTGGCGGGGATCGAACCCACGACCCTTGGCTTCGGAGGCCAATACTCTATCCACTGAGCTACAGCCGCATTCAAGGACCGAACGATTCTACCGCGGGCGTTCCTGCAGACACCCCATGCACCAGCCGCAAGGCCGACGCAAGGTGCGCGGCTTCTATAATCAAAGGCTTTGCATGACCGGCCTTGGGGCTCTTACCCCAGCCCCTCTGCCCGCATCACCCCCAAAGTTCCACCGAAGTTGAGGACCGCGATGAGCCACCACGACCACCACGATCACGCTGCCGACGGCCACGACATGCCGCACGAAGGCCCGATCAAGACGCCCAAGCAGCTGATGGCTGCGGTGGTGGCTTCCTTTGTCGTTCCCATCATCGCCATCATCCTCCTGGTGAACTATGTGGCCACTCAGCCCAAGGATGGCGCCGGCACCGCGGTGTTGGATGCGCAGGCGGTGGCCGCGCGCATCGCACCAGTGGGCAAGGTTGAAGTGCGCGATGCCAGCAACCCGGCCACGCTGAAGACGGGTGAGCAGGTGTACGCTGCGCAGTGCGCGGCTTGTCACACTTCGGGCGCGGCGGGCGCGCCCAAGTTGGGTGATGCCGCTGCTTGGAGCAAGCGCATCAAGGAAGGGTACGAATACCTGTGGGAGTCGGCCCTCAAGGGCAAGGGTGCGATGGGCGCGCAGGGCGGCGGTGACTACAGCGACTTCGAAATCGGTCGGGCGGTGGTCTACATGGCCAACCAGTCCGGCGCCAAGTTTGCAGAACCCAAGGCACCGGAGGCGGCTGCCAAGTAAGCGCTCGGCACACCCGCCTCGATGCCGATCGAGCGCCCCGGTGGGCGCTGATCGTCCCCACCAACGGCCGCTCTCGCGGCCGTTTCAGTTGCGGCCCGGCCGCAAGACGAACCCCCACCGGCGCGGCAGGTCCGCCGCTTGGACGGACACCGGTTCGCCCACGCTTCTGCCGGGGCTCAGTACCCAATCCCCGGCCTCCAGCGCCTGCGCTGCAGCCGCCACATCCAGGCTGTGCACCAGGCCGGGGCCGATGTCGGTGGTGAGGAACAGCCGCCCCTGCTCATCCAGCCAGGCGCCCTGCACCAGCGCGGGATGGCCCGTGTGGCTGTACACCGGGTGGCCTGGGGTGTCCATCACGCGCCATACCCAGGGGGTGACCTCCAGGGTGACATACACGCGCTGAGGCCCGTTCTGAAAGAACCACGCCCCTTGCGCATCGCACTCATAGTTGCGGTGGATGAAGTCGCGCAACTTCTCGTGCTCGATTCGGCTGCCCTTGACCAGCGGAAACGGCCCCGCCGCCTGGGTGCGCTCGTCACGCATCCACCACTGCCCGCGCGCATCCAGGCCCAGCCAGTCGTAGCAGGCCGGCACATTGGGCCACTTTCTGAGCGCAGCTTTGACGAGGTCGTCCATGGGCACGAAATAGTTAAACGACGGCTCAATGATTCAAGGGCTGAGCCAATCCGCCACCGCCTGTGGCATGGCCAGCACATGGCCTGGCGGGCCGCCGCTCGGGAAACCCACATGCCCGCCGTGCGCAGGTTGCCACAGTTCCACGAAAGGGCCGACCTCGCCCGGCCGCGGAAGTGAGCAGGCCGGGATGAAGGGATCGTTCAAGGCATTGAGTGCCAGTGCAGGAATGCGGATGCGGTGCAGATCCGGCTGGGCCGAGGCACGGGTCCAGTAGTCGTCGGTATCCTTGAAGCCGTGCAGAGGTCCGGTGAACACGTCGTCGAATTCCCGCAGATTGCGAGCAGCCATGAGGCGGTCACGATCGAACAGACCGGGGTGCTGGGCCCACTTGGCCAGTGCGCGCGGCTTCATGGTGCGCAGAAACATGCGCGTGTAGACCTGACGGTTCAAGCCCCGCCCAATCGCCTCTCCCGAGGCCATGAGGTCCAGTGGGGAGCACACACAGGACACGGCCGATGCCACCGACGCGGCGGTTTCGCCCGCTTCCTCGGCCCAACGCATCAGGGCATTGCCCCCTAGGGAAATGCCCACCGCCCTCAAGGGCGCTGCGGCGCGCGCACGCATGCGCGCCAGGATCCATCCGATCTCTTCGAAATCGCCCGAGTGGTAGGCCCGTGGCGCGAGGTTTATTTCGCCTGAACACCCACGAAAGTGCGGCACCGCGTAATTCCAGCCGCGTTGACGGGCCACGTCGGCAAAGGCCAGTGCATAGGCGCTGCCGGAACTGCCTTCCAGACCGTGGAACAGAACAAGCCATGGCGCCTGCGTGGCCTCCATCCCATCGGCCCCAGCCCCTTGGATATCGACGTCGATGAAGTCCCCGTCGGGCGTGGTCCAGCGCTCGCGGCGGTACAGGGCCGCGCGACCGCGATGACTCAAGAGCGCGGACCAGATGGTTTGGGCGTGGCCACCAGGCAGCCACACGGGTGCGCGGTAATGTCTCAATGCAGAACCGAAGGCGCTTCCGTCACTTCCTGCAATTCCCGGGGAGAGCCCGGGCTGGCGTGATGGGCGACGAGACGCCATCCGTGGTCGGTCTTGATGTAGACATTGGTGGCGATCACCCAGGCCGTCTGCGGGCCCTCGTCGGTGCTGATGTCCACACGCTCCAGCACGTTGTGCACCGCACAGTGCCCGGTATTGACCGCCCGGATCTTTTCGGGATGCACGGTGATGGGGCCGTTGGCGAAGATGGAATCGAACGTGGCCCGAATGGCCGCAGCCCCCACGATGCGCGGCCCACCGGGGTGGACGCAAACGATGTCCTCATCGTCGCCCCAGACGGCCATCAGGGCTTCGATGTCCCCGCGCTGAAGGGCCTCGTAGAACTGCGCCTCGATGTCCTGGGGCGTGGACATCAGCGAAGCGGTGCGGGGCTTGTTGGGCGTCATGGCGTCAACGGAAGACCACGGTCTTGTGGCCATTCACCAGCACGCGGTGCTCCACATGCCAACGCACGGCACGGGCCAGGACCACGCACTCCACATCTCGCCCCACCGCCGTCAGATCTTCGGCTGAAAGCGAATGGTCCACGCGTTCTACATCCTGCTCGATGATGGGGCCCTCATCGAGGTCGGCTGTCACATAGTGGGCGGTGGCTCCAATGAGCTTCACCCCGCGGGCGTGCGCCTGGTAATAGGGCTTGGCGCCCTTGAAGCTCGGCAGGAAACTGTGGTGGATGTTGATGGCACGCCCCTTGAGGGCTAGGCAGAACTCGGGCGACAGGATCTGCATGTAACGCGCGAGCACGACGAGATCGATGCGCTCGCGCTCGATGAGCGCTTCGATGTGCCGCTCCTGTTCACGCTTGGCCGCGGCACTGCTGCCCGCAGCCAGTGGCAGGTGGTGGAAGGCAATGCCGTAGCTGGCGGCCAGGTCGGCGAAGTCGGGGTGATTGGACACGATGGCCGGAATGTCGACGGCCAACTGACCGCTTTTCCAGCGAAACAGCAAGTCGTTGAGACAGTGACCATGCTTGCTGACGAGCAAAAGCAAGCGTGAGCGCTCACCAACCGGGTGGAAGGCGGCCTCCATCTGAAACCGATCGCGCACGGGGCGGAACCGCTGTTTGAGCGTCTCCACCTGGGCCCAATCGGCCGGCGCTTCGAAGTGCACCCGCATGAAGAACAGGCCGGTGGCGTCCTCGCCGTGGACATCACCGAACTGTTGGGAATGGAGGATGTTGCAGCCAGCTTGGGTCAGCACGCCCGAGACCCCGTGCACGATGCCCTGGGTGTCCCGGCATGACAGGGTGAGGACGAATTCCCGGGGGCGAAGGGCCACGGATGCGGACATCAAAGAATTGTAGAGACGCTCCGCGGATGCACTTCAGTGCCCGTGCGCGACGCGCTCGCCTGCCTTGAGCCGGTATTCCGTGCCGCAATACGGGCACTTGCCCTGACCTTCATGGCTGAGGTCGATGAACACCTTGGGGTGGTTGCTCCACAGGGGCATGCGAGGGTTGGGACAGAACACGACGCCGGGCCCTTGGAGTTCGGCGGCCGTGACCTCCACCACAGACTTCGATTCGCGGGACATGCTCACACCTGGGTCAGCCAGTGGGCGTACTGCTCATTGCGCCCGTTGACGATGTCGAAAAAGGCACTCTGAATTTTCTCGGTGATGGGGCCGCGGCTTCCGATGCCGATCTCGATGCGGTCGAGTTCACGGATCGGCGTGACTTCAGCGGCCGTGCCGGTGAAGAAGGCTTCGTCCGCGATGTACACCTCGTCGCGGGTGATGCGCTTTTGCACGATGTCCAGGCCCAGGTCCTTGGCAATGTGAAACACGGTGTTGCGGGTGATGCCATTGAGTGCACCGGCCGACAGGTCCGGCGTGTAGATCACGCCCCCCTTGATGACGAAGAGGTTTTCACCCGCGCCCTCGCTGACGAAGCCGGCGGAATCGAGCAGCAGGGCTTCGTCGTAGCCTTCATCCGTGGCTTCCATATTGGCCAGGATGGAGTTGGTGTAGTTGCTCACCGCCTTGGCCTGCGTCATGGTGATGTTCACATGGTGCCGGGTGTAGCTGCTGGTCTTGACGCGGATGCCGCGCTTGAGTCCCTCTTCGCCAAGGTAGGCCCCCCAGGCCCAAGCGGCCACCATCAGGTGGATCTTGTTGCCCTTGGGGGACACCCCCAGCTTTTCGCTGCCGATCCAGGTCAGCGGGCGCAGGTAGCAACTCTCGAGCTTGTTTTCACGCACCACCTGCTTCTGGGCTTCCTCCACTTGCTCAATGGTGAAGGGGATCTTCATGCGCAGGATCTTGGCGCTGTTGAACAGGCGCTCGGTGTGTTCGCGCAGACGGAAGATGGCCGTGCCCTTGACGGTGTTGTAGGCGCGAACGCCCTCGAAGGCCCCGCAGCCGTAGTGCAGGGTGTGGGTGAGGACGTGGATCTTGGCGTCGCGCCAATCGACCAACTGGCCGTCCATCCAGATCTTGCCGTCGCGGTCGTCCATGCCCATGGTCTGTCCCTCAATTCGGTATCAAACCTTCCATTTTAGGGGCAGGGTCGCTGGGGCCTTCAGCGGGCGCACGCACCAGGGCCGCCCCGACGCAGCGCCCGCGTACGAAGTCAACGACCAGGCCATCCCCGCCGCTATCCCGCCACTCCCAACTTTCCTGCGCGCCCGGGCTGGGGTGGGGCAGTCGCTTGCCCAGACTCCGGGTTTCGCGCAGCACCTGCAGCATCTTCATGCCCTGATGGATTCGCGTGTGTGCCATGAAGGCACTGTCCACCAGGCCGGCGGGGCGTGTGGCGGCGGCCCGCATCACCCGCAGGGCTCGGCTGAACTGCAGGAGCAGCCAGAAGACGATGATGGTGAAGGCCAGGAACACGCCGGGCCAGCCGTATTGCGTGTAGCCCACGGCGATGGCGGCCACGGCCAAACCCCAGCTCACCAGGGAGGAGGCGCGGTGCGAGAACGAATGGGTCATGGGGCAGATGTTAGCGAGGGGGGCGGCACAATGCGCGGCGTGAAGCGTTTGCACACCTGGGTCATCAACCTCGACCGCGCGCCGCAGCGTCTGGCGCGCATTGGGCCGCGGCTCGATCAACTGGGGCTGGCCTGGACGCGATTCTCGGCGGTGGAGGGGCGGCTGTTGTCCGAGGCCGAGCAGGCAGCAACCCTGGACCAGCCGTCATTCGAGCAGCTGCACGGGATGACGCCCTCCCTGGGCGAGTTGGGCTGCTACCTGTCGCATGTGGGCCTGATGCAGGTCTTTTTGCAGACGCCGCATGAGTTTGCGTTGATCCTGGAAGACGATGTCTGGCCCACGGCAGCCCTGCCCGAGGTGCTGGAGCACTTGATGGCTGCGGCGCCTCGCTGGGACATGGTCAAGCTTTCGGCCATCCACAGCGGAACGCCGGTGGCGGTTCTGCCTGTCGGCCACGGGCATCAACTGGGCGTGATGTTCAGCCGCTGCACGGGTTCATCGGCGTATGTGGTGAATCGGGCAGCCGCCCAACGCTATGTGCAGCAGTTGTTGCCGATGCAACTGCCCTACGACCACGCCTATGACCGCGGTTGGGTGTATGGGCTGAAGGTGCGCCGCGTGTTCCCCGAGGTGTGTGCGCATGACGATCAGGTGGAGTCGACGATCGGCAACCCGGGCCCCTCGAGGAAGTTCCACTGGAGCCGGCGCTGGACCACGTATGGCCATCGGCTGAAGACCGAGCTCGCCCGCTTGGGTTACGGCGTGGTTCAGCTGCTCGTGCACCGCTGAACCCGCGCCCCGCGGGGGCCTTACAGCCCTCGGACCAGGCCCATGGCCTCCTCGATGCGGTCGACCCCGTGCACCGTGAGGCCCTCGATGGGCTTCTTGGGCAGATTGGCCCTGGGCACGATGGCCGTGGCAAAGCCCAGCTTGGCGGCCTCCTTCAGGCGCTCCTGGCCGCGCGGCGCGGGGCGCACTTCACCGGCGAGCCCCACTTCGCCGAAGGCAATGAAGCCTCGCGGCAAGGCCCGCGCACGCAGGCTGCTCTGGATGGCCAGCAACACGGAGAGATCAGCGGCCGGTTCGCTGATGCGCACGCCGCCCACGGCATTGACGAACACATCCTGGTCCATGCAGGCCACGCCCGCGTGACGGTGAAGCACCGCCAACAGCATGGCCAAACGGTCGCGCTCCAGGCCCACGGACAGTCGCCGGGGTGACGGCCCTCCGCTGTCCACCAAGGCCTGGATTTCGACCAGCATCGGGCGCGTGCCTTCCAGCGTCACCAGCACGCAGGAGCCGGGCACCGGGGCTTCGTGCGTGGACAGGAAGATGGCACTGGGGTTGGTCACACCTTTGAGGCCCTTTTCCGTCATGGCAAACACACCGATCTCGTTGACCGCACCGAAGCGGTTCTTGATGGCGCGAACCAGACGAAAACTGGAGTGCGTGTCACCCTCGAAATACAGCACGGTGTCGACGATGTGTTCCAGCACGCGGGGGCCGGCCAGGGCGCCTTCTTTGGTGACATGGCCCACCAATACGAGCGCACAACCGCTGGCTTTGGCCGTCCGCGTCAGGTGGGCGGCGCACTCCCGCACCTGCGCCACCGAGCCCGGTGCGCTGCTGAGTTGCTCCGAGTACACGGTCTGGATGGAATCGATGATCACGAAAGCGGGCTGGTGCTCGGCGATCGTGGCCAGGATGCGCTCGAGCTGGATCTCGGCAAGCACCTGCACATTGGCCCCCGAAAGACCCAGGCGCTGTGCACGCAGGGCGACCTGGGCGCCAGATTCTTCACCGGTGACGTACAGCACCTTCATGCGGCCACTGAGCGATTCGGCGGCCTGCAACAGCAGCGTGGACTTGCCGATACCGGGGTCTCCGCCGATCAGCGCCACACCCCCGGGCACGATGCCGCCGCCCAGCACCCGGTCAAGTTCCTCCTGCCCGGTCGGGGTGCGCCGCACATCCTGCGCCTCGATATCCGCCAGGCGCGTCACGGGGGCGCTGCGCGCCAACGCTTCGAAGCGGTTCTTGCCGGTGCCGCCGCCGGCGGCAAGCGTTTCGCTCAGGGTGTTCCAGGCCTGGCAATGCGGGCATTGGCCCAGCCACTTGGGCGTGGTGCCCCCGCAGTCGCTGCAGGTGTAGAGGGTCTTGTCCTTGGCCATGGCGGCATGATGGCACGGGGGTGGCTCAAGGGGTGAGCCGGGGACATCACCCGTTGAGTTGATCTGCGCTCAGCCCCATCGCCCGGGCGGCGCGCACCAGCGTCTGCTGTCGGGGCTTTCGGCTTCGTTCCATCTCACTCAACGCCCGAACGCCGCAGCGCCTTGACCCGTGCGTCTCGCGCCTTGGATTGCAGACGACGCTCCACGCTGGCGCGGGTGGGCCGCGTGGCGCGTCGCGTGGCAGGGATGTGGGCCGCTTGATCCAGAAGCTCCAGCAGGCGGCGCAGGGCGGCCTCACGGTTCATCGGGAGGCTGCGGTGTTCTTGGGCCTTGATGATGACCACACCTTCGCGGGTGATGCGTTGATCGCCCAGGGCCAACACGCGGGCCTTGAGGATGTCGGGCAGGGAGGAGGCGAGGACATCGAAGCGCAACTGGCTCGCATTGCTCACCTTGTTGATGTTTTGCCCGCCGGCGCCTTGCGCGCGGATGGCGCTGAACTCGAGCTCCGCGGGGTTCAGGCGGTAGGTGATGCGGGGCATGGTGCGGTGGACACCGGCACGCGCGTTGCCAAGGCGCACATCAATTCGTAGCCAATGGTGCCGGCGGCCTGCGCGACATCGTCGATCGACAGGACTTCGCCCTGTGGCCCATAGCCCCACAACGTGACGTCGCTGCCCCATCCGGCTGTGGGTGCGGGCGTCAAGTCGACGGTGATCAGGTCCATGCTCACGCGGCCGACCAGCTCGCACCGCACGCCATCGACCAACACCGGGGTGCCGGTGGGGGCGTGGCGGGGATAGCCGTCTGCATAGCCGCAGGCCACGATGCCGATGCGCGTCGCGCGCGTGGCGGTGTAGGTGCTGCCGTAGCCCACCGTGTCTCCGGGCTGAAGATGCTGCAGGCCGATGAGCCGGCTGCGCAGGGTCATGGTGGGCTTGAGGTTCCAGGATGCAAGGGACCCGAGCGGGGCATCCGGGGCGCTGCCATAGAGCATGATGCCCGCGCGGACCCAATCGGCACTGGCGCCCGCCTGCTGCCCATACCGCAGAACGGCGGCGCTGTTGGATAGGCTGCGTTCTCCCGGCAGGTCCGCGGTGGCCTGCGAGAAGGCCTGCACCTGATGGGCGATGCCGCGTGGGCCATCGGCGTCGGAGAAGTGCGTCATCAGGGAGATTTCATCCACCTGTGGCAGCGCATTGAGCCGCGCCCAGGCGCCGCGCAAGGCGGCTTCGGTGAAACCCAGTCGGTTCATGCCGCTGTTCATTTTCAGGAACACGCGGTGCGGCACCTGGGTCTTGTGCGCGGCCAACCAGTCGATTTGCTCGGTCGTGTGGACCACATGCCACAAACCCAGTCGCGAGCACCATTCCAGATCACGCGGCTCGAAACAACCTTCGAGCAGCAGGATCGGCCCACGCCAGTCCAAGTCGCGCAGCCGGCGGGCCTCGTCGAAGTCCAGCAGCGCAAATCCGTCCGCGCGGCGCAGGCCCTCGAGTGCGCGCTCCAGGCCGTGTCCATAGGCATTGGCCTTGACCACCGCCCATGTGCGTGCGTCCGGTGCATGGGCCTGCGCCTGGGCCAGGTTGTGCGCCAGCGCGTCGGGGTGGATGAGGGCCTGGATGGGGCGGGGCATGGGGACATGATCCTACAGACTGTCGGGGTATGCGGCGGCATCGCACAAGGCGTCGGTGCTATAACCTGGGAGATGGAAGTCTTCAATTTCCTGATGCCCATCTTCACCGAGTACGGCTACATCGCCGTCTTCGTGATGCTGCTCATCTGCGGATTCGGGGTGCCGGTGCCGGAGGACGTGACCCTGGTGACCGGTGGCGTGATTGCCGGCCTGGGCTATGCCGATCCCCATGTCATGTTCGCGGTGGGCATGGCCGGTGTGCTCGTCGGCGACGGCCTCATCTTCACCCTGGGCCGCGTGTACGGTCAGCGCCTTCAAACGCTGCCGGGTTTTCGGAAAGTGCTCACGCCCGAGCGTTTCGAAAAGGCCGCCCAGCTGTTTCAAAAGTACGGCAAGTGGGTGATGTTCGTGGCGCGATTTCTGCCAGGCCTGCGCACACCGGTGTTCTTCAGCGCGGGCATGTCGCGCCGGGTCTCCTTCGGGACATGGTTCGTCATGGACGGTTTTGCAGCCCTGATCAGCGTGCCGATCTGGGTGTACCTGGGTTATTTCGGCGCACTGAACCGGGATTGGATGTTCAGTGTCCTGCGCCAGTTCCAGGTGGGCATCTTCATCCTGTTGGGCATCGGCGCGGTGGTGCTGGGGGTCATCTGGTGGCGCCGCCGCAAGGCCTCGCAGCTGCAGCCCTAGTCGTCAACGCGCTGGTGTGGGGTTTGTCGTGGTGGCCGTTTCGCCACCTCGATGAACGCGGCCTGCACCCGCTGTGGGCGACCACCCTGGTTTACGCGGCCATTTCCATCCTGCTCCTGGCGGTGCGCCCGCGAAGCGTCCTGGAACTGCTGCGTCCCAGCGCCCTGTGGGTGCTGATTGCCGCGGCCGGCACCACCAACGCGGCCTTCAATTGGGCGGTGAGCATCGGTGACGTGGTGCGCGTGGTGTTGCTCTTCTACCTGATGCCCTTGTGGGCGGTGCTCCTCGCGCGTGTGCTGCTCCAGGAGGCGATCACGCCGCGAGCCCTGCTGCGGGTGGCCCTGGGGCTGCTGGGTGCGTTGATCGTGCTGTGGCCACCGGAAGGGGCGACGGCGCTGGGTGCGGCTTTCAGTCTTGCCGATGCATTGGCCCTGATCGGCGGGTTTTCCTTCGCGCTGAACAACATCATGGTGCGGCGCGAGCAGGACCGCAGCGAAGCTGCGCGGGCAGCGGCCATGTTCATCGGCGGTGCCCTGGTGGCCGGTATGGTGGGCGTGGCGCTTCAGGCCGCGGGATCCATTCCTGCACCGCTGTGGAGGGACGCATCACAGTGGTGGCCTTGGGCCGCGGGTCTGAGTGCGGCCTTTCTGGCGGCCAACCTCTGCCTGCAGTTCGGTGCTTCGCGGCTACCGGCACATCGCACGGCCGTCATCATGCTCACCGAGGTGCTCTTCGCCTCCGCATCGGCCGTCGCACTGGGCGCCGGCACCCTGGGGCCGGCACTGCTCTTGGGCGGCGCCTGCATTCTGGCCTCGGCCTGGCTGGCGGCCTGGGACTGAGCACGCGCAGCCCCCTTGAGGCCCGCGGGCCACCTGTCGCAACCCCGCACCGGCGCCCGAGGCCGGCCCTGCATTACGATCCATCCATGGACAAGACCCTGAGCGATTTCGAGGCCACCGATATCACGGGGCGCAGCGTGCCCCTGGCCGAATTCAAGGGCCGCGTGGTTCTGGTGGTCAACACGGCCAGCGCCTGTGGATTCACCCCGCAGTTCGCCGGGCTGGAGGCGCTGTGGCAGCAATTTGGGGCCCGGGGTTTGAGCGTGATCGGCTTTCCCTGCAACCAATTCGGTGGACAAGATCCCAAGGACAACGCCGAGATTGCCGCCTTCTGCCAGCGCCATTACGGCGTCTCCTTTCCGATGATGGCCAAGATCCAGGTCAACGGGCCGGAGGCGCACCCCCTGTTCCAATGGCTCAAGCAACAGGCCCCAGGGTTGCTGGGTTCTCAGGGCATCAAGTGGAACTTCACCAAGTTCCTGGTCGGTCGCGATGGCCGGGTCATCCGCCGGTACGCGCCGCAGGATGCGCCGTCCAAGTTGGCAGCGGACATTGAAGCGGCTTTGGGTTGAGTCATGTTTGAGCACATCACACCCTATGCGGGCGACCCCATCTTCGCCCTGGTGGACGCTTTCAACCGCGATGAGCGCGCCCACAAGGTCAACCTGTCGATCGGCATCTACTTCGACGAGCAGGGGCGCCTGCCGGTGCTGCCCAGCGTGCAGGAGGCCGAGCGGCGCATCCTGGCCGAAGGCGGGCCCAAGCCCTACCTGCCGATGGAGGGTGAGGCAGCCTGCCGTGCGCAGGTGCAGCATCTGTTGCTGGGTGCGGGCCACCCGGCGCTGACCGAGGGCCGCGTGGCCACCATTCAGACGGTCGGCTCTTCGGGCGGCCTGAAGGTGGGGGCCGACTTCCTGCGGACCTGGCTGCCGGACAGCGCGGTTTGGGTGAGCGACCCCACCTGGGACAACCACCGTTCCATGTTCGAGGGCAGCGGTTTTGCGGTCCACACCTATCCCTACTACGACAGCCAAACGGGCGGCTTGCGTTTTGCCGAGATGCTCGCCCGCTTGCGCAGCCTGCCGCCGCGCAGCATCGTGCTGCTGCACGCCTGTTGCCACAACCCCACCGGCGTGGATCTCAGCGCCGCACAATGGGACGTGCTGATTCCGGTCCTACGGGAGCGCCAACTGCTGCCGTATCTGGACTTGGCCTATCAGGGGTTTGGCGATGGCATCGATGAAGATGCCCACTCGGTTCGGGCCTTGGCTGCATCCGGCCTGACCTGCTTCGTGGCCAATTCCTTTTCCAAGAGCATGAGCGTGTATGGCGAGCGCTGCGGCGCCTTGTCGGCGGTGTGCGCCACGCCGGCCGAAGCCGACCTCGTGATGGGCCAGCTGCGCTACACGGTGCGGCGTATCTACTCCAGCCCGGCGATCCACGCCGCGCGTCTGGTGGCGCATGTGTTGGGCGATGCGGATTTGCGTGCCCGCTGGCAAGACGAACTGGCGCAGATGCGGCAGCGGATGGTGGCGGTGCGCAGCGCCTTGCATGAACAGCTCTCGGCGCTGCGCCCTGATCGTGACTTTGGTTTCTTGCTCAGCCAGCGCGGCATGTTCAGCTACACCGGCCTGAGCGCAGGACAGGTCGATCGGTTGCGCGAGGAGCATGCGGTGTACCTGATCCGGTCGGGACGCCTGTGTGTGGCGGGGCTGACGCAGGCCAACGTCGCCCGTGTCGCGCGCGCCTTGTCCGAAGTGTTCTGAGCGGCACCGAGGCGAACCGCCCGGCCTGCCCCTGTCTTGGCGCCAGGTGAACCCATGAGCCGTTGCTTGGTATGGCTCAAGCGCGATCTGCGACTGCATGACCATGCGCCATTGGCCGCGGCCGTGCAGGGGCCCGCCGCTGCGCTGTGGATCTTCGAACCGGAGTGGTTGAACAGCCCGGAGTTTCATCCGCGGCAATGGGCTTTTGCGCGCGCCTGCATCGCGTCCATGCGGCGGCAGTTGGCGGGACGCGGCCTGCCGCTGTTGGTGCGCGTCGGGTCTGCGGTTGCGGTGCTCCGCGAACTGCATGCACAGCACGGCTTCGATCGCTTGCTCAGCCACGAGGAGACGGGGCCGGGCTGGACCTATGAGCGCGACCGGGCCGTGGGGGCTTGGTGCCGCGACCGCGGCGTGATCTGGCAGGAGTGGTCCCAACACGGCGTGGTCCGGCGCCTGCGCAGCCGCAGCGGCTGGGCATCGCGATGGACGGCCCGTATGGACGCCGCGCTGGTGGAAACGCCCCGTGCCTGGACACCCTGGATCGGGGTCGATGAGGGTGAACTGCCGGCCGACCACGACGCGCCCGTTCATGCCGTCGGCGGTGAGGCGGCCGGCTTCGCCTTGTTGGAGGATTTCCTGCGGGGCCGTGGCCGTGGCTATCGGCGATCCTTGTCGAGTCCCTTGACGGCCGAGTCGGGTTGCAGCCGCATCAGCGCACACCTGGCCTTTGGGGCCTTGAGCCTGCGCTGGGTACACCAACGCACCGAGGCGGCCATTGCCGCTGCGCGGGAGAACGGCGACCGGGCGCTGTCCTCGGGTCTGCGCGGGTTTGCCGGTCGATTGCGCTGGCACTGCCACTTCATGCAAAAGCTGGAGTCCGAGCCCGCGATCGAGTTTCGCCACTTCGCCCGTTCCTGCGATGGGCTGCGTCCTGGTGAAGACAAGCCCGAGGCACCGGTCTGGGGCCCCACGCAGGCGGCTCGGCTGCAGGCCTGGTGCGATGGTCAGACGGGCTTTCCGATGGTGGATGCCTGCATGCGCAGCCTCAATGCCACCGGTTGGTTGAACTTTCGAATGCGCGCGATGCTGGTGAGCTTTGCGTCCTACCATCTGTGGTTGCACTGGCGACGCACCGGGCTGCACTTGGCGCGCCAGTTCACGGATTTCGAGGCCGGCATCCACTGGAGCCAGATGCAGATGCAAAGCGGCACCACGGGCATCAACACGCTGAGGATCTATTCGCCCACCAAGCAGGCGCTGGACCAGGACCCGCAGGGCGCGTTCATCCGTCGCTGGGTGCCGGAGCTGGCGGCGGTGCCCTTGGCCTGCTTGCACCGACCCTGGACCATGGATGCGTCCGTGCAGGCCGCCAGCGGCTGCCGCTTGGGGCGGGACTATCCCGAGCCGATCGTCGACGAGCCGGCCGCAGCCCGGGCGGCGAAGGAGGCGATGTTTGGTTTGCGCAAAGGCCGCAATGCCCAGGCCGAAGCCGACCGCATCCAGGACCGACACGGTTCGCGCAAGAGCGGACTCCCCCAGACGGGAGGGGGACGCCGCAGGAGGTCGGCGGATACCCAACTGGATCTCTTCGGCATGCCAGGCGTGCCACCATCGGGCCATGAGCCGGGGTGACCACAAGCGCAGTGACCAGGCCGCGGGCTTTCGCGGCAACAAGAACCAACTGCCCACCAAGCCTTGTGTGACCTGTGGGCGCCCCATGACCTGGCGCAAGGCCTGGGCGCGCAACTGGGACGAGGTCAAGCACTGTTCCGACGCCTGTCGCAAAGGCCGAAAGCCGTGACCCGTCGATTGATCCTGGTCCTGGGTGACCAACTCGACTTCAGCGCCTCCTGTTTCGATGGCGCCGACCCGTTACAGGACGTGGTATGGATGGCCGAAGTGGACGAGGAGTCCACACACGTCTGGTCGTCCAAGCCGCGCATGGCGCTGTTTCTCTCAGCCATGCGCCACCACCGAGAGGCCCTGCGGGCACGGGGTTGGACCGTCGATTACCGCTGCCTGGAGGACGCCGGCAACCGGGGCTCGCTGCCGGCGGAGTTGACCGCGGCCCTCGCTCGCCACAGCCCGGAGTTGTTGGTGATGACGGCGCCGGGCGACTGGCGCGTCCTGGATGCGCTCAAACGGGTGGCCACTGACACCGGTGTATCCCTGGAGATCCGGGAAGACCGCCACTTCTTCAGCACCGTGCGCGAATTCGCCGCCCACGCTCGAGGCCGCAAGCAGTTGCGGCTGGAGTTCTGGTACCGAGCGCTTCGCCGTCAACATGGCGTGCTGATGGATGGCGACGAGCCGGCCGGTGGTCAATGGAATTTCGATGCCGACAACCGCGAGGCCTTTGGCAAGGATGGCCCACCACCCATCCCCG
This sequence comes from Burkholderiaceae bacterium, assembly GCA_049423145.1. Lineage (GTDB taxonomy): Bacteria > Pseudomonadota > Gammaproteobacteria > Burkholderiales > Burkholderiaceae_C > RFTU01. The sequence goes on from JBMSQF010000001.1 coordinate 65,060, forward strand.
AGCCCTGTCGGTTCGAGCCTGACGCGATCACCCGCGAGGTCATCGCCTTGGTCGAGAGGCGCTTTGCCCAGCACCCTGGCCAACTGGATTCATTTGCCTGGCCCGTCACGCGCGATCAGGCGCTGCAGGCGCTCACCGTCTTTGTCGAACAGCGACTGCCCCAGTTTGGGCGCTGGCAAGATGCGCTGTGGGAAGGGCAGGCGTGGCTGTTTCATTCGCACCTGTCGGCCGCCTTGAACCTGAAACTCCTCACGCCACATGAGGTGGTGCAGGCGGCACAAGCCGCATGGCGAGAGGGCCGTGTCGATCTGGCTTCAGCTGAAGGCTTCATCCGCCAGATACTGGGCTGGCGCGAATACGTGCGGGGCATCTACTGGCTGCACATGCCGCAGTACCTGGAGCGCAATGCCTTGGGCGCGACCCGACCCCTGCCGGCTTTCTTCTGGACGGGCGACACCGACATGGCCTGCCTGCGGGACGCGCTCAAGCAGACGCTGAACCACGGATACGCCCACCACATCCAGCGGCTGATGGTCACGGGCTTGTACCTCTTGCTGCTGGGTGTGGACCCCAAGGCGGTGCACGCTTGGTACCTGAGCGTCTATGTGGACGCGGTGGAGTGGGTGGAGTTGCCCAACTCGCTGGGCATGAGTCAGTTTGCCGATGGCGGGCTGATGGCCAGCAAGCCCTATGTGGCCACCGGCAAGTACATCCAGCGCATGAGCAACCACTGCAAGGGTTGCCGCTTTGACCCCGCGCAGGCCACGGGCGACCAGGCCTGCCCCTACACGACGCTCTACTGGGACTTCCTGATCCGGCACGAGGCGGTGTTGGCCCAGAACCCCCGGATGGTGATGCAGGTGAAGAATCTGGCGCGGCTGTCCGACGAGCGTCGCACCGCGATTGCCGCCAGCGCGGCTGCGCACGCCCTGGGCGCGGTGGGCCGGGAACCGCCGGTCTAGAGAGGGTGCCCTCCCGTCTCGGAGGCAGGGGTTCGCCAGCCTGAGGCCCTCAGGCAGAAGGGCACCGGGAAGCCCCCGGGGGCTCCTGGATGTCCGCTTGGTGTCTAATCCCGCCCCATTGCGGTCGCCGTTTGAAAGCGGCGGCCTCGCGGTTTTCCGCGCTGCCGGCTGGTTCGGTCTGTGGTGCAGGACAGAGGCGATGGACACCCTCCTCCAACAAATCATCAACGGCTTGGTCCTGGGCAGCATGTATGCCCTGGTGGCTCTGGGCTACACGATGGTCTACGGCATCATCAACCTCATCAACTTCGCCCACGGCGAGGTGCTGATGGTGGGTGCGCTGGTGAGCTGGTCGGTGGTGACGGCACTGGGTGGCTCGGGTTTGCCGGGTGGGGTGCTGATGCTGATTTCACTGCCCATCGCGGTGCTGGTGTGCTGCACGCTCAACTACGGCATCGAGAAGCTCGCCTACCGTCCCCTGCGCAACGCGCCGCGCCTGGCGCCGCTGATCACGGCCATGGGCATGAGCCTGCTGCTGCAGACGCTGGCCATGATCATCTGGAAGCCCAACCCCAAGCCCTATCCGCAGCTGCTGCCGGTGGAGCCCTTCCACATCGGCGGGGCGGTCATCTCGGTGACGCAGGTGTTGATCCTGGCCTTGACGGCGGTGACGCTGGCCGCGTTGATGTTCCTGGTGAACCGGACGCGGCTCGGACGCGCGATGCGCGCGACGGCCGAGAACCCCCGCGTCGCCGCCTTGATGGGGGTGCGGCCCGACGCGGTGATCGCCACCACCTTCATCATCGGTGCCGCGCTGGCGGCCTTGGCCGGTGTGATGTGGGCCGCCAACTACGGCACGGTGCAGCACACCATGGGTTTTCTGCCGGGCCTGAAGGCCTTCACCGCGGCGGTGCTCGGCGGCATCGGCAATTTGGGTGGCGCAGTCGTTGGCGGCCTTCTGCTCGGACTGCTGGAGGCCATCGGCGCGGGTTACCTGGGCGAACTCACCGGGGGCGTGCTGGGCAGCCACTATGTGGACGTCTTCGCGTTTGCCGCGCTCATCCTGGTGCTCACCCTTCGCCCCTCGGGCCTCCTGGGTGAGCGGGTGGCGGACCGCGCTTGATGCCAGCAGCAAGCGGGGTGGCGGTGTGATGACCTTGAAGTCTTCGCGGATGCAGCTGTTGGCCTTCGCTGTGGCGGCCGTCGCCCTGGTGGTCTTGCCCTTGTTCGTGCAGCCCATCGGCTCGGGTTGGGTGCGCATCATGGCCACGGCGCTGCTGTATGTCTTGTTGGCCCTGGGCCTGAACATCGTGGTGGGCTATGCGGGCCTCTTGGACCTGGGCTTCGTCGCCTTCTATGCCGTGGGCGCCTACATGGTGGCACTGCTCACCTCGCCGCATCTGGCCGAGCAGTTCACCTGGTTCGCGCAACACTTTCCCCAAGGGGTGCACACGCCGATCTGGGTGGTGATTCCTTTGGCGGCGCTGCTGGCGGCGTTGGCAGGCGTGCTGCTGGGCACCCCGGTGCTCAAGCTGCGTGGGGACTACCTGGCCATCGTCACGTTGGGCTTCGGGGAAATCATCCGGGTGTTCATGAACAACTTGGAGCATCCGATCAACATCACCAACGGCCCACGCGGGCTGGACCGCATCGATCCGGTATCGGTGTTCGGTTTCAGCCTGGGCCGTCCGCTGGATGTGTCGCTCCCCTGGGGCGAACTGCGCATTGCATCGGTCACGATGTACTACTGGCTCTTCCTGCTGCTGGTGGTGGTGAGCGTGGTCATCTGCCGGCGTCTCGAAGACTCGCGGATCGGCCGCGCCTGGATGGCCATCCGCGAGGACGAGATGGCCGCTCGGGCGATGGGCATCCACACGCGCAACATGAAGCTGCTGGCTTTTGGGATGGGCGCCACTTTCGGCGGCGTCAGCGGCGCGATGTTCGCGTCCTTCCAGGGCTTCGTCTCGCCCGAGTCCTTCAGCTTGATGGAGTCGGTGATGATCGTGGCCATGGTGGTGCTGGGTGGCTTGGGCCACTTGCCCGGGGTGATCGTCGGGGCCCTGATGCTGGCGGCATTGCCGGAGGTGCTGCGCTATGTCGCGGGCGACATTCAAAGCATGACGGGTGGCCGCATCGATGCGGCCATCCTGCGACAACTCCTGATTGCCCTGGCGATGATCGTCATCATGCTGTTGCGCCCACGCGGCCTGTGGCCCACGCCAGAGCATGGTCGATCGGCGATGGCCGAGGGCCCCGAGGGCCTCCCCGGGTCTGGCGGAGGCCGCGCGTGAGCGCCGCAGCTTCCACGGGCGGGTCGGCGGTGGTGCTGGCGGTGCGCGGCGCGGGCAAGCGCTTCGGCGGCCTTCAGGCCTTGAGCGGAGTGGACTTGAGCATCGAGCGTGGCCAGGTGGCAGGACTCATCGGCCCCAATGGCGCGGGCAAGACCACGTTCTTCAATGTGATCACCGGCTTGTATCCGCCCGATAGCGGCACATTCGAGCTCGCCGGCCAGCCCTACAAACCCAGCGCCGTGCATGAAGTGGCGCGAGCGGGTATTGCGCGCACCTTCCAGAACATTCGTTTGTTTCCAGACATGACGGCCCTGGAGAATGTGATGGTCGGGCGTCATGTGCGGACCGCCTCAGGGCTTTGGGGCGCGGTGCTTCGCACCCCGGCCTTTCGAAGGGAGGAAGCGGACATTGCCGAGCGGGCACGGGAGCTGCTGCGCTATGTCGGCATCGAGCGCTACGCCGATTACCGTGCCCGCACGCTGTCCTATGGCGACCAGCGCCGCCTGGAGATTGCCAGGGCTTTGGCCACGGATCCGCAGCTGCTGGCCTTGGATGAGCCGGCGGCCGGCATGAACGCCACCGAGAAGGTGGTGCTGCGCGACCTGATACGCCGCATCCGTTCGGATGGTCGCACGGTGCTGCTGATCGAGCACGATGTGAAACTGGTGATGGGCCTGTGCGACACGGTCACGGTTCTGGACTACGGCAAGGTGATCGCCCAGGGCACACCGGCGCAGGTGCAGCGCCATCCCCAAGTGATCGAGGCCTACTTGGGAGCAGGGCACCATGCCTGAGTCCACCAGCGCCCCGCTGCTGCTCAGGGTCGACGGCCTGCGGGTGGCGTACGGCGGCATCCAGGCCGTCAAGGGCATCAGCCTGGAGGTGCGCGAGGGCGAACTGGTGAGCCTGATCGGCGCCAATGGCGCGGGCAAGACCACCACGCTGAAGGCGCTCACGGCAGTCCTGCCGCCGGGTGGCGGCTCGATCGAGTATGGAGGGCGCCCCACCGTGGGCCTTGGCTCCTGGGACCTGGTTGCACAGGGCTTGGTGATGGTGCCCGAGGGACGCGGAACCTTTACCCGTATGAGCATCCTGGAAAACCTCCAAATGGGCGCTTATCTGCGCCATGATGACCAAGTGGCTCAAGACCTCGAGCATGTGTTCGACTTGTTTCCGCGCCTGAAGGAACGACGGGCCCAATTGGCCGGCACCTTGTCGGGTGGCGAGCAGCAGATGCTGGCCATGGGCCGGGCGCTGATGGCCCGCCCCCGCCTGTTGCTGCTGGATGAGCCGTCGATGGGCCTGTCGCCCATCATGGTGGACAAGATCTTCGAGGTGGTCCAAACGATTCACCGTCAGGGCACCACGGTGTTGTTGGTGGAGCAGAATGCCAGCCGTGCGCTCGCGGTGGCTGACCGGGCCTATGTGATGGATTCCGGTGAGATGACGATGAGCGGCCCGGCGGCGGCGCTGCTGCACGACCCGCGCGTGCGAGCGGCCTACCTGGGTGAATGAGTGGGGCGGTCGATCCCCGAGAATGTTTCGCGTGTATTCCCAAACCCTGTTTGTCTGAAGGAGCTCTTGGCATATGAACATGAAGTGGAACCTGGTTCTGGCGGCCACTGCGGTGGCGGCCCTCGCGGCCTGCGGCAAGAAGGAGGCGGCTGCGCCGGCGGCCTCCGAAGTGGTGGTCAAGATCGGTCATGTGGCACCGACCAGCGGCGCCATCGCGCACCTGGGCAAAGACAACGAAAACGGTGCCCGCATGGCCATCGATGACCTCAATGCCAAGGGCATGACCATCGACGGCAAGAAGGTGAAATTCGAACTGTTGGCCGAAGACGATGCGGCCGATCCCAAGCAGGGCACGGCCGCCGCGCAGAAGCTGGTGGACAGCAAGGTGGCCGGCGTCATCGGCCACCTGAACTCCGGCACCTCGATCCCGGCCTCCAAGATCTACAGCGATGCCGGGATTCCCCAGATCAGCCCCTCGGCCACCAATCCCAAGTACACCCGCCAAGGCCTCAAGACCACGTTCCGCGTGGTGGCCGATGACGTGCACCTCGGCGGCACGCTGGGCAAGTACGCCGTGACGGAACTCAAGGGCAAGAGCATCGCCGTGGTGGACGATCGCACCGCCTACGGTCAGGGCGTGGCCGATGAATTCGCCAAGGGCGTGGAAGCCGCCGGCGGCAAGATCGTCGACCGCCAGTTCACCAACGACAAGGCCACCGACTTCACCGCCATCCTGACGGCGCTCAAGGCCAAGAAGCCCGATGTGGTGTTCTTCGGCGGCATGGACGCCGTGGCCGGCCCGATCCTGCGCCAGATGAAGCAGCTGGGTATCAATGCCAAGCTGATGGGCGGCGACGGCATCTGCACGGGCGAGCTGCCCAAGCTCGCCGCAGGCGCGATGGCCGATGGCCAGGTGGTGTGCGCGGAGGCGGGCGGGGTGGAAGGCGAAGCCAAGACCGCCATGGCCGACTTTGGAACCAAGTTCAAGGCCAAGTACAACGCGGATGTGCAGATCTACGCTCCCTATGTATACGACGCTGTGATGGTGATGGTCGATGCCATGGCCAAGGCCAACTCGGCCGACCCGGCCAAGTACCTGCCGGTGTTGGCCAAGACCGAGGGCTACAAGGGCGTGACGGGCACGATCTCCTTCGACGAGAAGGGCGACATCAAGAACGGTGCGCTGACCCTGTTCACCTACAAGGCCGACAAGCGCGAGGCCATTGCTGTGGTGCGCTGATCCCGCCACGCGTTCGGGATGAGGGGCGCCGGTTTTCCGGCGCCCTTTTTTGTGGGCGCCTGCGGCGTGTGGCGGGCTGATGCCCGGGTGCCTTCGGCTTGCTTTTTGGGCGGCGGGCGCGGGCCGACCATCGCGGTGCCCCGGCGCCTGCACGGGTCTTGGCGCTGGGGCCATCATGGCGGTCTGTCATCCCACGGTTTCCCATGAATTCCATCGCTGAAGGCCCGGCGGTGCTGGCGCCCACGCAGGCGGGCGCATTGCGCCTGCTGCAGGCCGTCCGCCCCCACGACTACGCGCGCAGCCGCAACCACCTGCAGGGCGCGGTCACGCGCCTATCGCCCTACATCACCCACGGGGTGTTGGGCCTGCCGCAGGTGCTGGAGGCGGTGCAGGCGGCTGAGCGCACGCGCGACCCGAAGGGGCGTGCCTTGGACCCCGACCACAAGTTCATCAACGAACTGGCCTGGCGCGAGTACTTCCATCACGTGTGGCAGTACGAGGGCAAGGGCATCTTTTCTTCCCTGCACGAAGGCCCGATGCCCGAAAGCGCGTATGCGCGGCTGCTGCCGGCCGACATCCGCGAAGGCCGCACGGGCGTGCCGGCCATTGACGAGGCGGTGCGCGAGCTCTACGCCACCGGCTACCTCCACAACCACGCCCGCATGTGGCTGGCCTCCTACGTGGTGCACCTGCGCAAAGTGCACTGGCGCGCGGGCGCGGACTGGCTCTATGGGCATCTGCTGGACGGCGACTTGGCCAGCAACCACCTGTCCTGGCAGTGGGTGGCGGGCACCGGCAGCCCCAAACCCTATCTGTTCAACGCGGGCAATGTGGAGAAGTTCGCGCCGCCGGCCTGGCATTCGCGCGGCACCGTGATCGATGCGTCCTACGAGGCGCTGGAGGACGTGGCGCGCAGCGGCAAGCGGCTGGAGGGACGACCGGGGCGGCTGCCGCCCCCGGTGGCCGTGTCGCCGGCCCCTTCAGCCGCCTCATCGGAGGTAAAGGCGGTTGGTGCTCCATCATCCGAGCCGCCCTTGCTCGACCGACCGCCCTTCGATCTGCCCACGGCCAAGGTCAGCGACTTGGACAGCGCGTGGCTGATCCACCCCTGGAACCTGCGAGCACCCGAGGGGTGGCCAGGACCGGTCGTAGGGGTGTTCGCCGCTTCCTTTCACCAGCGCTGGCGCTGGAGCGAACGCCGGTGGCAGTGGGTGCAGGCGCTGATGCGGGAGCACACCGACCGCATCCTCTGGTGTGAGGGCCCGCCGCCACCCAGTGCATGCACCGTGGCCGATCCGCATCTGCGCACCTGGCTGCTGCCAGGCCAGGGCCAGGCAGTACCGCGCATCTGGGACGACCCGGGCCGCCGTTGCCGCTCCTTCTCGCAGTTCTGGACCCGGGTTCGGGGGGCGCCATGAACCCGGCCTTGCCACTCAACACGCCGCCGGCGGTGCCGGCGGATCTGATGGCCGACCTGCGGACCGACCATGCCGGTGAGACGGGCGCGGTATGGATCTACCGCGGCGTGCTGGCGGTCAGCCGCGATGCTGGGGTGCGCGATTTCGCGCGGCGTCATCTGGCCACCGAGCAGGAACATCTGGATTTGATGTGCGAACTGGTCCCGCCGCGGCACCGCAGCAGGCTGATCGTGCCCTGGCGGGCTGCGGGCTTCTTCACCGGCTTCTTGCCCGCGCTGTTCGGGCCGCGTGCGGTCTACGGCACGATTGCCGCGGTGGAGACCTTCGTGGACCGCCACTACGAGGAGCAGATCCGCGCCTTGGACGCTCGGCCTGAAGGCGCAGCACTGCAGCAGTTGCTGCGGCGCTGCCAGGCCGATGAGTGCCTCCATCGGGATGAAGCGGCGGCCGCCGCCGGACCGCCGGGCCTGCTGCTGCGCGGCTGGTGTGCCGTGGTGGCCTGGGGATCTGAAGCGGCGGTCAAGGTGGCGCGGCGCATTTGAGTCCGGTGCTGTTGAGCGAGACACCCTGGGGCGACCTCAAGGTGCTCGCGTCCACCAGGCCTCGCCAAACTGCCCCTGCAGCCAGCTCACGAACAGCTGCACTTTGGTGGGCACCAGGCGCGGCGAGGGGTACACCGCGTGCATTTCCTGGGCGGGGAGCAGCCAGTCCTTGAGCAGCACCTGCACCGTGCCGTTGCGGATCGAATCGTGCGCGACATACAGCGGCAGTACCGCCAAGCCCAGGCCACCGCGGGCGGCTGTGAGCAGCGCCGAGAGGTTGTTCGAGCGCAGGGGCCCATGCACCACCACCTCGCGCCGTTGCGCATCGCCACTGCGTTGCGGCCGCGTAAAAGTCCACCGCGCATCACCCTGCACGGTGCTGTAGATCAGGGCCGAATGCGCACGCAGTTCGTCGGGCGTGCGGGGCGTGCCACGGGCCTTGAGGTAGCTGCCCGCGCCCACCAGCACCCAGGGATTGCTCCCCAGATAGCGTGAGCCCAGGGTGGAATCGGCCAGGCGCCCCATGCGCACGGCCACATCAACCCCTTGCTCCAGCAGGTTCACATGGCGGTCCTCGCAGCTCAGGTCGATCTGCAGTTGCGGGTGTTCGCGGATGAACTGCAGCAGCAGCGGTGCGAGCACCCGCCGCCCGAAGGCCACCGAGGTGCTGATGCGCAACTGCCCCTGCATCTGGGATTGCGCCTGGAGGGCCACATGGTCGGCCTCTTCGACCTCATGGGCGATGCGCCGGCAGTGCTCGGCATACAGCGCCCCCACCTCGGTCACCGACACGCCCTGGGTGGTGCGATGCAGCAGCCGCGAGCCCAGGCTCTTTTCCAGCTGCGCGATCTGCTTGGTGACGCTGGGCTGGCCCACCCCCAGGTCGGCCGCCGCCTTGCTGAAGGAGCCCAACTCCACCACCCGGATGAAGGTGTTCATCGCCGCGAGTTTGTCCATGGCCTCAGCCTAGGCCCGAAGCCGCCCAGGGGCAAGGGGGTATTCCCAAATGGAATGGAGCAAATGCGCCCCCGACGGATTCACGCGAGCGCCCCGCCGGCGCAAGATTCGCCCCAATCCGGTGCGCCGCACCCCGACGTTTTTAAACCCAGGAGCCCCCATGGCCAAGATGAAAGCCGCAATGGCTGCCGTACTCGTGATGGAAAAGGAAGGCGTGACCAATGCCTTCGGCGTGCCCGGCGCGGCCATCAACCCCCTGTACGCCGCCTTGCGTGAGCGTCAGAGCATCACCCACATCCTGGCCCGCCATGTGGAAGGCGCTTCGCACATGGCCGAGGGCTACACCCGTGCCAAAGCGGGGAACATCGGCGTGTGCATCGGCACCTCGGGTCCGGCAGGTACCGACATGATCACCGGCCTGTATTCGGCCATCGCCGACTCCATCCCCATCCTGTGCATCACCGGCCAGGCGCCGCGTGCCCGCATGCACAAGGAAGACTTCCAAGCGGTGGACATCCAGTCGATTGCCAAGCCGGTGACCAAGATGGCCACCACCGTGCTGGAGCCCGCCCAGGTGCCGCGCGTGTTCCAGCAGGCCTTCCACCTGATGCGCTCGGGCCGCCCAGGCCCGGTGCTGATCGATCTGCCCTTCGATGTGCAGATGGCCGAGATCGAATTCGACATCGACACCTACGAGCCGCTGTCGGTCTACAAGCCTGCAGCCACCCGCAAGCAGATCGACAAGGCCCTGGACATGCTGATGGCCGCCGAGAAGCCGCTGATCGTGGCCGGCGGCGGCATCATCAACGCCGATGCGTCTGACCTGCTGGTCGAATTCGCCGAGCTCACCGGCGTGCCCGTCATTCCCACGCTGATGGGCTGGGGCACGATTCCCGACGACCACCCGCTGATGGCCGGCATGTGTGGCCTGCAGACCAGTCACCGCTATGGCAACGCCACGATGCTGGCCTCGGATTTCGTGCTGGGCATCGGCAACCGCTGGGCCAACCGCCACACCGGTGGCATCGACACCTACACGAAGGGCCGTACCTTTGTGCACGTGGACATCGAGCCCACGCAGATCGGCCGCGTGTTCGAGCCGCAGTACGGCATCGTGAGTGACGCGAAGGCCGCGCTGGAGCTCTTCGTGCAAGCCGCGCGTGAGCGCAAGGCTGCCGGCTCGCTCAAGAGCTTCGCCACCTGGGCCGCGCGCTGCGCCGAGCGCAAGTCGCTCATGCACCGCAAGACGAACTACGACAACATTCCCATCAAGCCCCAGCGCGTGTACCAGGAGATGAATGCGGTGTTCCCGCGCGACACGGTCTACGTGTCCACCATCGGCCTGAGCCAGATTGCCGCCGCGCAATTCCTGAACATCTATGGCCCGCGCCAGTGGATCAACTGCGGTCAGGCCGGCCCCCTGGGCTGGACCCTGCCCGCCGCACTCGGTGTGGTGGCCGCTGACCCCACCCGCACGGTGGTCGGCATCGCGGGCGACTACGACTTCCAGTTTCTGATCGAGGAACTCGCTGCGGGCGCACAGTTCAAGCTGCCCTATGTGCAGGTGCTGGTCAACAACAGCTACCTCGGTCTGATCCGTCAGTCGCAGCGCGGTTTCGAGATGGACTACTGCGTGCAGCTGGCCTTCGACAACCAGAACGTGGAAGACGAAACCCTCAAGGGCTATGGTGTCGACCATCAAAAGGTGGTGGAAGGCCTGGGTTGCAAGTCGCTGCGCGTGACCGACCCGGCCAAGCTGCAGGAATCGCTGCGCCAGGCGCAGGCCATGGCCCGCGAGTTCAGCGTGCCGGTGGTGGTGGAGGTGATCCTGGAGAAGGTGACCAACATCGCCATGGGCGTGGAGATCGACAAGATCAATGAGTTCGAGGATATCGACTGCCGCCACCCCCAGGGCACCGAAGGCCTGGTCGCGGCCGGTCTCCTTGACTGATCAGCGCCGCTGATCCAAAACGCATCCAGCCCACCCGCCGGAATGGGGCATCATCCGGCGGGCCGGGCAGTCCTCACCCTTTCGAGCACGCACCCCATGACCACTTTCGCCGCCAACCTCTCGATGCTGTTCACCGAAGTCCCCTTCATTGAACGCTTCGGCCGCGCCGCCCGCGCGGGCTTCACGCAGGTGGAGTGTCAATTCCCGTATGAAGCGACGCCCGAGGCCATCAACGCTGAACTGCAGGCGCATGGCCAAAGCCTCATCCTGCACAACCTTCCGGCGGGCAACTGGGCCGGCGGCGAACGCGGCATCGCTTGCCATCCGGACCGCGTCGAAGAATTTCAGCGCGGCGTGGACCAGGCCATCGCCTACGCCACGGCCCTGGGCGTGAAGAAGATCAACTGCCTGGCCGGTATCAAGCCGGCGGGTGTGAGCGACGCGCAGGCCCGCTCGACGCTGGTGAGCAACCTGCGCTTTGCGGCGCAAAAGCTGGCTGCGCATGGCATCGACCTGCTGATCGAGCCCATCAACACCTTCGACATCCCGGGCTTCTTCGTCAGCACCACGGCGCAGGGCTTGGGCATCCTGGACGAAGTAGGCGCGGCCAATGCCTACATCCAGTACGACGCGTACCACATGCAACGCATGGAAGGTGAACTGGCGGGCACGCTCAGCAAGCACCTGGCCCGTATCGGCCACATCCAGATCGCCGACAACCCGGGCCGAAACGAACCGGGTACCGGCGAGATCAACTACGCGTTCCTGTTCGCCCACCTCCACCGCATCGGCTATTCAGGCGCCATCGGTTGCGAGTACAAGCCGGCCCAGGGAACCGAACAGGGACTGGGCTGGCGCCAGCAGCTCGCCGCCTGATCGCTTCGCGATCGCTCACCCATCAGCCGCACACCGAACTCCCCGACGAGACACCACGACATGACCACCACTCCGCAAAAGATCGGCTTCATCGGCCTGGGCATCATGGGTTCACCCATGGCCGGCCATCTGCTGGCCGCCGGCCACACCTTGTACGTGCACACCCGCAGCCAGGTGCCGGCCGAGCTCAGCGCCAAGGGCGCCATCGCCTGCGCCGACGCCCGCAGCGTGGCGCAGCAGGCCGACATCATCTTCACCATGGTGCCGGACACCCCCGATGTCGAAAAGGTGCTGTTCGGTGAGCGCGGTGTCGCCGCAGGTCTGTCCAAGGGCAAGGCCGTGGTGGACATGAGCTCCATCTCGCCGATCGCGACCCAGGATTTCGCGCGCCGCATCGCCGAATTGGGCTGCGACTACCTCGACGCTCCCGTCTCGGGTGGCGAAGTCGGCGCCAAGGGCGCCACGCTCACCATCATGGTGGGCGGCAGCGAGGCCGCGTTTGAGCGTGTCAAGCCGCTGTTCGAATTGATGGGCAAGAACATCACCTTGATCGGCCCCGCCGGTTCGGGCCAGGTCACCAAGGTGGCCAACCAGATCATCGTGGCGCTCAACATCGAGGCGGTGGCCGAGGCCCTGGTGTTCGCCGCCCGCGCCGGCGCCGACCCGGCCAAGGTGCGCCAGGCGCTGATGGGGGGCTTCGCAGCCAGCCGCATCCTCGAGGTGCACGGCGAGCGCATGGTCAAGCGAACCTTCAACCCGGGCTTCCGTATCGAGCTGCACCAGAAGGACCTCAACCTGGCCCTGAGCAGTGCGCGCGCTTTGGGCGTGAGCCTGCCCAATACGGCGACCGCACAGGAACTCTTCAACGCTTGCGCCGCACACGGCGGAAAGGCCTGGGACCATTCGGCCATGGTGCGGGCGCTGGAGAAGATGGCGAACTTCGAGATCGGCCAGACGAGCGGACCACAGGGCTGAGCCCAGATCCGCAGGACCGATGCATCGGCAGCCGCACGGGATCGCGTGCGAAGATCGTCGGCCCTTCGCTGCAGTGAACCCGACGATCAGATGAATCCCGCCGACTGTCCGAACCGCGCCTTGCTGCGACGCTTGTTCGACGCCGCAGTGGCCAGCGCACAGCCCGAACGCTGTGTTCCCGCGCATCTGCCACGCATCGACGAGCTGCCGGGCATGGGCCGAGGTCGCCTCGTGGTGATCGGGGCCGGCAAGGCCTCTGCCGCCATGGCCCAGGCCTTGGAAGTCCACTATGCAGATTGGCCGGGCCGGATGGAAGGCCTGGTGGTCACCCGCTACGGCTATGGTGCGCCGTGCACGCGGATCGAGATCGTCGAGGCTGCGCACCCCGTACCCGATGAAGCTGGCTTGCGCGCAGCCCAACGCATGCTGCAGGTGGTGCAGGGCCTGTCGCCGCATGATCTCGTGATCGCGCTCATCTCTGGTGGGGGCTCTTCCTTGTTGCCGCTGCCCCTGCCGGGCCTCACGCTGGCCGACAAGCAGGCTGTCAATCGCGCACTGTTGCAGTCAGGGGCCACCATCACCGAGATGAACACCGTGCGCCGTCACCTCTCGGCCATCAAGGGTGGGCGCTTGGCGGCCGCCTGTCATCCCGCCCGCGTGGTGTCGCTGATGATGAGCGATGTCCCTGGCGACCACGCGATCGACATCGCCTCGGGCCCCACCGTGCCCGATCCCACTTCCTGTGAACAGGCGCTGGATCTCATTGAACGGTACCGGTTGAATTTGCCCGCGGCGCTCAGCACCAAGATCCGCGAGGTGCTGCACAGTGGGCGCGGCGAGTCGGTCAAGCCGGGTGACCCGCGACTTGCCAAGGCCGAGGCGCGCCTGGTGGCAGCTCCCCAGCAAGCGCTGGAGGCGGCCGCAAGTGTGGCAGCGGCCGCAGGCTTGCGCGCCCATATCCTGGGCGATTCGCTCGAGGGCGAGGCCCGCGATGTCGGCCGCGTGCTCGGTGGCATGGCGCTTCAGGTGGCGCAGCGCGGACAGCCTTTCGAGGCACCTTGCGTGCTGCTGTCGGGCGGTGAAACCACGGTGACGGTGCGCGGCCAAGGGCGGGGTGGACGCAATGTGGAATGCCTGTTGTCCATGGCCATCAGCACGGCCGGTCATCCCCGCATTTGGGGCTTGGCCGGCGACACCGATGGCGTCGACGGCGCCGAGGAGATCGCCGGCGCCACCTTCGGACCGGACACCTGGGCCCGCGCCTGGGCCGCCGGCATCAAGCCCGCTCACCGTTTGGACCTCAACGATGGACACGGCTTCTTCCAAGCCCTTGGGGAGTCCCTCATCACCGGCCCCACCCGCACCAATGTGAACGACTTCCGCGCCGTCCTCATCACCCAATAAATGGGGTCAGACCCCATTTTTCCGATCCACCCATGAGATGCTCCGAAAAATGGAGTCTGACCCCATTTTTGAGATTCGGCGTGACCTGGCGGCGGCCTTTCGGTTGGCGGCCCGGCGCGGTTGGGACGACATCGTCTGGACGCACCTTTCCGCTGCGGTGCCGGGAGAGCCGGGCCATTACTTCATCAACCGCTTTGGGCTGCGCTTCGATGAAGTGACCGCATCCAATTTGGTGAAGGTGGACGTGCAGGGCCGCGTTGTGGATGGATCATCGGCGCCAGTGAACCCAAGTGGGTTCGCCATCCACGGCTGTGTCCATGCGGCCCGGACCGATGCGGTGTGCGTCATTCACCTGCACACGCTGTGGGGGCAGACCCTGGCGGCGAGGCCCGAGGGGCTCCTGCCTTGTTCGCAGCCGGCGATGCGGCTGCATGGGCGATTGGGGCGCCATGCCTATGAGGGCTTGGCCTTCGAAGGGCCGGAGCGTGCGCGGCTGGTGCAGTCGCTCGGGCGCCATGACGGCCTGATCCTGGAGAACCACGGTGTGCTCACCGTTGGTCGAACCGTGGCAGAAGCCTTTGTGTTGATGCACCTGCTGGAGCGCGCGGCCCAGGTCCAGCTGCAGGCGCAGTCGGCCGGCGCTGAGGTGCTGTGCGCGCCGCCCGATGTCGTCGCCCGCACGCAGCAGCAGTGGATCGGCGACGGCCGCACGCCCGAAGGAGTCGATGAGTGGCCGGCGCTCTTGCGGCAGGTGCAGCGCAGCGACCCGGACTTTCTGGGTGAACGCCACCCGGATGGGCGGTGACGCGCGCAGGGGGTGTTGGATCGAAGCCGAGCGAGCGGCGCCGCTTTGACGAAAAATGGGGTCTGACCCCATTTTTTAGCGGAGGCTCCATGCCCTTGATCCGAGTTGAACTCTTCGAAGGTCGCACCCCTGAGCAGAAGCGCGCGCTGGCGCAGGCCCTGACCGAGACCACCTGCCGCGTGCTGGGTGCCAAACCCGAGGCTGTGGACGTGATGTTCTTTGACATCGCGCGCCACGATTGGGCCTCGGCGGGTGTGTTGTGGAGCGACAAGTCCCCGGCGCCGCCGCCGGCGGGCAGCTGAACCGGTCTGTTCAAGCTGCAAGCATCGCGTCGATCCATTCCACCCAGTGCTGCACCGGCACCTCGGTGCCGCTTTGAAGGTGCTGGATGCAGCCGATGTTGGCCGACAGAATCGCGCGTGGTTGGAGTTCCTTCAAATGACCGAGCTTGCGGTCGCGCAGTTGCATCGACAGTTCGGGCTGCAGCACCGAGTAGGTACCGGCTGAACCGCAGCACAGGTGACTCTCGCAAGCCGCCACTTCGATGGGAAGGCCCAGCTCCCGCAGATGGGTCTCCACGCCGCCGCGCAGCTTCATCCCATGCTGAAGGGTGCAGGGCGGGTGATAGGCCAGCGTGCCGCGCCCCGTTCTGGCGGCCGACCCGCTCTTGCCGCCCAATAGACTCTTGAGGCGCGGCAGCAGGTCTGGCAACAGCTCGCTCAGGTCCCGCGTCTTCTCGCTGATCAACTGGGCCCGCTGTGCATACTCGGGGTCATGCGCCAGATGCTGCGCGTACTCCTTGACCGTGACGCCGCAGCCGGAGGCGTTCATCACCACAGCCTCCACCTCGCCCGACTGGAGCATCGACCACCAGGCATCGATGTTGCGCCGCATGTCGGCCAGCCCACCTTCGTGGTCGTTGAGGTGCGCGCGAATCGCGCCGCAGCACCCGGCGCCTTCGGCCACCAGGGTCTGGATGCCGCAGGCGTCCAGCACGCGCGCGGTGGCGCTGTTGACATTGGGCATCATGGCCGGTTGCACGCAACCGGCCAGCATCAGCACCTTCCGTGGGTGCTGGCGTGTGGGCCACAGACCCGCGCGTGCCGGCGTGGCGCCGGGCACCTTCTTCTTCAAGGAATCCGGCAAGAGCGGGCGTGCGAGTTTGCCCATTGCCATGGCGGGCTTGAACAGCGGCGAGGTCAGGCCTTCCTTGAGCAGCCAGCGCACCGCCTTCTCGCGGCCCTGGCGCGGCACGCGCTCTTCCACGATGTTCCGGCCGATCTCCACCAACTGACCGTATTGCACGCCCGAAGGGCAGGTGGTCTCGCAGTTGCGGCAGGTCAGGCAACGGTCCAGGTGCTGCTGGGTCTTGGTGGTGACTTCAGCGCCTTCCAGCACTTGCTTGATGAGGTAGATGCGCCCGCGCGGGCCGTCCAATTCATCACCCAGCAGTTGATAGGTGGGACAGGTGGCGGTGCAGAAACCACAGTGCACGCATTTGCGCAAGATGGCCTCGGCCGCCTGGCCCTCGCGGGTGCCGGCGAATTCTGGTGCGAGATGGGTTTGCATGGAACGGCGAGATCAGAAATCGGGATGCAGGCGGCCTCGATTGAACAGGCCGTGGGGATCGAAGGCGGCCTTGAGCTGGCGGTGAATGCGCAGCAGCACCGGATCGAGCGCCATCGTCGTACCCGATCGGGGGCCGCGAAAGATCTGTGCATGCCCACCGGCGGCCCGTGCGGCCTTCATCAGGGCTTGCTCCGTATCGGCATCCCCTTCGGCGGTGACCACCCAACGCTGCGCACCGCCCCACTCGATGAGCGTGCCACTGCCCAGGCCCGTCACACCCAGGGGCCCAGCCGTCTGGGGCACCGACACCCGCCAGAGATGGCCGGCCTTGCTCACCGCCGACAGGGCTTCACCAAAGAATTCATCGCGCTGATCGCGCAAGCCCGCCCAAAACGCGTGGGCCATTTCGGTAGGGATGGTTTCACCACCCAGGCGGCGCTGCGCGGACTCCACTGCCGCGCGCGCGCCCGACAGCCGAACCACCAGCACGCCGTCCCACCACGCGCTGGCGTGCAGAGGAAGGGGCTGGCCACCCCACTCGTTGAGCCGCGCCAGGGCACTGCGCTCATCACAGTCAAACCGCAGCGTCGTCGTGGAAGGCGCCATGGGCAGCACCTTGAGCGAGACCTCCAGGATCACGCCCAGCACCCCCATCGAGCCAGCGAGCAGGCGCGAGACGTCATAGCCCGCCACGTTCTTCATCACCTGCCCACCAAATGACAGCACCTCGGCCCGTCCGTTGAGCAGGCTCGCGCCCAACACGAAGTCCCGAACCCCGCCGACGGCTGCACGGGCAGGGCCCGCCAAACCGGCAGCGACCGCGCCACCCACCGTGCAGCCAGGTTCGTGCCGGGGCGGCTCGAAGGCCAGACACTGACCCTTCTCCGCCAAAACGGATTCCACCTCCGACAGGGGGGTGCCCGCCCGCGCGGTGATCACAAGCTCGCTGGGTTCGTAGCTGCTGATGCCGCGCAGGGCGCCGGTGCTCAGCAGCTCGCCCTGGAGGGGGCCGCCGAGAAAGTCCTTGCTGCCCGCGCCGCGGATGCACAGACCGCCGCCCTCACCGTCAGCCGCGGCGCCGTGGACCGTCGCTGCGCGCACCCGGTCCACGAGTTCTTCGAGCGCCGCATCCCGCAAGGTGGGCGGTGAACCCTCCACCACGCCGTGCATCAGAACCGCTCCAATTGGGGAAAGGGCAGCAACCCCTTCTTCACATGCATCTTGCCGCCTTCGGCGCAGCGCGTGAGCGTGGGGATCACCTTGCCGGGGTTGAGCAGGCCCTCTGCATCAAAGGCGCGCTTGAGCGCGAACATCTGCTCGCGCTCTTCAGGTGCGAACTGGACGCACATGCTGCCGAGCTTCTCGACACCCACGCCATGTTCGCCGGTGACGGTGCCGCCCATGCGCACGCTGGTCTCCAGGATGTCCGCGCCAAACAGCTCACAGCGGTGCAACTGGTCGGGGTCGTTGGCGTCGAACAGGATCAGCGGGTGCAGGTTGCCGTCGCCGGCATGGAACACGTTCAGGCAGCGAAGGCCGTACTGGTTTTCCATTTCGGCAATGGCCACCAGGATGTCGGCCAGGCGCTTGCGGGGGATGGTGGAGTCCATGCACATGTAGTCGGGACTGATCCGCCCGCTGGCGGGGAAGGCATTCTTGCGGCCGCTCCAGAACTTCAGGCGCTGCGCCTCATCCTTGCTCACCTCCAGCCGCGTGGCGCCACAGCCGGAGAGCACCTCCAGCATGCGATCGATTTCCTCGGCCACCTCCTCCGGCGTACCGTCGGCCTCGCACAGCAGGATGGCCTCGGCATGGAGGTCGTAGCCTGCGTGCACAAAATCTTCGACCGCGGCGGTCATGGGCCTGTCCATCATCTCCAGACCCGCCGGGATGATGCCTGCGGCGATCACCGCGGCCACCGCTTCGCCGGCGCGCCGCACATCGTCAAAGCTCGCCATGATGCAGCGCGCCAGTTGTGGCTTGGGCACGAGCTTGACCACCACTTCGGTGGTGACAGCCAACATGCCCTCGCTGCCCACGATCACGCTCAGCAGGTCCAGGCCCGCAGCATCCAGGGCGCGCGAGCCGAAGGTC
Source organism: Burkholderiaceae bacterium (assembly GCA_049423145.1). GTDB lineage: Bacteria > Pseudomonadota > Gammaproteobacteria > Burkholderiales > Burkholderiaceae_C > RFTU01. The sequence goes on from JBMSQF010000001.1 coordinate 83,659, forward strand.
ACCGGCTCACCCTCGATGGTGTAGCCGCGCACCTGCAGCACGTTGTGCACCGTCAAGCCGTACTTCAGGCAATGCACGCCACCAGAGTTCTCGGCCACGTTGCCACCAATCGTGCAGGCGATTTGGCTGGAGGGGTCGGGCGCGTAGTACAGACCGTAGGGTGCCGCTGCTTCGCTGATGGCCAGATTGCGCACGCCACATTGCACGGTGGCCGTGCGTGAGACGGGGTCCACCTGGAGGATCTTGTTGAACTTGGCCAGCGACAGCGTCACGCCACGCTCATGGGGCATCGCTCCGCCGGAGAGCCCGGTGCCCGCACCGCGCGCCACCACCGGCACCTGCAGACGGTGGCAGGTGCGCAGTACTGCAGCCACCTGCGCTTCGGTCTCTGGCAGGGCCACGCACAGCGGGGTGGCGCGGTAAGCCGTCAGGCCATCGCATTCGTAGGGCACCACATCTTCCTGATGCCACAGCAGCGCGTGCTCAGGCAAGAGTGCGCGCAGGGCCTGCACGACTTCCGTCTGCCGCTGGGCGCGCGGCACATCGGACAGGCCGCCCGCGGCCGGCGGTAAAGACCCTGGCGCATCCAGCGCGCCGGGTGGTAAGGGGGCGTTCATTGAGCAGACTCCAGGGAGGGCGGGACGCGTGGCCCGTCGTCCCGTAAGCTGAACCTTATCAGGGCTCTCTGACAAAAACCGTCAGCACGCCCGTATAGCCGTACAGGTGGTGGTGACCGATCTCGCCGGCCGCGAAGAAGCCCACCAGCGGCACGTTGCCCAAGGCATGCTGGATGATCTGCAGTTCGGCCGACGGGCCGCCGAAATGGGCACCGCCACGGCCCGAACAGCTCACATACAGAGCGCCGGCCACCCGCTGCACCGGGTCCAGCGGGCCACTGTCGGGCACGGTGGCCACCGCCGGCAGGGTTTCGGCCAGTTCTTCGCGGATTTCGCTGCAGATGCGCACCAGGTCGCGCCGCGCGGCTTCCACATCCCGTCGGCAGAAAGCCAGGTGCATGCCAACCGTCAGTTGTTCGGCCACCGCGAAGGCGCGGCGCGTCGGATCCAGGCCGACGAGGTGCCGAACCCGAACATCCGGACCGAAGTTCCCGCCGCGGGCACCCACCGACGAGGGCACATCGGCCGCCAAGAGCCCCACGAGGGTTTGGCGCAGTGTCGGAATGGCGCGGCGCGGTTCGTCCAAATCGATCCCGAGGTCTTCTGCCAGGCAATCCAAGGCCGGCCGGCCGTCCAATTCCAGCACCAGATGCTGTTCACAGGCGGTGATTCGCCGCGCCCGGCTCACCGGTTGAGAACCCTGGGTGACGCGCGAGATCAGGTGCACATCGCGCCCGAATGCCACGCCGGAGAGACCTCCCTCAAAGGCACCGTCGGCGAGTTGCCAGGACGCACCGCGGGAGGCCGTCAGCCCACCAAACAGATAAGCCGAGCCGGTGCGGTCGCTCATCTCGGCAATCAACTCCGGCAGGTCCGGTGTCGCCGGATCGGCATGGACCAGCGCCGTCCAGGCTTCAATGCCGTTGAGGGGGCGCGCGCCAGAGAACACACGGAACCGCCCGTGGGGTACGGCGCCCAGCATCATCACCAAGGCCGGCTCGTCGAAGTACTCCACGCCGCAGGCGGCTACGCCCACGCCCACGGTGCCCACCCAACTGACGCCGGGCCAGTTGGCCTGCAGCGCTTCCATCAGGGCCTGTGCATGCGGGCTGTAGTGGTCCGTGAGGTAGACGAAACCCAGGGTGGCCGCACTCGGCCCTGCTTCACCCCAGAGCGCGGACTTCTGCGCCTGCAGTTGGGCCTCTGCCAGCGCCAAGGCCATGCGCCAATCCGGATGGGTGGCGTGCGCGTGCAGGAAGGGTTGCATGGGCGGAGTGTGCGCCCGAATCGATGGGCTCGGGTTTTGCGGGGGGAACGGGCTCAACGGCTGCGCGGGCGTGAGGGCTTGGCCGCACGAGGGTCTGGAGCCTTGGGGGCAGCCTTTTCCGCTTTCGATCCGTCCCCGGCCAGAGCCTGCGCGGCGAGTTGCTGGAACTGCTCCGTCAGGGCGCCCCACCACTTCATCGGGTCCACGGGTGCGGCCGTGCCTGTGGCGGCATCCTGCTTCCCAGACGGGGCCTCACGTGGGCGGCTCGATGATCGCCTGGCCTTCCCCGCGGCCCGCTCGGAGTTCGGGCCCGCGGCCTTGGGTGCAGGCGCCTTGGCCGGTGCCTGTTGGGCGGGGCTGGCCGGCATCATGGCCCCCAACACCGCCTGAAGGTCAGGCAAAGGGACATCCATGCTGCGCAGCGTGGACAGGGTCATCCTTTGCACCTCCAGGGCCTGGATCGTGGCGCCCAGCAACTTGGCGTTCTGTTCCAGCCAGAACTGAACGGTTCGCAGCTCCTCGATCCGCTTGTCCAGTTCATCAGGGTCCAGTGTCGGCGCCACCCACTGCTGGAAACGGTTCATCCCTTTGAGGCCGGCGATGCCGCTGTTCAAGCCGCCGGTCATGGCCGCTCCCCAGGGGTTCATCTGTTGCAGACCCTCCAGGCCCTTGCCCGCCTGATCGGTGAGGGACTTGAGGAAATCAAAGCCCGGCGCAAAAGGGGACGTGGAGCGATCAGTCGACATGGGGCACCTCGGTTCCATCCATAAGGGGGAATGACGGACGCGTCCGTCGGGCGAAGAATGGCCGGAGGGTACCCGAAAGGACTTTGATGCAGAAGCGGCGGCGCAGTGCTGGCGGGGCGGCGGTGTGCGCGCTGCTGCTGCACCTTGTGGCACTGTGGGGCCTGGGGACGATGCCCGATCGGTGGGTCATGGGCCAGCCGAGCGCACGCGCGAATGCGCCAGCGCCCTGGGTGGTGCAGGGGATGCTTCGGTGGGAAGGGGATCACCCCGCCGAACCGCTGGCGCATCTGCCGCACGCTCTCACCGAGGTGCCGGCGGGTGTCCGGAGCGCTGCGCCACCGCCTGCCGCAGACGCTGCACGACACGCGCCAGCCCCCGCACCGCCTCCGCCCCCGTCCCCAGCGACGGCCCAAAGCCACCACGCCTCAGCCGCTCCTGACGATCCGCAGGGCCATGAGCGTCCCCGCTGGCCCACCCGTGCACCGCAGGACTTTGATCAGTCCCTGTTGGTGCGCCGAGGTGCACAGTCGGGCCAGGGTCGGTGGACATGGGTCCTTGAGAAGGGCCGCTTCCGCAGCACGTTGCGTGCCGAGGTGGAGGCCGGCCCGGCGGGCGCCCGCAGTGCCCGGCTCGAATGGTCGACCCAAGGCGGCTTGGATGCCTACGGCATCGCCCCTGACCGCTTCCTCACGCGGCCCAGCCGCGGCGGCGCTCGTGCGGTCAACTTTCAGCGCGACAGTGGACGGGTGTCCTACTCCGGACCCACTGGCCATGCCGGCCTTGTGCCGGGCGCGCAGGACCGCTTGAGCTGGCTCGCCCAATTGCTGGCCATCGTGCAGGCCCGCCTGGAGAATGCCAGCGGCACTCCGCCCGAAGGCAGCCTGCCGCCGCGCCTGCCCGTTTGGGTGGCGGGCCCGCAGGGCGACAGTGGCGACTGGTGGTTCGATGTGGCCTTTCACCGAGCCACCGGGTGCTGGCACTTTCGCCGCCAGGCCGAACGCCGCTACGACGTGCAGGTGGACCTCTGGGTGGCCGCGACCCATGCCCCATCGGGTCACGGATCGGGTGAGGGATCGGGTGCCGCCACCGGCGTGCCCACGGCCCGCTTGGCACGTCTGTCCATGGGTGCCGAGGGCAGCCGTCAGGCCCCATGGGAATTGTTCGATCCCACGCTGGCCGCGGCTTGTGGGCCGTCGCCTTGAAAGGGCGGCGCCTAAAATCGAAGCATGAGACCCATGGCCTACACCCGTGCGCAAGCCCTCCCCGAGTTGCTGCGGCAGCGCATCCTGGTCATCGATGGGGCCATGGGCACCATGATCCAGCGCTGGAAGCTCACCGAGGCCGACTACCGCGGCGCGCGCTTTGCCGACCATCCGCGCGACCTCAAGGGCAACAACGAGTTGCTGCAGTTCACCCGGCCTGATGTCATCGAGTCCATCCACCGCGACTACCTGGCCGCAGGCGCCGACCTCATCGAGACCAACACCTTCGGCGCCACGTCGGTGGCCCAGGAAGACTACGGGCTGGCCCATTTGGCGCGGGAGATGAATGTGGAGGCCGCCCGCATCGCGGCCCAGGCAGCCCGCAGCTACTCCACGCCCGACAAGCCCCGCTTCGTGGCCGGCGCGCTCGGCCCCACCCCCCGCACCGCCAGTATCTCGCCCGACGTGAACGACCCTGGCGCGCGCAATGTGAACTTTGATGAGTTGCACGCGGCCTATCGCGAACAGGCCCAGGGCTTGTTGGAGGGCGGCGCCGATCTCTTTCTGGTGGAGACGATCTTCGACACGCTCAATGCGAAGGCTGCCATCTTCGCCCTGGACGAGCTCATGGAGGAGACCGGCGAGCGGCTTCCCGTCATCCTCTCGGGCACCGTGACCGACGCTTCGGGGCGGATTCTTTCGGGACAGACCGTCGGCGCGTTCTGGCACTCGGTGCGCCACGCGCGCCCGCTGGCGGTGGGCCTGAACTGTGCGCTCGGTGCCGCATTGATGCGGCCCTACATCGAGGAACTGGCCAAGCTGGCCGACGACACCTACATCAGCTGCTACCCCAATGCAGGGCTGCCCAACCCCATGAGTGAAACCGGCTTTGATGAAACCCCGGAGGTCACCGCGGGCCTGCTGGAGGACTTCGCGCGCAGCGGCTTCCTCAACCTCGCCGGCGGGTGTTGCGGCACCACACCCGAGCACATCGCTGCGATTTCGCGCGCCATGTCGGCCTATAAGCCGCGCTGCTGCAGCACCTCAGGCCTGTTTGGCCTACCCCGCGCGGCCTGAGCCCACGCCGCCGCCGGGTCGCGCGGCCGAGCCGTGCCTAAAATAGCCACTTTCCGAGGAGCGTTGCGACGATCGGTCGCCCCCCTGTCTGGCTTCAGACGGGGCGTGGGTGCCGCCGCCAGGCTCGGAAACGCGGCCGGTGGCGCCTTGTTGGCGCCGCGAAGTCGCGATGGTCCAACCGCGCTCACCCCTGCTGGTCCAGCAGCCGTGGTGAACCGAGAACCGGGCCCCGATTGCTGGTTGATCGACTGCGCAATCGGCCCATCGTCCCATGTCTGCCTCTTCTGCCGTGACCGCCCCGCCGCCCATGCGGCTGTCGGGCCTCGAACCGGTTTCCATCGACCGGGGATCGCTCTTCGTCAACATCGGCGAGCGAACCAACGTCACCGGCTCCAAGGCCTTCGCCCGCCTCATCCTCAATGGACAGTTTGAAGAGGCATTGGGCGTGGCGCGCCAACAGGTGGAAAACGGGGCCCAGGTCATCGACATCAACATGGACGAGGCCATGCTGGACAGCCAGGCCGCCATGGTGCGCTTCCTCAATCTGGTGGCCGGTGAGCCCGAGATCAGCCGTGTGCCCATCATGATCGACTCCTCCAAGTGGAGCGTGATCGAGGCGGGCCTCAAGTGCATCCAAGGCAAGGGCATCGTCAACTCCATTTCGCTCAAGGAGGGCGAGGCGGAGTTCAAGCGCCAGGCGCGGCTGGTCAAGCGCTACGGCGCGGCCACCGTGGTGATGGCCTTCGACGAACAGGGCCAGGCCGACACCTTTGCGCGCAAGATCGAGATCTGTGAGCGCGCCTACCGCGTGTTGGTCGACGAGGTTGATTTCCCGCCGGAGGACATCATCTTCGACCCCAACATCTTCGCGATTGCCACCGGAATCGAAGAGCACGACAACTACGCGGTCGACTTCATCGAGGCCGCGCGCTGGATCAAGCAGAACCTGCCCGGCGCCAAGGTCAGCGGCGGCGTGTCGAATGTGAGCTTTTCGTTCCGCGGCAACGACCCGGTCCGTGAGGCCATCCACACCGTGTTTCTCTACCACGCCATCCGCGCGGGGCTGGACATGGGCATCGTCAATGCCGGCATGATCGGTGTGTACGACGAACTCGAGCCCACGCTGCGTGAACGCGTGGAGGATGTGGTGCTCAATCGCCGCCCCGACGCCGGTGAGCGCCTCGTGGAGATCGCCGAGAGCGCCAAGGGCGCGGCCAAGGACGATTCCGCCCGCTTGGCTTGGCGTGCTGGCAGCGTCAACGAGCGGCTGGCGCACGGCCTCATCCACGGCATCACCGACTTCATCGTGGAGGACACCGAAGAGGCCTGGCAGGCGGTGAGCGCCCGTGGAGGCCGGCCCTTGCACGTGATCGAAGGCCCGTTGATGGACGGCATGAACATCGTGGGCGATCTCTTCGGGCAGGGCAAGATGTTCCTGCCCCAAGTGGTCAAGAGCGCGCGCGTGATGAAGCAGGCCGTGGCCCACCTCGTGCCCTACATCGAAGAGGAAAAGCGCCGGCTCGAGGCGGCCGGCGGCGATGTGAAGGCCAAGGGCAAGATCGTCATCGCCACGGTCAAGGGCGATGTGCACGACATCGGCAAGAACATCGTCACCGTGGTGCTTCAGTGCAACAACTTCGAAGTCGTCAACATGGGGGTGATGGTGCCCTGCCAGGCCATCCTGGACAAGGCCAAGGCAGAGCACGCCGACATCATCGGTCTGTCGGGCCTCATCACACCCAGCCTGGAGGAAATGCAACACGTGGCTGCGGAAATGCAGCGCGATGCCTATTTCCGCGAGCGCAAGATGCCGCTGCTGATCGGTGGGGCCACGACCAGCCGCGTGCACACTGCGGTGAAAATCTCGCCGCACTACGATGGCCCGGTGGTGTATGTGCCCGATGCCTCGCGCAGCGTGGGTGTTTGCGCCGACCTGCTCAGCGACGAGCGCGCCGCGCGGTTCATCGCCGACTTGCGGGCCGACTACGACAAGGTGCGCGCCTTGCATGCCAACCGCAAAGCCACACCCTTGGTGAGTCTGGCTGAGGCCCGCGCCAATCCCGCACCGATCGACTGGGCCTCCTACACACCGCCCCGACCCCGGGTGATCGGCCGGCGCGTGCTGCGCAACCATGACCTGGCTGAAATCGCGGCCTGCATCGACTGGACCCCGTTTTTCCAGACCTGGGACTTGGCCGGGCGCTACCCCGACATCCTGCACGATGAGGTGGTGGGTGATTCGGCCCGCAAGGTGTTCGATGATGCGCAGCGCATGCTCAAGCGGATCATCGAGGGCCGCTGGTTGCAGTGCCACGGCGTGATGGCGCTGCTGCCGGCCCATTCGGTGGGCGACGACATCGAAATTTATGCGGACGAATCCCCCAGCGCCCGTGCCCAACCCGTCATGGTGTGGCGCGGCCTGCGACTGCAAAGCGAGCGCCCGGTGGTGGACGGCGTCAAGCGTCCCAACCGGTGCCTGTCTGACTTTGTGGCACCCGCCTCCACAGGCAAGGCCGACTACATCGGGCTGTTCGCCGTGAGCTGCCAGGGCGTTGAAAAGAAGGAGGCACAGCTGCTGGCCCAGCACGACGACTACGGCGCCATCATGCTCAAGGCCCTGGCCGACCGACTGGCCGAGGCTTTTGCCGAGCGTTTGCACCAGCGCGTGCGCACCGAGTTTTGGGGCTACGCAGCCGATGAGCGGCTCAGCAATGAGCAGTTGATCGCCGAGCAGTACCGTGGCATCCGCCCCGCCCCGGGTTACCCCGCCTGTCCCGATCACCGCGCCAAACTCGATCTGTTCCGCGTGCTGTCCGCTGCCGAGATCGGCATGGGCCTGACGGAAAGCCTGGCCATGACGCCGGCCTCCAGTGTCAGCGGTTTCTACATCGCCCACCCCCAGGCCCGATATTTCAATGTGGGCAAGATCGGCCAGGACCAGCTGCAAGACTGGGCGTCCCGGCAGGGCTTGGCGATGGACGAGGCCCGCCGAGCCCTGGCCCCCCAGCTCGATTAGGCGCGCAGGCCGCGTCCCTGCAGCGCCAGCAGACCACGGCGCAACTGCAGGGCCTCGGCCATGTGTGCGGCGGTGACCGCCGGGGTCTCTGACAAGTCGGCCAGGGTGCGCGCCACGCGCAGCACCCGGTGCAGGCCACGCCCGCTGAGCCCCAGCCGCTCGGCTGCATGCTGCGCAAACACCCGGGCGGGCGGCTCCAGGCCGGCGTGGAGGGACAGGCCGGCGGGGTCGAGTTCGGCATTGAGACAACCCTGTCGGCTCATCTGCCGCGCCTGCGCGAGGGCCACCCGGCGGGCCACCGTGGCGCTGTCTTCCCCCAGGGCCGGCCCCAACACGTCGCCGGCCGGCGCAGCGGCCACTTCCAGCTGAAGGTCGATGCGGTCGAGCAAAGGGCCCGACAGCCGCCCCTGGTACCGCGCCACGGCATCGGGCGTGCATCGGCACACCGGCGCGCCCGGCGTCCGGTTGCCCAGCCAGCCGCAGGGACACGGATTCATCGCGGCCACCAGCAGGCTGCGACAGGGGAAGCGCGCCTGCCGTGCGGCGCGCGAGATGACCACATGGCCGGTTTCCAGGGGTTCGCGCAAGGCTTCCAGGGCGCCGCGAGGGAACTCGGGCAGTTCGTCCAGGAACAGAACACCGTGGTGGGCCAGGGAGATTTCACCGGGGCGAGGCGGGTTGCCACCGCCCACCAGTGCGGCTGTCGTGCAACTGTGGTGCGGTGCCCGCCAGGGGTGTCGCCCCCCCCGAACGGCGTCGAAGTCGCTGCCTGATGCGGTGCCGGCTCGGCGGCCCGCACCGAGCGCGCCGAGGCTGCGCAGCGCCGCGCAATCCAGGGCCTGCTCCTTGGACAAGGGCGGCAACAGCCCGGGCAGGCGCTGGGCCAGCATGGACTTGCCCGCCCCTGGGGGGCCCACCAGCAGCAGGCTGTGATGGCCCGCCGCGGCCACCTCGAGGGCGCGCTTGCCCTCGGGCTGGCCGCGGATGTCCCGCAGGCACGGCGTGGCGCCATCCGTGGGCAGTTCCGCCCCACCGGTGGGCGCTGCGGCCCGCTGCAGCGGCACCGCATCGGGCCCGGGTCGCAGGCTCTGAACCACTTCCACGAGGTGCCGGGCCTGCAACACCACGACGCCGTCGACCAGGGCCGCCTGCTCAGCGCTGTCCGAGGGCAGCACCAAGCGCCGCAGCACGGCGCCCTCCTGCGCCTGGCGGCGCATCGCCAGCGCCAAGGCCACGGCGCCTTCCACCGGGCGCAGTTCACCGGCCAGGGAGAGTTCTCCAGCGAACTCCGACTGCGTCAGCGCCTGCGCATCCAACAGCCCCTGTGCGGCCAGGATCCCCAGGGCGATGGGCAGGTCGAAGCGGCTGGACGCCTTGGGAAGGCCCGCCGGCGCGAGGCTGACCGTGATCCGCTGGTTCATCGGATAACCCAGGCCGCTGTGCACGAGGGCGGAACGGACGCGTTCCCGAGCTTCTCGCACCGCCGTATCGGCCAGGCCCACCAAGGTCAGGCAGGGCAGGCCGTTGGCCAGGTGCACCTCCACTTGCACCGGCTCGGCGCCCCAGCCTTCGATGGTGCGGCTGTGCACCACAGCCAAACCCATGGCCACTCCCTTCGTCCCCATTCCCAAGGGCATTGTTCAGGGCGAAAGGAGCGTGCGCATCACCGTCAGGGGCCACACCGAGGAGCGCCCCAAACGACCCAAATTGGTGCATCGTCATCCACGCGCGGCAGTTTCGCCTTTCAAATGCACCATGGATGTGCGCCTTTCCCGGCTGGCATGGGGATTTGGATGGCATGGAAGTTGCCAACTTCACCGCAGCAGTCCCCTCTTACCTGTTCAGGAGTCGATGATGAAAAAGATCGCTGTTCTCTCCGGCCTTTCGGCCGCTGTCTCCGCGGCCCTGCTGGGCGGCGCCACCCTGATGCCCATGGCCGCTCAGGCCCAGGAAGCCAGCCCCCTGACCTTCAATGCCGCCTTGTTCTCTGAATACCGCTACCGCGGCATTTCCCAGTCGCGCTCCCAGCCGGCCTTCCAGGCCGGCACCGACTTCGCTCTGCCCGGCGGCTTCTACGTCGGCGCCTGGGCCTCCACCATCAAGTGGATCAAGGATGCCAAGGGCGGTTCGGACGTCGAGATCGATGTCTACGGCGGCATGAAGGGCGAAATCGCCAAGGACGTGGCCTACGACGTGGGCCTGCTGCAGTACGCCTATCCGAGCAACGGCCTCAAGCCCAGCGCCAACACCTTGGAAGCCTACGGCGCCGTCACGGTCGGTCCCGTCACGGCCAAGTATTCCCACTCCACCACCAACCTCTTCGGCTTCGCCGACAGCAAGGGCAGCGGCTACTTCGACCTCACCGCCTCATTCGACCTCGGTGATGGCCTGATGCTCGCCCCCCACGTGGGCTACCAGAAGGTGGCGGGTAAGGGCAACGACATCTACTCCTACACCGACTACAGCCTGACGCTGAGCAAGGACTTCAAGGGCCTGGTGCCCAGCATCGCCTTCGTGGGAACGGATGCCCCCAAGGGCTCGTATGTGGCGCCCAACGGCAAGAACCTCGGCCGCAACGCCGTGGTCGTGGGCCTCAAGTACAACTTCTAAGCCAGTTTGATCAACAGGAGTTCAACCATGAAGATGGTGACCGCGATCGTCAAGCCCTTCAAGCTTGACGAAGTCCGCGAGGCGCTCAGCGCTCTCGGGGTTCAAGGATTGACCGTGACCGAAGTCAAGGGCTTCGGTCGGCAAAAGGGCCATACGGAGCTGTACCGCGGCGCCGAGTATGTGGTGGATTTCCTGCCCAAGGTCAAGGTTGAGGCTGCGGTCGACGATGCCATCGTCGACCGTGTGATCGAAGCCATTGAAAG
>JBMSQF010000002.1:0-71917 GCA_049423145.1 Burkholderiaceae bacterium
CGCCTGCAGACGGGCCGCTCTCAGCTTCCACAGAAACTGCCCGGCGTTGATCACATAGGCGGCATAGGCCGCCAGGGCCAGGGCCATCTGTTCCCCGGGGGTCATCCAACCCTGGAACACGGCCACCACATAGGCGGTGTGGAGGGCCAGCACCAGCATGCTGAACACGTCCTCCCAGTAGAAGGCGGGTGCGAAGAGGTAGACGCCGAAGACCGCCTTTTCCCAAATGCAGCCGGTCACCATGATCAGGTAGAGCACGCCGGTCTTCAGCACCACAGAGCCGGTGGCCCAGGCCAAGCCCTCGCCGGTGCTCAAGTAGCGCAGCACCAAGCCCAGGCTCACCAGAAAGACCAGGAACTGCAGGGGAGCCAACACCCCTTGGACCACGGTCCAGCCGGATTGGTCTCGGCGCTGGCGTTGTTCGGGCGTGTACAGCGCCACTCGCGCGGGGCGTGCCGACGCCGCCGCGCCGGGTGGGGCGGTGCTGGAGGGTAAAACTGCGGTCATTCCCGGAATCTAGTCGCCCCCCCCTGGAATGTCAACCAGAGTTGACGACAAGTAGACATGACACTGAAACTGTGGCCTACTGGCGTCGCCGTCTCGAATTTCGGTGCTGACGCGCTGTAAACGCGCTTGAAAGTCCGACGGGAAACAGCGATATTTGGGGACCCCTCAGTCCACGTTTCCCTGCTGTTTCGAGTGAAGCGTGGCGTTGATGGCCTTCGAGCGGAACCCTGACCGGCCTAGCGGCACCGTCGGGCTCATCGCGGGTCAACCAGCGCCCAGCAGCAGGAGACGCCGGATTGGACCGAACGCACCACACCGCATCAGAAGGCCCCATTGAATCCAGCCGCCGCCCCGACCATGGGCGTCGCACCCCGCCTCAGGACCGTCCGGTTCGCCCGACGGTGCTGTCCGTGCTGGAACGAGACGTGATCCCCAGGCTGATGAACGCGCATCGCTCCTCACTGCACGCATCGCCGCAAGGCGGCGGATCGGCTGTGGCCGCTTGGGCCCGGGTCCTGGATGCGGCCCATGTGAACGCCTTGGTGGATCTCAGTCTGCACGGTGAAGCGGAGCAGACGAGGGCATTCGTGATGCGCCTGAGGGATGAGGGCGTCCCCATCGAGTCGCTCTACCTCGACCTGATCACCCCTGCGGCCCGCCAGATCGGTGCCATGTGGGAAGCCGATACCTGTGATTTCGTACTGGTGACGCTGGCTCTGCTGCGCATCCAACAGGTCACCTACGACCTCAGTCCGGACTTCATTGGGGGCGGCGCGGAGCCCAGCAGCCGCCGCATCATGGTCGCACCAGTGCCCGGTTCGCACCACACGCTGGGGTCGGCCATGGTGGCCGATTTCTTCCGGCGCGACGGCTGGGATGTCTTGAGTTCGCACGACCTCAGCCGAGCCGATGTGCTGCGCCTGGTGCGCAAAGAGTGGTTCGATGTCGTGGCACTCTCGATCTCGGCACCGGGTCAATTGGTTTTGGTGACGGCCCTGATCTCGGACCTGCGCAAGGTATCGAGCAACCGGGGTATTTTGGTGATGGTGGGGGGCCCGCTGGCACAGTCTGTGCCGGATCTGGCCGCGCGGGTGGGTGCGGACGCAGTCGCGCTCGACGCGAAGCAAGCAGTGGATGTAGCCGGACGGGCGGTGCCTGTCCGTAGGGCGTCAGTGGCGAACTGAGCGGCACCCATTTGCATTCCAGGCTGTATCGGCATTGCAACGGAACTGACGCTCAAGATGAACGACCGAGTCAACCCTTTGCTCGTACCGGCATACGGAGATCTTCTGTTGAACCAGCAGGAAGTGCCCCTCAACGCATTGGCCGGACTTGATGCCGAAGCCACGGCGGCGCTCTTGGCTGCGGCGGCCGATATCGCCTTGGTCATTGACCGACAGGGATTGATTTCCAGCGTGGCCGTTGGCAATCCGGAGTTGGGGCTCATCGGCCACCAGCGCTGGCAGGGCAAGGCCTGGGTCGACATCGTCACGGCCGAGAGCCGCAGCAAGGTCACTGCCCTGCTGGAAGATGCCTCCCAGCATCGCACGCGCCGTTGGCGGCACATCAACTTCCCCGCTTCGCAAGGCGGGGATGTGCCCATGCTCTATTCGGCGGTGCAGCTCGGCGAGAGGGGGCAGGTGGTGGCCTTCGGTCGCGACATGCGGCAACTGGCCTCGCTGCAGCAGCGACTGGTGGGTGCGCAGCTGTCCCTTGAGCGTGATTACCTGCGCCTGCGACACCTGGAAACCCGCTATCGCCTCTTGTTCGACTCGGTGGGCGAGGGCGTGTTTGTCGTCGGCACGGCCAACCAGAAGGTGACCGAGGCCAATCCGGCCGCGCGGTTGTTGTGTGGACTGGGGCTCGACGACAGCCTTGACGGTCGGCTCATGCCCGAACTGGTCCATCCGTCGCAGGCCATGGCGTTGGCCGACTACCTGGGCGGCGTGCGCACCACGGGTCGTGGGGACGCACTGACCTTGACGATGGCCGGCACGGGGATCGAGGTGCAGACCCGCGCCACGCTGATCCGCCATGAGGGCGGGTCTTCCTATCTGATTCAGGTGCGTCCGGTGGACGGCGCTTCGGTGAGCCTGCCGGTGAGCGACGACACGCGGGTTCGCCTGGCCCAGGTGGTCGATGCGATGCCCGATGCCTTCGTCGTCACCGATGCCGGGGGTAAGGTGTTGGCGGCCAACCAGGCCTTTCTGGAACTCACCCAGGAAGCATCGGTGGAACAGGTTCAAAACCAGCCCCTGGAGCGGTGGCTCGGGCGCACCGTGGTGGACCAGAGTGTGCTCCTGTCGCACCTGCGGCAAAGCGGCAGCATCCGCCTGTTCTCCACCAGTCTTCGCGGTCGGCTGGGGCTGTCCGCTCAGGTGGAAATCTCCGCCGCCTGCGTGCCCGACACCAACCCGCCGACGCTGGGCTTTGCCATCCGCGATGTGGGCCGCCGCATCAGCCCCGAAACCTCAGGCGCGCCGGCTTTGCCGCGATCGGTCGAGCAGATGGCCGAATTGGTGGGCCGTGTACCGTTGAAGGAAATCGTGGGTGAAACCACCGACCTGATCGAGCAATGTTGCATCGAGGCGGCCTTGGAGCTGACGCGTGGCAACCGCGCCTCCGCCGCGGAAATGCTGGGCCTGTCTCGCCAGTCCCTGTATGTGAAGTTGCGTCGTTTTGGCTTGGTGGGCGAGCAGGAAAGCGAGAGCTGAGCGGGGGTTTCCCGCCGAGCCTGGCGTGCCCTGGCGCGCCGCCCGCTGATGTATCAATCGCTGGACATCACCTGGCGTCAATCTGAATTGACATTCCCCGGGGCACCGCGTAAGGTGGAACGCCATGTCGCGTCCCCAGCTGTCCGCGGTGGCCGAGCTGCTCAAGCCGATCACCTGGTTCCCCCCCATGTGGGCCTTCGCCTGCGGCGTCGTGGCCTCCGGGGTGGCTTTGGGGGATCGCTGGGGGCTGGTGGTCCTGGGCGTGCTGCTCGCGGGCCCTCTGGTCTGCGCCACCAGCCAAGCGGTCAACGACTGGTTCGATCGCCATGTCGACGCCATCAATGAACCCCAACGCCCCATCCCATCGGGTCGGATGCCGGGGCGGTGGGGTCTCTACATCGCGCTGATCTGGACGGCCCTGTCCTTGGTGGTGGCGTCGGCCCTGGGGCCTTGGGGTTTCGGGGCTGCGGTGCTGGGCCTCGCACTCGCCTGGGCCTACAGCGCACCACCCTTGCGCCTGAAGCTCAATGGCTGGTGGGGCAATGCGGCGTGTGGCGTCTGCTACGAGGGTCTGGCCTGGGTGACGGGCGCCGCCGTCATGGCCGGTGGTGCGATGCCCGACGGACGCTCGCTGCTGCTGGCCGGCCTGTACAGCGTGGGCGCCCACGGCATCATGACCCTCAACGATTTCAAGTCGGTCGAGGGCGACCGCCAGATGGGCGTGGGCTCGCTCCCCGTTCGACTGGGCATCAACCGCGCGGCCCGTGTGGCCTGTTGGGCCATGGCCCTGCCGCAAGCGGTGGTGGTACTGGCCTTGCTCGCCTGGGGACACCCTGTGCATGCGGGCATCGTGGCGCTGATGCTGGTGCTGCAGTTGGTCCTGATGTACCGCTTCCTGCAGCGGCCGTCCGAGCGAGCCGTCTGGTACAGCGGCTTCGGGGTGTTGCTGTATGTGTTGGGCATGTTGGCCAGCGCCTTTGCGCTGCGGGCCGGGCACTTCGCGGGAGGGGCGCTGTGAATCCCGATCTCGCCACCGCAAGTCCGGCCGATGCGGCTTCCGCGACACTCGGTTGGTGGGGGGTGGTGCGGCTGGGGCTGGTGCAGACGGCCCTGGGCGCCATTGTGGTGTTGACCACATCCACCCTCAACCGCGTCATGGTGGTGGAGCTTGCATTGCCCGCCTTGCTGCCAGGCCTGCTGGTGGCCTTGCATTACGCGGTACAGATCACGCGACCCCGCATGGGGCATGGTTCCGATGAAGGTGGACGGCGCACCCCTTGGGTGATGGGCGGGATGACCGTGTTGGCCTTGGGTGGCCTCATGGCCGCCTGGGCCACCACCCGAATGGCCGATGCCTTTGCGTTTGGCGCGACGCTCCTGGTGATGGCCTTCATCCTGATCGGCCTGGGGGTGAGCGCCAGCGGCACTTCCTTGCTGGCGCTGCTGGCCAAGCGCGTGGCGCCTGCTCGCCGAGGTCCGGCAGCCACCATCGTGTGGCTGATGATGATCTTCGGATTCGCCGTGACGGCCGGGGTGGCCGGCCAGTTGCTGGACCCCTACACGCCCGACCGTTTGGTGCTGGTCAGCGCCGGTGTATCGGCTTTGGCCCTGACCGTCACGGCCTTGGCCCTGTGGGGTGTGGAGCCGCCGCCACTTCGGCCTGTGCGCCCACACGCCCGCGACCCGGGGAGGGCCGCGTCGGATGCTTCCGGTGGCGGATTCCGTGCGGCCCTGGCCGGCGTGTGGGCGGAACCCTCGGCCCGCCGCTTCACGTTTTTCGTGTTCTTGTCCATGCTGGCCTACAGCTCGCAAGACCTCATCCTGGAGCCTTTCGCCGGCTTGGTGTTCGGTTGGACGCCTGGCGAAACCACCGCCCTGTCGGGTGTGCAGCATGGTGGTGTTCTGGTGGGCATGCTCCTGGTGGCGGCCTGCACGGGTTGGGCACGCGGCTGGATGCGCAGCCTGACCTTCTGGGCCGTCGGCGGGTGTCTGTTGTCGGCCGTGGCCCTGGGCTTGATTGCGGTCGCCGGCGTCGTGGGGCCACCCTGGCCCTTGCGTGCCACGGTGGCGCTGATGGGCGCCGCCAACGGCATGTTTTCGATTGCGGCCATCGCATCCATGATGCGCTTGGCCGGCCACGGTCGCGAACACCGTGAAGGCACGCGCGTCGGACTGTGGGGTGCTGCACAGGCCATGGCGTTCGGGTTCGGTGGATTGGCCGGTGCTGCCGCCAGCGATGTGGCCCGTTGGTTGGTGGCCGATGCCGGCCTCGCCTACGCCATCGTGTTTGCGCTTGAATCCCTGCTCTTCATCGGCGCGGCGGTTTTGGCCTGGCAGGTCGCGCGCTTGTTGCCGGCGGAGCCCGCCACCGAACAGGATCCGATGGCGGGCCGCACGCGGCCACTTTCAGAACCCCTGCACGCACCACCCAGCGTGGGCGCACGTGCCCATTTGCCCAGTCAGGAGCCCGCATGAGCCCCGATCTATACGACGTTGTTGTGGTGGGTGGAGGCCCGGCAGGTGCCACGGCCGCCCATGACCTGGCCCGCAAGGGGCGGTCGGTTCTTCTCCTGGACCGCATGGGGCGGGTCAAGCCTTGCGGAGGCGCCATTCCTCCCCGACTCATCCGTGACTTCGAGATCCCCGAACACCTGTTGGTGGCGCGCGCCCAATGCGCGCGGATGATTTCGCCGGAGGATGTGAAGGTTGATATTCCGATTGAAGGCGGCTTTGTCGGCCTGGTGGACCGAGACGTGTTCGATGAATGGTTGCGCGAGCGTGCAGCGCAGGCGGGTGCGCATCGACGGATCGGCCGATTTGTGCGTGTCGAAAGCCCCGCCGATGGCCCCGCCGTCGTGCATTTTGAAGAGCGGCAGCGCGCCGGCGACGGACACTCCGTGCCCCGCTCGGTTCGGGCCCGCTGTGTCATCGGCGCCGACGGCGCCCGTTCGGAAGTGGCCCGGCAGGCGGTGCCGGACGCGGACAAGACCAAGTACGTCTTCGCCTATCACGAGATCATCCGCGCACCGCAACCCGGACATCCGGACTACGACCCCTCGCGCTGCGATGTGTACTACCGGGGGCAACTGTCGCCCGACTTCTACGGTTGGGTCTTCCCCCACGGGGGAACCATGAGCGTGGGCACCGGCAGCGCTGACAAGGGCTTCTCGCTGCGCGGCGCGGTGGCGGACCTGCGGCAGGCGGCCGGCCTGACCGGCACCGAAACGCTGCGTCGAGAGGGCGCGCCAATTCCCTTGAAGCCCCTGCCACGGTGGGACGACGGTCGCCATGTGGTCTTGGCCGGGGATGCCGCGGGTGTGGTGGCGCCGGCATCCGGAGAGGGCATCTATTACGCGATGTTTGGTGGTCGTCTGGCCGGAGATGCCGCGCATGCGTTCCTGGCTTCTGGGCGCGCAGCAGACCTTGCCTTGGCGCGCAAGCGCTTCATGAAGGACCACGGCAAGGTGTTCTGGGTGTTGGGCATGATGCAGCACTTTTGGTACCGCAATGACAAGCGCCGCGAGCGATTCGTGAGCATCTGCAAGGACAAGGACGTGCAGCAGCTCACCTTTGACGCCTACATGAACAAAGCCCTGGTGCGCGCCAAGCCCATGGCCCATGTCCGCATCTTCTTCAAGGACATGGCCCATCTCTTGGGGCTGGCCCGCGTGTAGTCTTGCCGGGCGCGCACCCGCCGCGGCGGCAACACCTGCGCGCTCCGCGTGGCTTGGGTCTCATGGGCCGCTTCGTCCGGCGCATAAGCGAGTGTCTTGCTCGGAAATGGACTTGTGTCACCATTCTGCGTGCGTGGGCTTTCACAGCCTGCGGCACTCAACTGGAGAAACCATGAACCTTTCGAACCGCCGCGTCTTCATGATGCAAATCGCTGCTGGCTCTGCCCTGTTGGCCACCTCGGCTGCGCAGGCCCAGGCCAAGCTCGATGAGAACGATCCTCAGGCCACTGCGGTGGGCTACAAGCACGACACGACCAAGGTCGACGCCAAGAAGTTCCCGAAGCACGAGAAGGCGCAGAAGTGCGCCAACTGTCAGCTCTTCCAGGGCAAGGCTGCCGACGCCTGGGGCGGGTGCCCCCTGTTCGGTGCCAAGCAGGTCGCCGGCAACGGCTGGTGCAGCGCCTACGCCAAGAAGGCCTGACGCACCCCGCTTGAACCTACCGGAAGCACTGATTCCGGTGCAGGTTCACATGACGGTCGTAGTTCAGACCGCGCCCGGTGGCCGTGTCGACCAAGGCACCGGGCGCTCCTCCGACCAGCAGATTGCCCACCATTCCCAGGTTGGGCTTGGGGAAGATCACGGTCGAGGCAGAGCCCAGCATCTCGCCTTGACACTCAACGGTCAGCAGATTCCAAGCGTTGGGAACCCGCACCTCAGCGGGGGCGTCGAATGCGGCGCTGGTGCCTCCGCCCGTCATCACGCAACGGGCACCCACGTTTTCGACCGGACCGCAGGAGGTGGTCACCAGGATCCGGGAGTGCTGGTTATCGGGCAACAGCACCGATGCACAACCGCTCAGGGTCAGAAGCACAGGCAACAGGAGTGCGGCGCGCGGCATGATGGCGGTTTTGGTGTTCAGTACGATCCTGAAGAGAATCGACACGAGCGGGCCAGGCTTGAGTGATGGCTGCCGATCGAGGTTGTTTTGGAGCGTCGTGGCGCCTCGTACTGATCGGAAACCGCAATCGCTCAAGGATCCGCCCATGGTGTCGATTCATGGATCTGAGAGTGCCCAACCGACCGCCATGAACATGTTTTTCCGCTGCATATTGCTGCTTGGCGCCTGCGCCTTGTCCCTGGCCGGATGTGGCGGTGGGGGATCGGGCTCCTGTTCCAGTGCGGCGTTGGGCTCTCTCGGATCCCTGGCTTGCTCGAATGCGGGGAGTTCCAACCAGTCACCGGTGGCTCTGATCACCGTGCCGACCAGTGCCCCAGTCGGCTCACCCGTGGTCTTGGATGGCTCGGGAAGCCGGGATCCGGACGGCCAAACCCTGTCTTTTCGTTGGGAACTGGTCACGCGGCCCGTTGGCAGCGCCGCAGCACTCAACGATGGGGCGTTGGCTCGGCCCTCCTTCGTACCCGACATCCAGGGCAGTTATACCGTGCGCCTGATTGTCAGCGACGGTAAGGCAGACAGCGCACCCGCGACGGCGATGGTGACCGTGTCCCGCGCGAACCAAGCCCCCCTGGCGAAGGCTGGCGAGGACGTTACAGCCGTCAATGGCGTGGAAGTGGTTCTCAACGGGACGGGAAGCTCGGACGCCGACGGCGACCTCATCACCTACCTGTGGACCCTGGCCACGCGTCCGGCTGGAAGCTTAGCCTCCCTGACAGGCGGCAATTCCCCGCGGCCGTCTTTCACGCCAGATGTCAGCGGCAACTATGTGTTCTCCCTGGTCGTCCGCGATGGCGCTTTGGGCAGTGCGCCGTCCTTCGTGACGGTCACCTCGGGTGCTGCCAATGTTCCGCCGACCGCGGTGGTATCAGGGCCCAGTTCGGTCGTGCTGGTGGGTACGCGGGTGACGCTGGACGGATCGGCGAGTGTGGATCCGAATGGTGACCTTTTGCGGTACTCATGGCGCTGGGTCTCTCGACCCTCGGGAAGTGCCGCCGCGCTGGGATTCGCCACCACCGCTCGGCCAGAATTCGTACCGGATCAGCCGGGTGATTATGTGGTGGGATTGACCGTCAACGATGGTCGCACCAGTAGCGCAGAGCGCACGCTCACCGTCCGCGTAGGACGGATCGCCACGCCATCCGTTTCGGTGGGGCCCGGACAGTCGGTCCTGGTCGGTTCAACCATTTTGCTGACCGGAACGGGCAGCTCGGCATCGAGCGACATCAATTCCGAATTGTTGGCCTACCTTTGGGAGTTGGTCTCTCGCCCAACTCCAATCCCCAGCCCTGCGCCAACCATCACCAATGCCGCAACCAGAAGCGCCCAATTCGTTCCCGATGCGCCAGGAACCTATGTGTTCCGACTGACTGTTACCGACTCCGTGGGCAGCAAGTCCTCCGCGACCGTCACCGCACAGGTCGCGACCCAAAATGCCCCTCCGATCGCCAACGCCGGCAGCAACCGCCAAGTCTCAGTGGGCGAGACGGTGATTCTGGACGGTAGCGGGAGTCGAGATGCCAATGGAGATCCTCTCTCTTTCGCTTGGCAGTTGATTTCCAAGCCGACAGGGACTCCCGCGAGCACCGCCAAGCTCAGCCCAAGTCTGACAGCGGAAGGGACAACCTCCTCCAGTATTGCCGTGGCGCTCACACCGGATGTACCAGGTACCTATGTTGTCGGGCTTCGTGTGAACGACGGTCTCGTCAGCAGCGAGCTCGCCATGGCTGTGATCACGGCAAAGGCGGTGAATCAAGCCCCTGTGGCGGTCATCACGGGAACCGCGACCGGTACCGTTGGCTCGGTGATGTCGTTTCATGGGCGTTCCAGTACGGACGAGTCCCCTGAACTGTTGACCTATCAGTGGACGCTTGTGATCCGGCCGGCCACCAGCACCCTGGTGATTCAAGACTCCACCCTGTCCTTGGTCACGTTCAAGCCCGATGTGGCGGGCCAATATGTCCTCCGACTCGTGGTGAACGACGGATTGCTGTCCAGTCAGCCGCAGCAAGTGGTCATCACGGTGACGCCGTAACAGTTGACCCAGGAGGCTCTCTTGCAACGAGAGATCCTCCTACACTTCGAGAAGTGGATGGACGGCGTGCGGCGAATTCCGCTGTGCCCGGAGCGCCGGCGTGGCGAAATCGGTAGACGCAAGGGACTTAAAATCCCTGCTACGCAAGTGGGTGCGGGTTCGAGTCCCGCCGCCGGTACCAAAACGTCAAGATTCACCGATTCGTTCCGATCCTCCAGCATCAAGCTTGGAAGTGGGTCCGGCAAGGGCCCTGCGTAACGATGAATGGGTGGCCCTACAGTTTGAGATCCTTGGCGACGCTGGCAGCCCTACTCATCGCGGGTTGTGGCGGTGGGGGGAGTGGCGAGCCGAGTTTTTCCATCGGCGGCACGGTGGTTGGCTTGGGATCGGGCCGCCAGGTGGTCCTGCTCAGCGGAGCCGGCACGCAGACCACACTCTCGGCCAATGGGAATTTTCGTTTCCCTGATGCCTTGCCACTGGGTTCTCGGTACAACCTGAGCGTGCAGCAGCAGCCCCTGAACCAGACCTGTACGGTCAGCAACGGTTCGGACACGGTCGGCATCAAAGCCAATGTCAGCAACATCACGGTGGTGTGTGCCGACAATGCAGCCACATTGGGCGGCACCTTGAGCGGCCTGCCCGCCGGCACCACGCTGACCATTGCGAGCACACCCCAATCCAGTCTGGTCCTGAATGCCAATGGTCCCTATGTGCTGTCGCCACGGCCAGCCTCGGGCGTTGCCTACACGGTGACGATTGCCACGCAGCCCGTCGGCGCGCAGTGTGTGGTGGCCAATGGCTCCGGCACAGCCGGCAATACGCCGGTGAGCAACATCGACATCCAGTGCAGCCGCGGAAGTGTTTCGGTCGGTGGCGAATTGACGGGCCTTGTTCTGGGCCAGCAAGTGCAGCTCAAGCTCACATCCAGCGGGGTCGCTCCGGCCACACTCAGTCTGAACCTCAATGGATCGTTCAGTTTCACGGCGCCGATC
Source organism: Burkholderiaceae bacterium (assembly GCA_049423145.1). Classification (GTDB taxonomy): domain Bacteria; phylum Pseudomonadota; class Gammaproteobacteria; order Burkholderiales; family Burkholderiaceae_C; genus RFTU01. Next base: position 10,879 of record JBMSQF010000002.1, read on the forward strand.
ACCTTCGGCGGCGACTACCAGGTGAGTGTGGATACACAACCCGCGGGGCAGACCTGCACGCTGACCAACGCGTCGGGCACCATGGCAACGGCACCCGTGAACAATGTGCGCGTGGCCTGCGCAACCAGCCGTCATGTGCTGGGGGGCAGTGTGACCGGCTTGATGACGGTCGCGGGCGGTCAGCCCTTGATGCTCCGAAATGGCAACGATTCCATCGCTTTGAACGCGAACGGCCCATTCCAGTTCCCGAGCCTGTTGGCTGACGGTGCGACTTATTCGGTCACGATCGCCGGCCAGCCCACTGGGCAGACCTGTAGCCTGGTCAATGATTCGGGCAGCGCCGTCACAGGCCCCGTCAGCAGCGTGTTGGCGCAGTGCTTGTCCTTCGTCTGGCGCTCCCGACTGCTGGCCGGTTCGGGCGTTGCCGGTTCGATCGATGGGGTGGGTCCGGCTGCCCGTTTCTCGGGTCCCTCGGGTGTGGCGATCGGTCCGCAGGGGGACATCGTCGTTGCAGATTTCAGTGCATCGCGGATCCGCGCGGTTGCCATGCCACTGGCCGCGGTGACGACGCTGGCTGGATCTGCCGCCCCAGGCCTCGTCAACAGCGTGGTGCCGCTGACGGCATCGTTCCGTGCGCCGGCAGGTCTGGCGGTCAACCGCGCAGGGGATGTTTTTGTGGCGGACTCCGGCAATCATGTGATCCGCCGTATTGCGGCCGGAACGGGGGAGGTCACCACCTTCGCGGGTGATGGCGTGGCCGGTCACGCCAACGGGACGGGTACGCTGGCTCGCTTCAACGGGCCCCGTGGTTTGGCAATCGATGGGTCAGACAATCTGTACGTGGCCGACACCGGCAACCACAGCATTCGCAAGATCACGCCGACTGGTGTGGTGACCGTGCTGGCGGGCACACCGGGATCACCCGGGCGGGCAGACGGCGCGGCAGCCGCCGCGAAGTTCAGCGGTCCGGTGGGGATCGCGGTCAATCTGCAAGGGGTGGTCTTTGTGGCCGATACGCAGAACCACCAGATTCGTGCGGTGACGCTGGCTGGCCAGGTGGAGACCGTGGCGGGATCCGGTCAGAACGGGCTGCGGGATGGCACGGGCAGCCAGGCGCAGTTTTCCTTGCCCCTCGGTTTGGCGGTTGATGCGCAGTCGACTTTGTTCGTGGCGGACTCGGGCAACCATGCCTTGCGTCAGGTGCCGCTGGTGGGGACCCTGGGCACCGTCTTGACCATTGCCGGCAATGGCGTTGCGGGTTACCGTGAAGGGGTCGCCGCTGCCGTCGCCATGGACCAACCCACGGCTGTGGTGGTGGACTCTGCGGGCAACCTGCTGTTCACCGAGGGTGGTGGGCAGCGACTTCGCAGCTTGTACCGTTCGCCAAACTGACCCTGATCGCGACCTTGGCGTGATTCGGGTCGCCGGAAGACGGCTGCCACCATCGCTTGCCAATCGTGCATCATGCGGGTTCCACGAACCCCTCGTCCGCATGAGCACACAGCCCTGGATTTCGAGCAATGCCCTGCAACCCGGCGTTCGCCGGCGTGAGGTCTGGGCGTGGGCGATGTACGACTTCGCCAACTCCGGCTTCACCACGGTCGTCATCACCGCTGTCTTCAACGCTTACTTTGTCGGCGTGGTGGCGCAAGGTGCCGATTGGGGAACCTTGGCCTGGACCTTGACGCTGGGCGTTTCCAGTGCCCTGGTGATGTTCACCATGCCGGCCATCGGCGCGCGCGCGGATGCGAAGCGCTCGAAGAAGTCCTGGCTGTTCGGCGCCACCGTCGGTTGCGTGGCGGGAACCTTGGTGCTCGCCCTTTGCGGGCCCGGCGACCTCGCCTTGGCCGTGGTGGCGGTGGTGCTGGCGAACATGTGCTTCTCCTGGGGCGAATCGCTCATCGCGGCCTTTCTCCCCGAGTTGGCGCGCCCCGAGGCGCTGGGCCGTGTCTCGGGTTGGGGATGGAGCTTGGGCTATGTGGGCGGCATGCTGGCCCTGGGTTTGAGTCTGGGCTACGTGTTGTGGGCCCAGGCGCAGGGCCTGCCGGCCACGCACTTCGTACCCGTGACCCTGGTGATCACGGCTGCGGTGTATGCCGCGGCGGCCACCGCCACCTTCCTGTTTCTGCGTGAGCGGGGTGGATCGACTCCCGCGACGGAGCAGGCCCTGGGGGCGTCGCCCACGAGTCCGGGCGAATCGGCCTTGCAGCGCCTGCGCCGCACCGCCTCAGAAGTCCGGCAGGCGCGGGAGCACCGTGGTTTCCTTTGGTTGATGGCTTGTGCCTGTGCCTACCAGGCCGGCATCTCGGTGGTGATCGCCTTGGCTGCCGTCTACGCGGAGCAGGCGATGGGTTTTCAACAGACGGAGACGATGGCCCTCATCTTCCTGGTCAACATTGCCGCCGCCGCCGGTGCCTTCGTCTTTGGCTATTTTCAGGACCGAACCGGACACCGCCGGGCCCTGGCCTGGACCTTGTGGGGCTGGATCGGCATGACGGTCCTGGCCGTGGCTGCCCAAGGGCCGGCCCTGTTCTGGGTGGCGGCTGTGCTGGCGGGCCTCTGCATGGGGTCCAGTCAGTCAGCGGGTCGCGCCATGGCGGGGCTCTTGGCGCCGCCGGACCGCGCAGCTGAATTCTTTGGTCTTTGGACCTTCGCCACCCGATTGGCGGCCATCGTGGGGCCCATCACCTACGGGCTCGTCACCTGGCTGACAGCCGGCAACCACCGCTTGGCCATTCTCAGCACGGGCCTGTTCTTCGTCATCGGTCTTGCGCTGCTGCGTCGGGTGCAGTTGCCGGCGCAAGGACATCCAGTTTCGACACCCTGATTCTCCAGCCCAACCAGTGCTCCGCGAAGGACGCCAAGCCCTCGGGGGGGCCGCTGGTCCAGAACTCGTCGCCCCGGGGGGTGTCCGCCATCGGTGTCGACAGCCCCGGTGCCTGGGACTTCATCAGTTGGGCCGTGTGGCGGGCAACCGCCTCGGCGGTGTCCACGATGCGCACGCCCGGCCCCATGGCCGCCTCGATCCACGGCCTGGCGAAGGGGTAGTGGGTACAGCCCAAGACGACGGTGTCCACCTGTGCCCGTTTCAGGGGCGCCGTGTGCAGCGCCACCAGGCGTGCGATTTCATCGGCGGCGCCGCGCTCGATGGCCATCGCCAGGCCGGTGCAGGCCTGGGCCAGGACCTGAGCGCCAAGGCCATGTTCGGTCAGCAGTCGCGCATAGCGGGGGCTGCGCAGGGTCGCCGTCGTGGCCATCACGCCGATTCGCCCGGTGGGTGACTGCAGGACCGCCGGCTTGACGCCGGGCTCGATGCCCACGATGGGCCATTGCGGGTAGCGGGCACGCAATGCAGCGGCCGCCGCCGCGGTCGCGCTGTTGCATGCCAGCACCAGCATCGCGGCACCCCGAGAACGCAGAAATGCAGCCAGAGCGGCGCATCGGGTTTGTAGCCAATCATCGCTGCGTTCGCCATAGGGGGCGTATCCGCTGTCGGCCACGTAAATGAACCGCGTCCCGGGCATGGCCGCCCTCAGCGCGGGGAGCACAGAGAGTCCACCCGCGCCGGAGTCCAATACCCCTACCACGCGGGAATCGGCCGATTCGGGGGGCTCGGTGACGGCCTTCTGAGAGGCGGGGTCCGGGGGAGGCGAGGGCATCTTGTGCAAAAATAGAACGACCGTTCGATTTTGGGCCTGGCCCACGGGGCGCACTGTCACCTGCGTGCAAGGGTGACCCCTAGAATTCTCGAATCGATTACATCATTTTCAAGCTGAGGAGCGCCTCATGAAGGTTCTGGTCCCAGTCAAGCGGGTCGTCGACTACAACGTGAAAGTCCGGGTCAAGTCCGACGGGACCGGCGTGGACATCGCCAACGTCAAGATGAGCATGAATCCCTTCGACGAGATCGCGGTTGAAGAAGCGGTTCGGCTCAAGGAGAAGGGCGTGGTCAGCGAGGTGATCGCGGTGTCGTGCGGCGTGGCGCAGTGCCAGGAAACGTTGCGCACAGCCATGGCCATTGGTGCGGACCGTGGCATCCTGGTGGAAACCGATGTCGAACTGCAACCCTTGGCCGTGGCCAAGTTGCTCAAGGCCCTGGTGGACAAGGAACAACCCCAGTTGGTGATCCTGGGCAAGCAGGCCATCGACGACGACTGCAACCAGACCGGCCAGATGCTGGCAGCGCTGGCGGGCATGCCGCAAGCCACCTTTGCGTCCAAGGTGGAAGTGGCCGACGGAAAGGCCACGGTCACCCGCGAAGTGGACGGCGGCCTCGAAACCTTGAGCGTGTCGCTGCCGGCGGTCGTCACCACCGACCTGCGCTTGAACGAGCCGCGCTACGTCACCCTGCCCAACATCATGAAGGCCAAGAAGAAGACTCTGGACGTGGTCAAGCCTGCGGACCTCGGCGTGGATGTCACGCCGCGCATCACCACGCTGAGGGTGTCCGAGCCGCCCAAGCGCAGCGCCGGCATCAAGGTGCCTGATGTGGCCACGCTGGTGGGCAAGCTCAAGAATGACGCCAAGGTGATCGGCTGATTCGGCCGGCACCCAAAGACTGAATGCAGGAATGACCGACCATGACCACCCTCGTCATCGCTGAACACGATCAAGGCTCCCTCAAGGGCGCCACCCTCAACACGATCACGGCAGCTGCGGCCTGCGGTGGTGACGTCCACGTGCTGGTGGCGGGCCACCATGCCGCTGGCGCGGCACAGCAGGCTGCCCAGGTGGCCGGCGTGGCCAAGGTGCTGCACGCCGACGACGCCGCATTGGCGCATCAGCTCGCCGAGAACATGGCGGCCCTCGTGGTGTCCATCGCGCGCCAGTACAGTCACGTGCTGTTTCCGGCCACCGCCAATGGCAAGAATGCGGCGCCGCGCGTGGCGGCGCTGCTCGACGTGGCGCAGATCAGCGACATCACCAAGGTTGTCGCGGCCGACACCTTTGAGCGGCCCATCTATGCGGGTAATGCCATCGCCACCGTGCAGTCGGCCGACGCGATCAAGGTGATCACCGTTCGCACCACCGGCTTCGATGCGGCGGCTGCCTCGGGCGGCGCAGCCGTGGTGGAGGCTCTGGGCGGCGCCACCGACAGCGGCAAGAGCGCCTATGTGGGCAGTGAATTGGCCAAGAGCGACCGGCCCGAGCTCACCGCCGCCAAAGTCATCGTCTCGGGTGGCCGGGCACTGGGCTCCTCCGAGAAATTCAACGAGGTGCTCACCCCGCTGGCCGACAAGCTCGGGGCCGCCCTGGGTGCCAGCCGTGCCGCAGTGGATGCTGGCTATGCGCCCAACGACTGGCAGGTGGGGCAGACCGGCAAGATCGTCGCGCCGCAGCTCTATGTGGCCTGTGGCATCAGCGGTGCCATCCAGCACCTGGCCGGCATGAAGGACTCCAAGGTGATCGTGGCCATCAACAAGGATCCCGAGGCCCCGATCTTCAGCGTCGCAGACTTTGGTCTGGAGGCGGATCTCTTCGCCGCGGTGCCGGAGTTGGTCCAGTCGCTCTGACCACCACATGCAAAGGGGCGCATTCCAAGCGCCCCTTTCTTCTTGGAAGTGACCTGCGCATCGCGGACAACCCACCAGCACCCGAATCGAACATCACACGAACGAGGACTCACCATGACGTATCGCGCCCCGGTCAAGGACATGCTGTTTGCCATGACGGAGCTGGCCCACCTGGAAGGCGTGGCGCAACTGCCCGGCTTCGAAGAGGCGGGCCCGGAGACGGCGGCCGCCGTCTTGGAGGAATGCGCCAAGCTCAATGAAGGCGTGATCGCGCCACTGAATTGGGAGGGGGACCGGTCGCCGTCCTTCCTCAAGGACGGACAGGTCACCACCACCACCGGATTCAAGGACGCATTTCGTCAATTCGCGCAGGGAGGCTGGCAGGGTCTGCAGCACCCCACTGCGTTTGGCGGCCAGGGCCTGCCCAAGACCATTGGTGCGGCTTGTGGAGAGATTCTCAACAGCGCCAACCTCAGCTTTGCGCTGTGCCCCTTGCTGACCGATGGGGCCATTGAGGCGCTGCTGACGGCCGGCACGCCCGAGCAGCAGGCCACCTACATCCCCAAGATGGTCGACGGCACATGGACCGGCACGATGAACCTCACCGAGCCCCAGGCGGGCTCGGACTTGTCGCTCGTGCGCACGCGCGCCGAGCCGCAGCCCGACGGCACCTACAAGATCTTCGGCACCAAGATCTACATCACCTACGGCGAGCACGACATGGCCGAGAACATCGTGCACCTGGTTTTGGCGCGCGTTCAAGGTGCGCCCGAGGGCGTCAAGGGCATCTCGCTGTTCATCGTGCCCAAGTACCTGGTGGCCGCGGATGGAACGCTCGGCGCCCGCAACGATGTGCATTGCGTCTCCATTGAGCACAAGATGGGCATCAAGGCCAGCCCCACCGCCGTCTTGCAGTACGGTGACCAGGGGGGCGCCGTGGGCTACTTGGTCGGACAGGAGAACCGCGGCCTCGAATACATGTTCATCATGATGAACGCGGCGCGCTTTGCGGTGGGCGTGCAGGGCATCGCGATTTCAGAGCGCGCTTACCAAAAGGCCGTGCAGTACGCGCGGGACCGGGTGCAGAGCCGGCCGGTCGACGGCTCCCTGAACACGGCTGCGCCCATCATTCACCACCCCGATGTCAAGCGCATGTTGCTGACCATGCGCGCGGTCACCGAGGGTTGCCGGAGCATGGCCCTGGTGGCCGCGGCAGCCTTTGATGCGGCCCACGCGCATCCGGATGCGGCCGTGCGCGCGCAGAACCAGGCCTTCTATGAATTCCTGGTGCCGCTCGTGAAGGGTTACTCCACCGAGATGAGCCTGGAAGTGACTTCACTGGGTGTGCAGGTGCACGGCGGCATGGGGTTCATTGAGGAGACCGGTGCCGCGCAGTACTACCGAGACGCCAAGATCCTGACCATCTACGAGGGCACCACGGCCATCCAGGCCAACGATCTGGTGGGGCGCAAGACGGCCCGCGATGGCGGCGCAGGTGCCCGCGGCATTGCGGCGCAGATCGAGGCCACCGAGCGTGAACTCGCAGCGCGCGACAGCGTCAACGCCCGCGCCCTGCTGGCGCGTCTGAAGGCCGCTCGTGAGGCTTTCCTGGATGTGGTGGATTTCGTGGTGGCGCAGTCCAAGGCCAACCCGAATGCGGTCTTCGCCGGGTCGGTGCCGTACTTGATGCTGGCGGGCAACCTCATGGCCGGCTGGCAGATGGCCCGTGCCTTGCTGGTGGCGGAAAGCAAATTGGCTGGCGGCCAAGACGCTGAGTTCATGAAGGCCAAGATCGCCACTTGCCGCGTGTATGCCGACCATGTGCTGTCGCGCGCACCCGGTCTTCGCGATTCGATCGTGGAAGGCAGCGACGGTGTGAACGCGATGGCCCTTGAGGCCTTCTGATCCCCGGGCTTGCGCACCCCAGTACGCCGCGCACACGCCGCCCGCCCATCTCCGGTGCCCAGCGCCGGCTTCCTGGAGCCTTCATGTCCCTGCCTGCCGTCTTCAACAAACTGCGCCTACCCGTCATCGGCTCGCCCCTGTTCATCATCAGCAATCCCAAGCTGGTGATTGCGCAGTGCAAGGCGGGCATCGTGGGCTCCATGCCCGCACTCAATGCGCGCCCCGCTTCGCAGCTCGACGAGTGGTTGCACGAGATCACGGAGGAATTGGCGGCTTGGGACCGTGCCCATCCCGACCAGCCGGCAGCGCCCTACGCCATCAACCAGATCGTGCACAAGAGCAACGATCGGCTGGAGCACGACATGATGGTCTGTGCCAAGTACAAGGTGCCGATCGTGATCACCAGCCTGGGTGCCCGCGAGGATGTCAATCAGGGGGTGCATGCCTGGGGTGGTGTGGTGATGCACGATGTCATCAACAACGTCTTTGCGCGCAAGGCGATTGAGAAAGGCGCTGACGGCCTGATTCCCGTGGCCGCCGGTGCCGGTGGCCACGCCAGCGTCAAGAGCCCGTTTGCCATGGTGCAGGAAATCCGCCAATGGTTCGACGGCCCGCTGGCGCTCTCAGGCTCCATCGCTTCGGGTGGCGCCATCCTCGCCGCGCAGGCCATGGGGGCCGACCTCGCCTATATCGGGTCGCCGTTCATCGCCACCCATGAAGCGCGTGCTGTGGACGGCTACAAGGAGATGATTTGTCAAAGCAATTCTGACGATATCGTCTACAGCAACTTCTACACCGGCATCCACGGCAACTACCTCAAGGGCAGCATCCGAAACGCGGGCATGGACCCCGACAACCTGCCCGAGAGCGACCCCAGCAAGATGAACTTCGCCACGGGTGACGGCGCCCATGCAGCCAAGGCCTGGCGCGACATCTGGGGATGCGGTCAGGGCATTGGGGTCATCCGTGAGGTGGTGGGGGCAGGCGATCTGGTGGCGCGTCTGGCCACCGAATACACGCAAGCTCGGCAGCGTTTGCTGGCCTGAACCCGCCGACCCTGCTCGGTCTGTTCTTTCAGGTGGCGGCGGGGTCTGCGGGCGCGTCGTCCATGGAGCAATCGCAGCCGATGCCCGCCGCGATCCACCGGCGGGCAGCCCCGTGCAACCGGGACTGCCACCAGCGTCTGAGCGAACCGGCATCCGGCGGCAATTTCGACGGGTCCGTGGCAGCCAGCACGCCACAACGGTAGGTGCGGCTGCTGCCGTGCCATTCCAGCCATTGACACGGCCCATGGGTCCGAAGGGTGAGCAGGGCTCCCATAGGGCAGGGTTCGGCCAAGCAGCAAACGCCGCAGCCATTGCAGGTCTGACCCTCCCTCGGCTTGGGCGGCGCGGCAGGATGGATCTTCAGCGTCACCAACTTCTTCGTGACCATGGGTGGCTTCGGGAAAACTCGGCAGTCTCCATTGTGTACCGGGCCCCATCGTCAGGTTCACGCCGGGAATCCGGTGATACGATGGGGGCGTTTGACTGAATAGGTCCTTCCCGTCCCCTTGCTGGTCTGTCCAACAGCAAGGCGGGTCGCAATCCGCCAACCGGTAGAGCCGGGTCGCGGAAGGTTGTGCAACCCATCGAAGCCCTGGAAACCGGGGCGAAAGGTGAGCGAGACATGATGCAGCAATACAGGTCCAACTCGTACCTGTTCGGGGGCAATGCACCCTACGTTGAGGAGCTCTATGAGAACTACCTCAACAACCCCGGTTCGGTTCCCGACAAGTGGCGCACCTATTTCGACGCCCTCCAGCATGTCCCGGCCGTTGATGGCACCCAACGCTCCGATGTGGCCCATGCGCCCGTCGTTGAGTCCTTTGCACAGCGTGCCAAAGCCAACGCCTTTGCCTTGCGTGCCAGCGAAGCCGACCTGTCGGTGGCGCGCAAGCAGGTTCATGTCCAGAGCCTGATTGCCGCCTACCGATTCCTGGGTTCACGCTGGGCCGACCTGGACCCGCTTAAGCGGACCGAACGTCCGAAGATTCCCGAACTCGAGGCGTCCTTCTACGACCTGACCGAGTCGGACATGGACATCACCTTTTCAGCGGCCAACACCTACTTTGGCCGCGGAGAGGAGATGAGCCTGCGTGAAATCCTGCAGGCACTGCGCGACACCTACTGCGGCACGATCGGTGCGGAGTTCATGCACTGCACGGACCCTGCCGAGAAGCGCTGGTGGCAGGAACGCCTGGAATCCACGCGCAGCCGCCCGAATTTCGGTGCTGAGAAGAAGAAGCACATCCTTGACCGCTTGACCGCGGCCGAAGGCTTGGAGCGCTACCTGCACACCAAGTATGTGGGGCAGAAGCGGTTCTCTTTGGAAGGTGGTGAGAGCTTCATCGCCTCCATGGACGAACTGGTGCAGCGGGCCGGTGAAAAAGGCGTTCAGGAAATCGTGATCGGCATGGCCCACCGCGGCCGGCTCAACGTGCTGGTGAACACCCTGGGGAAGATGCCCAAGGACCTGTTCGCGGAGTTTGAGCACACCGCACCCGAGCATCTGCCTGCGGGTGACGTGAAGTACCACCAGGGGTTTTCCTCGGACATCTCCACGCCCGGCGGTCCGGTGCACCTCTCGCTGGCCTTCAACCCTTCCCACCTGGAAATCGTGAATCCGGTGGTCGAGGGATCGGTGCGCGCCCGCATGGAGCGTCGTGGTGACAAACACGGCGACCAGGTCCTGCCGGTGCTCGTGCACGGAGACGCCGCTTTTGCGGGGCAGGGCGTGGTGATGGAGACGCTGGCCCTGGCGCAGACGCGCTACTACTCCACGGGTGGCACGGTCCACATCGTCATCAACAACCAGATCGGCTTCACGACCAGCGATCCGCGCGACAGCCGCTCGACGCTCTACTGCTCCGACGTGGTCAAGATGATCGAGGCGCCGGTGCTCCACGTGAACGGTGACGACCCTGAGGCCGTCGTTTGGTGCACCCAGTTGGCGATGGACTACCGGCAGGCCTTCAAGAAGGATGTGGTGGTCGACATCATCTGCTTCCGCAAATTGGGCCACAACGAACAGGACACGCCTTCGCTCACCCAGCCGCTGATGTACAAGGTGATCAGCCAGCATCCGGGTACCCGCAAGCTCTACGGGGAGAAGCTGGTGAACCAGGGCGTGCTGCCAGTCGATGGCCCGGATGCGATGGTGAAGAACCTGCGCACGGCCTTCGACGAGGGCCGGCACACCTCGGATCCGGTCCTGACCAACTTCAAGAGCAAATACTCGGTGGACTGGGCGCCCTTCCTGGGCAAGAAGTGGACCGATGCAGCGGATACCGCGCTGCCACTGGCTGAGATCAAGCGGCTTGCCGAGCGCATCACCACCGTCCCCCAGGGCTTCACGCCGCACCAGTTGGTGCAAAAGGTGATCGCCGACCGCGCGGCCATGGGTCGCGGTGAGATCAATATGGACTGGGGCATGGGCGAACACCTGGCCTTTGCCTCTCTGGTGGCCAGCGGGTACGCGGTACGCCTGTCTGGGGAAGACTGCGGGCGCGGCACCTTCGTGCACCGCCATGCGGTGCTGCACGACCAAAACCGCGAGAAGTGGGACACCGGCACCTACATCCCCCTGCAGAATGTCGCTGAAGGTCAGGCGCCGTTCACCGTGATCGATTCCATCCTGTCAGAAGAGGCTGTTCTGGGCTTCGAGTACGGCTATGCGGCCGCGGAGCCGAACACGCTGACGATCTGGGAAGCACAGTTCGGCGACTTCGCCAATGGCGCCCAGGTGGTGATCGACCAGTTCATCGCCTCCGGCGAGGTGAAGTGGGGTCGAGTCAATGGCCTGACCCTCATGCTGCCTCATGGCTATGAGGGGCAGGGCCCCGAGCACAGCAGTGCGCGCGTCGAGCGCTTCATGCAACTGGCGGCCGACAACAACATGCAGATCTGCCAGCCTACTTCGGCCAGCCAGATCTTCCACCTCTTGCGCCGGCAGATGGTGCGCCAGTTCCGCAAGCCGCTGATCATCTTCACCCCGAAGAGCCTGTTGCGCAACAAGGACGCCACCTCACCGATGGGCGAGTTCACGCGCGGCGAGTTCAAGACGGTGATCCCGGAGCAGAACGCCGACATCGCTGCCGACAAGGTCAAGCGCATCGTGGCCTGCTCGGGCAAGGTGTACTACGACCTGATGAAGAAGCGCGAGGAGAAGAAGATCACCGATGTCGCGTTGATCCGCGTCGAGCAACTCTACCCGTTCCCGCACAAGGCCTTCAGCGCTGAAATCAAGCGCTATCCGAATGCCGCGGAAGTGGTCTGGTGCCAGGACGAGCCTCAGAACCAGGGTGCCTGGTTCTTCGTGCAGCACTACATCCACGAAAACATGCTCGACGGCCAGAAGCTGGGCTACGCGGGTCGTGCCGCGTCGGCCTCGCCTGCCGTGGGCTATGCGCACCTGCACCAGGAGCAGCTGAAGGCTTTGCTTGATCAGGCCTTCGGCAAGCTCAAGGGTTTCGTGCTCACCAAGTGATCACCCGCTGCCCCTGCGCCGCGTGAGTCCACCGCGGCGGCAGCGGGTGGCTCTCACCTCAACCAGACAAGAAGCTGTTCATCATGGCACTCGTAGAAGTCAAGGTTCCGCAACTCAGTGAATCCGTGGCGGAAGCCACTTTGCTGGCCTGGAAGAAAAAGCCCGGCGACGCCGTGGCGGTCGATGAGATCCTCATCGAGATCGAGACGGACAAGGTCGTGCTGGAAGTGCCGGCACCCGCGGCCGGTGTGCTCGGTGAGATCGTCGTCGCGGATGGCGGTACGGTCGTGAGCGACCAACTGATCGCCCGCATCGACACCGAGTGCAAGGGTGCTGCGGCAGCCGCCGCACCGGCACCCGCAGCCGCCCCGAAAGCGACACCCGCGGCCCCCGCAGCCGGTGCTGGGGGCAGCAAGGCCGGCGTGGCCATGCCCGCTGCAGCCAAGCTCATGGCCGACAACCAGCTGGCGCCGGGCTCCGTGGCCGGGACCGGCAAGGATGGCCGCATCACCAAGGGCGACGTCCTGGGCGCGGTCGCGTCGGGTACAGCGCCCGCAGCGAACCCGGCGGTTGCCGTTCAGGCCCCTATGCCGTCTGCCGTGACCATGCCCTTGCCTGCGGTGTCGGCGCCCACGGCCATGAATTTGGGTGACCGACCCGAGCAGCGGGTGCCGATGAGTCGCCTGCGCGCCCGCATCGCCGAACGCCTGGTTCAGTCGCAGTCCACCAATGCCATCCTCACCACCTTCAACGAGGTCAATATGGCCCCGGTGATGGAGATGCGCAAGAAGTTCCAGGAGAAGTTTGAAAAGGAGCACGGCGTGAAGCTGGGCTTCATGAGCTTCTTCGTCAAGGCCGCGGTGGCGGCGCTCAAGAAGTACCCCGTTGTCAATGCGTCCGTGGACGGCAACGACATCGTCTACCACGGCTACTTTGACATCGGCATTGCCGTGGGGTCGCCCCGCGGTCTGGTTGTGCCGGTGCTGCGCAATTGCGATCAGATGAGCTTTGCCGACATCGAGAAGAAGATCGCCGAGTTTGGCCAGAAGGCCAAGGACGGCAAGCTGGGCATTGAAGAACTCACGGGCGGCACCTTCTCCATCTCCAACGGCGGCACCTTCGGCTCCATGTTGTCCACCCCCATCATCAACCCGCCGCAGTCGGCCATCCTGGGTGTGCACGCCACCAAGGACCGCGCCGTGGTGGAGAACGGGCAGGTGGTGGTGCGCCCGATGAACTACCTGGCCCTGTCCTATGACCACCGCATCATCGACGGCCGCGAGGCAGTCCTGAGCCTGGTGGCGATGAAGGAAGCGCTGGAAGACCCCGCGCGATTGCTGTTCGACATCTGACCGAGCGGCACCTGGGGGACAGACTGAGGAGCGAAGCGACGAGCTCTGTCCCCTTCCAATGACCTTGCGGGACAGACTGAGTAGCGAAGCGACGAGCTCTGTCCCCTTCCAATGACCTTGCGGGACAGACTGAGTAGCGAAGCGACGAGCTCTGTCCCCAACTGACTATGGTGGATTCCATGAAAAACTTCGACATCATCGTCATCGGCGGTGGCCCTGGCGGCTACATCGCCGCGATCCGCGCGGCGCAACTTGGTTTCAACGTCGCCTGTATCGACGAATGGAAAAACGCCAAGGGCGGTGCAGCACCGGGCGGTACCTGCACCAATGTGGGTTGCATTCCCTCCAAGGCGCTCCTGCAGTCCAGCGAGCACTACGAGCAGGCTGCACATCATTTCGCTGACCATGGCATCGGCGTCCAGGGCCTTTCGATCGACGTGTCCAAGATGCTGGAGCGCAAGGACACCGTGGTCAAGCAAAACAACGACGGCATCCTCTACCTGTTCAAGAAGAACAAAGTGAGCTTCTTCCACGGCCGTGGCTCCTTTGCGAAAGCGGTCGACGGTGGCTATGAGATCCAGGTGAGCGGGTCTTCTGAAGAACAACTCATCGGCCAGCAGGTCATCGTGGCCACGGGATCGAATGCGCGTGCACTGCCCGGAACACCATTCGACGAAGAACTCATCCTTTCCAATGACGGTGCCTTGCGCATCGGTGGCGTGCCCAAGCGGCTGGGCCTCATCGGCTCCGGCGTCATCGGCCTGGAAATGGGATCTGTTTGGCGCCGCTTGGGCGCCGAGGTCACGATCCTCGAGGGCCTGCCCACTTTCCTGGGCGCGGTGGATGAGCAGATCGCCAAGGAAGCGCACAAGGCCTTCACCAAGCAGGGTCTGAAGATCGAGCTCGGCGTGAAGGTCGGTGAGGTCAAGACCGGCAAGAAGGGTGTCAGCGTCACCTACACCGATGCCAAGGGCGCCGACCAAAAGCTCGATGTCGACAAGCTCATCATCTCCATCGGGCGCGTCCCCAACACCACGGGCCTGAATGCGCAAGCCGTGGGGCTGAAACTCGACGAGCGCGGTGCCATCGTGGTGGATGACGAGTGCCGTACCAATCTGCCGGGCGTGTGGGCGGTCGGTGACGTGGTGCGTGGACCGATGCTCGCGCACAAGGCCGAGGAAGAGGGGGTGGCCGTGGCTGAGCGCATTGCCGGCCAGCATGGCCATGTCAACTTCAACACCATACCCTGGGTCATCTACACCAGTCCGGAGATCGCGTGGGTGGGCCAGACCGAGCAACAGCTCAAGGCGGCAGGCCGCGCCTACAAGGCAGGCACCTTCCCCTTCATGGCCAACGGGCGGGCGCGGGCCCTCGGGGACACCACCGGCATGGTCAAGTTCCTGGCGGACGCCCAAACCGATGAAATCCTCGGCGTGCACATCGTGGGCCCCTTCGCCTCCGAACTGATCGCTGAAGCCGTGGTGGCGATGGAATTCAAGGCCAGTGCCGAAGACATCGCGCGCATCTGCCATGCGCATCCCTCCTTGAGCGAGGCCACCAAGGAAGCCGCCCTGGCGGTTGACAAGCGAACCCTGAACTTCTGATGGTCCAAGGCTGAGGGCAGCCGATGGGCGTCCGCGCACTGTACGAACGCACCCTGCAGGAGCGGGGCTTCCACAGCGACCCCGCGCAAGGCCGTGCGGTGGACGCCTTGGAGCGCTGCGAAAACGAGTGGATCGATTACCGCGCGCGCCGCGCCAATGCCGTCACGCGCATGCTCGTCAAGCCACCCATTCCCAAGGGGGTGTATCTCTATGGCGGGGTCGGACGGGGGAAGAGCTTCCTGATGGACAGCTTCTTCCAGTCGGTTCCGCTTCAGCGCAAGACCCGACTGCACTTTCACGAGTTCATGCGGGAGGTGCACCGCGAGCTGGCCGAACTCAAGGGCCTCCAGAACCCTTTGGATGAATTGGGCAAGCGCATCGCCAAGCGTTTTCGGCTCATCTGCTTCGACGAGTTTCATGTGGCCGATGTCACCGATGCGATGATCCTGTACCGCTTGCTCGAATCCTTGTTTTCCAACCGGGTCAGCATCCTCACCACCTCCAACTTTCACCCCGATGGCCTGTATCCAAACGGCTTGCACCGCGATCGCATCCTGCCGGCCATTGAATTGCTCAAGCGCGAGTTGGAGGTCATCAATGTGGACAACGGGATCGACTACCGGCGACGCACGCTGGAAAAGGTCTCGCGCTACCACACGCCCTTGAACGAGTCGGCCGAGCAGGCCCTCACGCAGACCTTCGAGCAGCTGGCCGAAGTCAAGGATGAGCCGCCGGTGCTCAACATCGAGCACCGGGAAATCACCGCCAGACGCAAGGCCGGTGGCGTGGTCTGGTTTGATTTCAAGTGGCTGTGTGGTGGTCCGCGGTCACAGAACGACTACCTGGAGATCGCCTCGCGCTTTCACACGGTGATCCTCTCCAACGTTCCGCAGATGCCCCCTCGAATGGCCAGCGAGGCGCGCCGCTTCACTTGGCTCGTCGACGTGCTCTACGACCGCCGCTGCAAGCTCATCATCAGTGCCGAATGTCCCCCGGAGGATCTGTATACCGAAGGGCCGCTGGCTCATGAGTTTCCGCGCACGGTCTCGCGTTTGAACGAGATGCAGTCGGCGGAATTCCTGGCCCAAGAGCGTCGTACGGTGGACACTGCACTGACCTGATGCCGGCGACCCCCCCGCCCCATGTCGATGGCGTCATCCCCCTGGCGAGTGAAGAAGCGCTCAGAGAAGACGGTGGCGCCTAGAATGCCGCCTGCTGCATGGATGACAACCTCCACTCCCCCCAACGCCAGTTGATCGAGTTGCGCATCGAGCATGCGGACCTCGACAGCCTCATCGACCGCCTGTCTGAACAACCGCAACCGGATGACCTCGCACTGCGCCGTCTGAAGAAGCGCCGCCTCCTGTTGCGAGACCAGATCCGCCGGCTTGAACTCGAAACCGAGCCGCCAGAACCCGCCTGATTGCCGGGCTTGGTCGCCCGCCCTTCGAGACAGCCCTTTGAGAGGCCGCTTGACGCCCTTTGCTGAACCGAACGATCCCGCCTGTGAGGGGCCGCCGACGGCCTTGCCCCATGCGCCGGGTGAGCTTGCTCAGGCGGTCGCCGATCTCATGGGGGTGCATGGCCCGCTGGCGCGCCAAGACCCTGACTACCGCGAACGCGTCGAGCAGACGGCGATGGCACGGGCCGTTTCGCTTGCGATCGAAGAGAACACGGCGCTGGTGGTGGAGGCCGGCACGGGAGTGGGCAAGACCTACGCCTACCTGATTCCGCTGTTGATCAGCGGGCGCCGAGGCTTGGTGAGTACGGCCACCAAGAGTTTGCAGGACCAACTCTATTGGCGCGACCTTCCGCGTTTGTGCGAGCGCTTGGGTATTCCCGTGACGATCGCGTTGCTCAAAGGGCGCAGCAGTTACCTGTGCCGTCACCGGCTGACCCTGGCGCGCCAACTCCCCGAGGGCTTGGACCGGCTGAGTCTGAAGACCTTGGCGCGGGTCGAAGACTGGGCACGGACCACGGGCAGTGGCGATCTGTCCGAAGTTCCGGGCCTCGATGAGCGCTCAAGCTTGCTGCCGCTGATCACATCGACCCGCGAGAACTGTCTGGGCAGCGAATGCCCGTCCTTCGGGGATTGCCATGTGATGCAGGCGCGCCGTCAGGCGATGTCGGCTGATCTGGTGGTGGTGAACCACCATCTGTTCTTCGCCGATCTGGCCCTGAAGGAGGGTGGGATGGCCGAGCTGTTGCCCGCTGCCGAAGTCGTGGTCTTCGACGAGGCCCACCAGATTCTGGACACCGGCTTGCAGTTCGTGGCCACCAGCATCGGCAGCCTGGCCATCCTGGACCTCGCGCGGGACTTGCGGACCGCTGGCCTGGCCCATGCCAAGGGGCTGCAGGATTGGCTGGCCTGCAGCCAGGGGCTGGAGCAGGCGGTTCGCGAATGGCTGTTGGCCTGTGATGGTGGCGAGGGTGGGCGCAAATCCCGTCGGGTCCGCTGGGCCGAACGGGCCTCGGGCCGTGCCGATGCGCCGGCCCGCCCGGTCGAGGTGGCTTTCGCGCAGTCCTTGGCCACTCTGGCCGCGGCGCTTGTGAGTGCCCGGGAGTGTGCAGCAGCGGTTTCTGAAGCGCACCCCGATCTGCTGCGTCTGCGCGATCGCGCGGATGAGCTCCTTCATCGGGTCCAGGTGTTCCAGTCACCCCCTGCCACCGACCGGGTCCGGTGGATCGACGTGGGGCCCTCACAGGCGCGGCTCATCGACACGCCTTTGGACATCCGGGAACTGATGCAGCAATCGCGGACGCAAACGCCCAGGGCCTGGGTGTTCACTTCGGCCACCTTGGGCGACGAACCCGGCCTTTCGTGGTTTCGTCAGCAGGCGGGTTTGGAAGACGCACGCGCCTTGTCGGTCGGCAGCCCCTATGACTACGCCGCTCATGCGCGCCTGTGGGTGCCCCAGCAGCTGCCGGCTCCGGGCGAGGCGGGCCACAACGAGGCGGTCGCTGATCTGGCCGCCCGGTGTGCCGCGCGGCTGGGGGGACGAACCTTTGTGTTGGCCACCACGCTGCGGGCGCTACCCATCATCGGCGAACACCTGCGTTCGGTCTTTGCCTCGAGGGATCTGGCCATCGAGGTGCTGGTCCAGGGCAGCGAGCCCAAGCGTACCCTGCTGGAGCGTTTCCTTCAGGCCAACAGGGCCGCAGGGGCCGTCCTCGTGGGAGCCGCGAGCTTCTGGGAAGGCATCGATGTCCCAGGCCGAGCCTTGCAATGCGTGATCATCGACAAGTTGCCGTTCCCGCCGCCCGACGATCCCTTGCTGGAGGCGCGCACCCGTGCATTGAAGGCGCAAGGCCGAGACCCCTTCGCGGAACTGTCTTTGGCTGAGATGGCCATTGCGCTCAAGCAGGGCGCAGGCCGGCTCATCAGAAGCGAAACCGATCGCGGCCTGTTGGTGATCGCCGACAAGCGGCTGCATACCAAGGGATATGGGCCACGCATCCTGGCCGCACTGCCGCCCATGGCGCGCTGCGCCAGCGGAGCGGCTGTGGTGGAGTGGCTGGATGAGCTGCGAAGCCAGCCTTGAGGGCCGTCCTTACCAGAATCGCCACCAAGGCTTGTCGCTTCGGGGAGCAGCAGCATCCTTGGGAAAATTGAGATCGAGCACACGCTGGGCATCATCCCGCAGCTGCGCCAAGCCGAGCTGGTCGTAACTCTGCACCATGATGCGCAGCGCATCTGCGGCGGCCGGTGCACGTTCGAATTCGCGGATGGCCTGCTGAGCGCGGTTCGCGGCTGCGAGGTAAGCCCCGCGACGGAAGTAATAGCGCGCAACCCGCAATTCATAGTCCGCCAGGGCGTTGGCGATGTAATCCATCCGCACCCGCGCATCCGGTGCATACCGTGAGTTGGGGAATTGGTCGACGAGGACCTTGAATGCTTGATAGGCATCGCGCGATGCCTTCTGGTCGCGTTCGGTCACATCTTGGTTGAGCACCTGGTAGATCCATCCCAGGCTGTCGTTGAAGTTGACCAGGCCCTTGAGGTAGAAGGCATAGTCCAATGCCGGGCTGGAGGGGTTGAGCCTGATGAAGCGGTCCAGCGCGGCGATCGCCTCGGGCCGTTCGCCGGCCTTGTAGCGCGAATAGGCCAGGTCCAGCGAGGCTTGCTGCGCCAGCAAGGTGCCCGCTGCACGACCTTCCAGTCGCTCGAGCGCCCGGATCGCACGGTCCCAGCCACCGGAGGCCATGTCGGCCTTGGCCTCTGCATACAATTTGTCCACCGCCATGGCGGAGAACTCGTCTTTCTCCGATGAGGCACAGCCGCCCAGCAGAATCAACGTCAAGGCTGATGCGGCCGCGAGACCTGCCGCGAGTGAGGGATGGCGGCGAAGAGTGGTCATCGAGGCGGTCCAGTGCGATGAAGGCATTCGGTGGAGAGGGGCTGGGGCATTCGGCCGCGTGCGGGCCCGCAGCCGCGCAAGGGTTCGATGCACCGATTGAAACGATGATTCGATTATAGGGAGCGTGTTCTGCGCTCATGATGCCCGCTGACCTGATTGAACCTGAAGATCTGAACCCGGATGCCGGGGTGGCGCCACTCGATGAGCGACGTGCCTGGACCGTGGGAGCGGATGCGCATGGGCTGCGCTTGGACAAGGCCCTGGTGGACTGCGCGCCGGAGTTCTCCCGCAGCCACCTTCAGGCCTTGGTCGCGCGGGGTGCCGTGGCGGTGGACGGCATTGCGCAGACCCAGGCGTCACGCAAGCTTCGCGTGGGTCAGGTGGTGGAGGTCCAGCTCTTGCCCACTGAGCAGACCCAGGCTTTCCGCCCGCAGGCCATGGCGCTGTCGCTCCTGCACGAAGACGAGCACTTGATCGTGCTGGACAAGCCCGCTGGGCTGGTGGTGCACCCGGCGCCCGGCCATTGGAGCGGCACCCTGCTCAATGGCTTGCTGGCCCACCATCCCGGGGCGCAGGGACTTCCGCGGGCCGGAATCGTTCATCGCCTGGATCGGGACACATCCGGCGTCATGGTGGTGGCCAAGACGCTGGCTTGCATGCAGGCACTGGTTGCCGCGATTGCCGCCCGCGAGGTCCAGCGCCTGTACCGGGCCATCGCCACCGGCCGGGTGTTGGAAGACCATCAAGACATCGACGCGCCGGTGGGGCGGGACCCGCGTTCTCGCATCCGCATGGCCGTGGTCGCATCGGGCAAGCCCTCGCGCACCACCGTCCGCGTGTGCGCCCGCACCGACCGACTGACGGCGGTCGAATGCCGGCTCCACACTGGCCGCACCCACCAGATCCGTGTCCACATGGCCCACCGGGGCCACCCGCTGGTGGCCGATGGCCTCTATGGGGGTACGGCAGCACTGGGCCTTGAGCGGCAGGCCCTGCACGCGCACCGATTGTCTCTGGTGCACCCGATGAGCGGCCAATTGATGGACTTCGAGGCACCGCCTCCCAATGACTTCGCCCGTGCTTGGGGCGAAGTGGGCGCAGTGGGCTAGAATCGGGTCAAACGCTGGCGGAGCATGGCCCGCTTCAGTGCCAAGGTTCTGGCCCTAGTGGACTTCCCCACCTGTGCCGTCCGCCTCCTGACCGCGATTCCGGTCGACGCGTCGAA
This sequence comes from Burkholderiaceae bacterium, assembly GCA_049423145.1. Taxonomy (GTDB): domain Bacteria; phylum Pseudomonadota; class Gammaproteobacteria; order Burkholderiales; family Burkholderiaceae_C; genus RFTU01. The sequence goes on from JBMSQF010000002.1 coordinate 31,363, forward strand.
CACCGTCCGACCGAATGCCAGCGGAATGATTGGGCCCCTCCAGGGGCTGTCCTCCGACCGATGACCCGTCCGCTCGACAGCGGACATTCCGACATGGATACACCAGAAGCCAAGCGGGTTCTCGAAACGGCCCTGTTGTGCGCCCAACAGCCCATGGCCATGCGTGACCTGCGCGCGCTCTTCGAAGAACAGCTGGAAGCCCAGCAGATACGCGAACTCTTGCAGGCCCTTGAGGCCGATTGGGCGGACCGTGGCGTCGAGTTGGTGGAACTGGCCTCGGGCTGGCGTTTCCAGAGCCGCAGCAACATGCGCCATTTCCTGGACCGGCTCCATCCGGAAAAGCCGCCACGGTATTCCCGTGCGGTCATGGAGACCTTGGCCATCATCGCCTACCGGCAGCCGGTCACGCGTGGTGACATCGAGGACATCCGGGGCGTGACTGTGGCCACTCCCATCGTCAAGCAATTGGAGGACCGCGGTTGGATCGAGGTCATCGGCCATCGTGAGGCGCCTGGTCGTCCCGCCCTGTACGCCACCACGCGGCAGTTTCTGGACGACCTGGGTCTGTCGGGGTTGGGCGAGTTGCCGCCGCTGGAAGGGCAAGCAGCTCCGCCGGCGCTTCCGATGCCGACCGGCGACCTCGTTTCGGAATCCGCTCAAGGGCTGCTCCCCTTGGACAGCCAGGATGCGCCGCCCCGCCCCCCGATCCCCCAGGATCCCACCCCTGAGCTGCCCACGACATGAACGATCTGCCTGAAGAACCCAAGAGCCCACCGGCGGATGAAGGGCCGGCCGGCCTTGCTGGCGACCGACAGCCAGCGGTCTCGTCGGATGCCGCCGATGCCGCCAGCGGTGAGGGGGCGGGACCCCGCAGCCGTCGCCGTCGCCGCAGCCGTCACAAGCGAGGTGGGGCGTCCGAGACGGTCCACGGTGAATCGGCGGACGGGTCGGGTGAACCGGCACCGGTTGCCCCAGCCGTCATCGACGCTGCCGTTCGAGAGGGGGCCCAACAGCTGTTCGGCGAGGTCGTGTCCGGCGCTTATGACGAATTGGGGGATGATCCGTTGCAAGCCTCGGCATACGGTGTGTCCGCCGATGATTCCGCCCCAGACGCCGAGGAGCCTGCAGCCCCTCTCGATGGCGGCAGGCCAGACCTGGGGGGCTCGACCAGCCGGGAAGACATTCCGGCCGATGGTGCGCAAGGCCCCGATGATGGGACGCACCGCCGCGTGCTGGCTCCTGATCCCGATGCGCCGAAGTTGCACAAGGTCTTGGCCCAGTCGGGCGTGGGATCGCGGCGCGACCTCGAAGCGATGATCGAGGCGGGTCGCGTCACGGTCAATGGTGAGGTGGCGCACACCGGGCAACGCGTGAGCCATGGGGACCGGATCCAGATCGATGGCAAGCCGGTGCGCATCCGGATGCGCCCGGGCAAACCCCGTGTCATCGCCTACCACAAGCCCGTGGGTGAGGTGGTCACCCATGAGGACCCTCAGCAGCGGCCGACCGTCTTTCGGCGTTTGCCCCGTTTGGTGCAGGGCAAGTGGCAGTCGGTGGGCCGACTCGATCTCAACACCGAGGGTCTGCTGCTGTTCACCAATTCCGGTGAGTTGGCCAACCAGTTGATGCATCCGCGTTTTGGTGTGGAGCGCGAATACGCGGTGCGGGTGCTGGGACGATTGGATGATGAGGCCCATGCGCGCTTGCTCGAAGGGGTGGAGATCGAGGGCCAGAAGGCGGCGTTCATCAGCATCGAGGACGGTGGCGGCGAGGGTGTGAACCATTGGTATCGGGTCGTGCTTAATGAGGGGCGGAACCGGGAAGTGCGGCGACTGTTCGACTCGGTGGGCTTGACGGTCAGTCGGCTGATCCGCATTCGCTACGGCTGTGTGGTCTTGCCGCGCGGCCTCAAGCGCGGCGCCTGGGTCGACCTCAGCGAGCGCGATGTGGACCAGCTCGGGCAACTGGCTGGCATGCGGCCACGCGGCCAGGAGCGTGGCCGCTCTCGCGGAAACGGTGGGCCGGCCAAGGCAGCCGATGGGCCGCCAGGCAAATCCGGTCGCGGTCGAGACCGTGGCGCCGAAAAGCCGCGGCGCGAGCGCGGTGAGGACGGCCCGATCCCCAGTCCGCTGCTGCAGACCTATGACAAGCGTGCCTTCAAGGAGGAGCAACGCCGCCCGCGGCGCGAATACGGCGAGGACGGTCCGATTCCCAACCCCTTGCAGCAGACCTTCGACCAACGCGCGCTCAAGGAGGCGCAACGCCGTCCCAAGCGGGATTACGGCGAAGACGGTCCGATCCCCAATCCGCTGCAGCAGACCTACGACAAGCGGGCGCTGCACAGCGAGCGGCGAGCGGATTTCGGTGATGACCTTCCTGATGATGAAGGCCCGATTCCCAACCCCTTGCAGCAAACCTTCGACAAGCGATTCGCCGGCAAGGCCACGGGCGGCGGCGGCCCTGGCGGGCGCGGCCGGGCCGGTGGAGGTGGGCGCGGCAAAGCAGCCGGTTCTGCGGGTGAACCCGGCGGACCGGCGCGATCGGGCGGCGCAGGTCGTGGCAAGGGCAAGCCCGGTGGCACCGGTGCGGCCGGGTCGGGGGCCGGCACCCGAGGCGCGAAGACCAAGGGCGCGGGGCAGGGCCGTGGCAAAGGCCCTGCGCAGCCAGACCCCATGCGTACGGCGGTGGGCTATATCGGCGCGGATGCCGCACTGGGGCGCAGCGGGAAATCCGGACGGGGCCGGCGGGGGCGCTGATGGCCCCGTATCCGGTGGTGCCCGACGGACCCCCGTGGCGGGGGTCGGTGGCCCCGTGAACTAAAATCTGAAGCTTTGCTCAATTTCCACACGGAGAACACCATGGCGATCGAACGAACCCTGTCCATCATCAAGCCCGATGCCGTGGCCAAGAACGTGATCGGACAAATCTATGCCCGATTTGAAGGCGCTGGCCTGAAGATCGTGGCGGCCAAGATGGCCCATCTGTCCCGTGGGGAGGCCGAGGCCTTCTACGCGGTGCACAAGGCTCGCCCCTTCTTCAAGGACCTGGTGGATTTCATGGTGTCCGGCCCGGTGATGATTCAGGTGCTGCAGGGCGAGGGTGCCATCGCCAAGAACCGTGAACTGATGGGCGCCACCGATCCCAAGAAGGCTGACAAGGGCACGATCCGCGCGGATTTCGCCGACAGCATCGATGCCAACGCGGTTCACGGCTCGGATGCCCCGGAAACGGCTGCTGCTGAAGTGGCCTTCTTCTTCCCGGGCATGAACGTCTACAACCGCTGAGGCGCGCCTGCGGTCGCGTGGCCGCGACCGCTTCGTTCCAGGCACACCATGATCAACCTGCTGGATTTCGATCGCGATGGGTTGACCCGCTGGTGTGTCGAGCAGGGTGAAAAACCCTTTCGCGCCACCCAACTGTTCCGTTGGATCCACCAAAGGGGCGCCTCGGACTTCGGGGAGATGTCCGACCTGGCCAAGTCTCTGCGCGGCAAGCTCGAGGCGGCGGCCGAAGTCAAAGGACTGCAGGTCCTGAGCGAGCAGGCCTCCCGCGACGGCACCGTCAAATGGCTGTTCGATGTCGGGGGCGGCAATGCGGTGGAGACCGTCTTCATTCCCGAGGACGACCGCGGCACGCTGTGCGTGTCCTCCCAGGCGGGCTGTGCGGTCGCTTGCCGTTTCTGCTCCACCGGGCATCAGGGCTTCAGTCGCAACCTCACCACGGGCGAGATCGTGGCCCAGTTGTGGCAGGCGCAGCATCAGTTGCGCCGCCGCCTGCAATTGCCTGAGGGCGAGCGCGCCATCACCAATGTGGTGATGATGGGCATGGGCGAACCGCTGCAGAACTACTCGGCGCTCGTTCCGGCGTTGCGGGTCATGCTCGACGACCACGGCTATGGGCTTTCCCGGCGTCGGGTGACGGTCAGCACTTCCGGTGTGGTGCCGATGATCGAGCGCCTGATGGCCGATTGCCCGGTTGCACTGGCGGTCAGTCTTCATGCACCCACGGACACGCTGCGTGACGACCTTGTGCCGCTGAACCGGAAGTACCCCTTGGCAGAACTCCTGACGGCCTGCAAGGCCTATCTGCAGGCTGCGCCCCGGGACTTCATCACCTTTGAATACTGCATGCTGGATGGTGTGAACGACAGCGCCGAACAGGCCCGGGCCCTTTTGGAATTGGTTCGCGGCCGGGTGCCCTGCAAGTTCAACCTGATCCCGTTCAATCCCTTCCCAGCATCAGGCCTTCGCCGTTCGCCACGGGAGCGGGTGGTCGCTTTTGCCAACGTGCTCCAGAATGGGGGCATCGTGACAACCATCCGCAAGACTCGGGGCGACGACATCGATGCGGCCTGCGGCCAGCTTGCCGGGGAAGTGCAAGACCGCACGCAGGTTCAGGCGCGTCTGGGCGGCCGGCGGGTCGTTCCGTTGCATCCGGGCCCCACTGGGAGGTTTCGATGAGTGATGTGGATGGCGCGTCCGTTGGGCTGCATCCGGGTCAGCAGATCCGGGCTGCGCGTGAGGCGCGGGGCCAGACGCTTGCGCACCTCTCGGTCCTGCTGAAGATCTCCGAACGCCGCCTCCAGGCTTTCGAGGAAGGCCGCTGGGCCGAGGTGGGCGACACCACCTTCGTCAGAGTCCTGGCCAAGAGCCTGGCTCGGCATCTGGCGCTTGACCCGGACGTCCTCTTGCAGGCCCTGCCCCAGAGCACGGTGGCGCCACGCTACCAAGCCGACGGCGGTCGCTTGCCCGATCCACCGGCTTTGGGTCCGAAGACACTGGGTACACCGGTGAGCCTGTCCGAGCTCTCCGGCGGTTCGCGGTTGTTCAGCCCGGTCCGCCTTGCGGTCTTGCTGATCCTGGTGGGGGCTGTGGGTCTGGTGCTGGTGCCGGCTGCGTGGTGGGAGGCGCCGACCGAGCAGCCGCCGGTCGGGGCGGCCGAGCCCCCACTGTTGCCCGCATCAAGCCCCGCGTCTGCGCCGGAAACGGCGGCGTCCGCAGCCACCGACCGTGTGGCGGCGGAGCCAAGTGCAGCAGCCTCGTCTGTGGTGGTGCTGCCCATTGCGGTCCCCAGCGCGTCCCCCCCTGCGTCGGTACCTCCTCCCCTGCCTGTCATCACCGCCGGGCCCTTGCAGGTCCAGGCTTCCCAGGACACCTGGGTGCAGGTGACGGATGCCCGTGGGCAGGTGCTTCTGTCGCGCCTGTTGCGGCCTGGCGAACGGGTCGATGTGGATGGACAACGCCCCCTGCGGGTGCGCGTGGGCAACGTGGCCGGAACCGAGGTCGTCTGGCTGGGGCGGCCCGTGCCCCTGCAGGACATCCAGCGCAGCAACGTCGCCGACCTTCAGCTACCGTGATGGTCTCAACCGTGTGAGAGTACGCATGACCAGTCCCAACAGACCGATCGAGCCCGATCCCGCCGTGATCGAGATGGCGGCCGCGCAACGCCGCATTCGCCGCCAAGCCCGCGTCGTCACGGGCGATCAGGTGCTGACCATCGGCGGGGATGCACCGGTGCGCGTCCAGTCCATGACCAACACCGACACGGTGGATGTCATCGGCACCGCCATCCAGGTCAAGGAACTGGCGCTTGCAGGCTCGGAACTGGTGCGCATCACGGTCAACACGCCGGAGGCGGCAGCAGCCGTACCGGCCATCCGCGAACAACTCGATCGCATGGGCATCGCCGTTCCCCTGGTCGGCGACTTCCATTACAACGGCCATCGCCTGCTGACCGAATTCCCGGAGTGCGCGCAGGCGCTGTCGAAGTACCGCATCAACCCCGGTAACGTGGGCAAGGGTGACAAGAAGGACAAGCAGTTCGCCATGATGGTGGAAGCCGCGATTCGCCATGGTCACAAGGCCGTGCGCATCGGGGTGAACTGGGGCAGTCTGGACCAGGAGTTGCTCGCGGAGTTGATGGATGAGAATGCCCGCCGCGCCCAGCCCTGGGAGTCCAAGCAGGTGATGTATGACGCGTTGGTGCGCTCCGCTTTGCAGTCGGCTGCGCTCGCCCGTGACATCGGCCTGGACCCCAACCAGATCATCATCAGTTGCAAGGTCAGCGGTGTACAGGATCTCATCAGCGTCTATCGCGCCCTGGCGGCGCGCTGCGATTACGCGCTGCACCTGGGACTGACCGAGGCCGGTATGGGGACGCGGGGCACGGTGGCCTCTGCGGCAGCGCTGAGCGTGCTGCTGCAGGAGGGCATCGGCGACACGATCCGCGTGAGCCTGACCCCCCAGCCCGGCGAGTCGCGCACGCAGGAGGTCGTGGTGGCGCTGGAAATCCTGCAGGCCTTGGGCCTGCGCCAGTTCAATCCCAGCGTGACCGCCTGCCCCGGCTGTGGGCGCACCACCAGCACCACGTTCCAGGAACTGGCCAAGCAGATCGACGACTACCTGCGCGCGCAGATGCCGGTCTGGCGGGGACGCTACTCAGGGGTGGAGGCGCTCAAGGTGGCGGTGATGGGCTGCATCGTCAATGGACCTGGCGAGAGCAAGCATGCCGACATCGGGATCAGCCTGCCCGGCACGGGCGAAGCGCCGGCCGCGCCGGTGTTCATCGATGGCCAGAAGGCCATGACCCTGCGCGGTGAGGGCATCGTGCGGGAGTTCCAGCAGATCGTTGAAGACTACATCGAGCGCCGATATGGTTGACCGGATATCGGGCGTCAAGGGGATGAACGATCTCCTGCCGCCCGACAGTGTGCGTTGGGAATGGCTGGACGAGCGTGTGCGTTCGGTGATGCAGCGCTGGGGCTATCAGCCCGTGCGCACGCCCATCGTGGAGCCAACCCCTCTGTTCGTGCGCGGGCTGGGCGAGGTCACCGACATCGTTGAAAAGGAGATGTACTCCTTTGCCGACCGCCTCAATGGCGATCAACTCACGCTCCGGCCGGAGGGAACGGCTGGCGTGGTACGCGCTGCCATCGAGCACAACCTGCTCTACGAGGGCGGTAAGCGGCTGTTTTACGTGGGGCCCATGTTCCGGCACGAGCGCCCGCAGAAGGGACGCTATCGCCAGTTCCATCAGGTGGGCGTGGAAGTGCTGGGCTGGCCTGGACCGGACGTGGATGCCGAGGTCATCCTCTTGGTGCGTGCCCTTTGGCGCGAGCTGGGGCTGGTCGAGGGTCAGGATGTGCACCTGGAACTCAACAGCCTGGGCCAGAGCAGCGAGCGCGCCTTGCATCGGCAGGCGCTCATCGCCCACTTCGAAGCCCATGCCAGCGAACTCGACGAGGAGGCGCTCAAGCGACTGCACACGAATCCGTTGCGGGTATTGGACAGCAAGCATCCGGCTGTGCAGGCGGTGGCCGAGTCGGCGCCGCGTCTGCTGGATTTCCAGGGGCCGGCCTCGCAGGCGCATTTCAACGGCGTGCGTGCAGTGCTCGATGCCTGTGGTGTGCCCTACCGCATCAACCCGCGGCTGGTGCGTGGTATGGACTACTACAACCTCACCGTGTTCGAGTGGGTGACCGACAAGCTCGGTGCTCAGGGAACGGTGTGTGGGGGTGGACGCTACGATGGTCTTGTCGAACAACTCGGTGGCAAACCCGCGCCAGCCGTGGGCTGGGGGTTGGGGATCGAGCGTCTGGTCCTGCTGCTGGAGGCCCTGGGCCGTATCCCCGAGCCGCCTGAACCCGACGTCTATGCCATCGTCCCGGATGCAGGGGCGGTGGGGCCGGCCATGGCGGCCCTGGACCAGTTGCGGCAGTGTGGCTTGCGTGCCGTCTTGCACGCCGCTGGGGATGCAGGCCCGGGGAGCATGAAGTCCCAGTTTCGCAAGGCTGACGCGAGTCGCGCTCGGTATGCCCTGATCTTCGGGGCGGACGAACGGGCTGCGGGCGAGGTGACGATCAAGTCGCTGCGTGACGCCGACGCGCCTCAGCAGCGGCGATCTTTGGCTCAGATCCAGGACTGGGCTGGAGAGCTCCTGGCGCGCGACGATAATCGCTGATTCGCTCGCATCACAAACACCTCATGGCTTCTTCCCTTGACCTGCAGGAGCAGGAACAGCTTGATCAACTCAAGGCCTTCTGGAACCGCTGGGGCAACCTGCTCACCTGGTTGCTCACGGCGGTGCTGCTGGCCTTTGCCGGCTACAACGGCTGGAACTGGTGGCAGCGCGACCAGGGATTGAAGGCCAGCGCGCTGCATGCGGAGCTCGAGCGCGCAGCGCAGGCCGGTGAAATCGACCGCGTCACGGCCGCCTGGGGCGACCTCAAGGCGCGTTACCCGGGCTCGGTCTATTCGGGCCAAGGCGCCTTGCTGGCAGCCAAGGCGCTGATCGACAAGGGACGCAGCGAGGCCGCGCTGGAGCCCCTGCAGTGGGCGGCCGAATCGGCCAAGGATCCCGGTCTTCAGGTCCTGGCCCGCCTGCGCTGGGCTGGTGTACTGCTGGATCAGGGCAAGGCCCAGGATGCCTTGCCGGTGTTGGACAAGGCCCGCGGCGCCGGATTCGATCCACTGGTGGACGACCGCCGGGCAGATGCGCTCATGGCATTGGAGAAGGCTGATGAGGCCCGGGAGGCCTTGAAGGCGGCCTACAAGTCCATGCCGCAGGACCTGGACTACCGGCGCGTCATCGAGGCCAAGCTCATGTCGCTGGGTGTTGATCCCGCGGAGGTGGTCCCGCCCGTCAAGCCCACGGATTCGACGAAGGCCGCCTCATGAGGACCCGCACGATGATCCAGGTGCCGAAGTCCGTTTGGGCGCTGGTCCTGGCGGCGACGGTGCTGACGGGCTGTTCGCTGATGTCCGACAAGCCCAAGCCCGCGCCGCTGGAAAAGCTGGACGCCGGTGCCTCGGCCGCGCTCCTGTGGTCGACCTCCGATGGGCGCGTGGACTTTCCGATGCAGCCTGCCGTGACCACCAGCCGCGTGGCAACAGCCTCATCCGACGGCACGGTCACGGTCCGTGAGCTCGAGCGAGCGACTGTGGTCTGGTCGTTCAAGGTCGGTTCGCGGCTGGCCGCGGGTGTCGGTTTCGACGGGGAGAGGGCGGCCGTGGTCACGGCCAACAATGAGTTGGTGGTCCTGGCGTCCTCGCGCGTCCTGTGGCGCAAACGGCTGGCCTCACGGGTGAGTACGGCCCCCTTGGTGGCCGGTGAGCGCGTTTTTGTGCTGGGACTGGACCGCGCCGTGGAGGCCTATGACGCCTTGGATGGCCGCTATCTCTGGCGCTTGCAGCGCACATCCGATCCGCTGTCGGTCATCCTCAACGGTGTGCTGATGCCCATGGGCGACACCTTGGTGGTGGGGCAGGGCGCCCGGTTGGTGGGCATCGACCCGAACCGCGGCAGCGTTCGCTGGGACCTGCCCTTGGCCACGCCCCGGGGGTCCAATGAAGTCGAGCGCCTGGCGGATCTGGTGGGGCCCGCTTTGCGTCAGGGGGATGTCGTCTGCGCGCGGGCCTTCCAATCTGCGGTGGCCTGTGCTGATGTGGCGCGTGGCACCTTGCGCTGGACCCGCAATGCCGGGGGTATCGGGCCCGTGGGCGGCAATGCGTCTGTCGTGGTGGGTGGCGATGCCAGTGACCGCATGAGCGGCTGGAGAGCCGAGTCTGGTGAACTGCTGTGGAGCCATGAGCGATTCCTGCATCGGGGCCTTGGCGGCGTCGCCGCTTGGGGCGGCTGGATCGCCGTGGGCGATGCTCAGGGGCAGGTGCACGTGATGGATCCGGCCAACGGCCAGACCGTGATGCGCTTGAGCACGGACGGGGGTGCGATCGAAGCGGCTCCCCGCGTGGTGGGCCGGGTGATGGTGGTGGCCACCCGCAAGGGCGGCGTCTACGCGTGGCGCGCGCCCTGACCCGACCCCGCCAGGCTGGCCCGAGCAGCCCCGCGCCATGAAACCCGTCGTCGCCCTGGTGGGCCGGCCCAATGTGGGCAAGTCCACGCTGTTCAATCGCATCACCAAGAGCCGGGATGCGATCGTCGCCGATTACGCAGGACTCACCCGCGACCGTCATTACGGCGACGCGCGCCACGGCGGGCAGGCGTTCATCGTCATCGACACCGGCGGCTTCGAGCCGGAAAAGCCCTCCGGCGTGGTGGCCGAGATGGCCAAGCAGACCCGGCAGGCCGTGGCCGAGGCCGATGCCGTGGTGTTCGTGGTCGATGTGCGCTCGGGGCTCTCCGCGCAGGATGCCGACATCGCCCGCTATCTGCGCTCGGTCAACAAGCGCACCCACCTGGCGGTGAACAAGGCCGAGGGCATGGCCGACTCACCGCTGCTGGCCGAGTTTCACGAGCTGGGCATGGGTGAGCCGCACCCGGTCTCGGCGGCGCATGGGCAGGGGATCCGCAGTCTTCTGGATGCGGTCCTGGAGCCGTTTGAATTCGACGACGCGTTGGACGAGGGCCCGGACGAGGCGCCTGACGCACCCTTGCGTCTGGCCGTCGCCGGCCGGCCGAATGTGGGCAAGTCGACCCTGATCAATACCTGGTTGGGTGAGGAGCGTCTCGTCGCCTTCGACCTGCCGGGGACCACGCGCGACGCGATCAAGGTCCCGCTGGAGCGTGCCGGGCGCCACTACGAGATCATCGACACGGCGGGCCTTCGGCGCAAAGGTCGCGTATTCGAGGCCATCGAGAAGTTTTCGGTGGTCAAGACCCTACAAGCCATTGCCGACGCCCATGTGGCGGTGCTGCTGATCGACGCCACCCAGGGTGTGGGTGAGCAGGATGCGCACATCGCGGGCTACATCCTGGAGTCCGGCCGGGCGGTGGTGATTGCCATCAACAAGTGGGACGCGATCGACAGCTACCAGCGGCAGATGCTGGAGCGGTCGATCGAGCAGCGCCTGGCCTTCCTCAAGTTTGCGCCCATCGCGCGCATTTCAGCCCTCAAGCGCCAGGGCCTGGGGCCCTTGTGGAAGGCCATCGACGAGGTGCACGCCAGCGCCACGGCCAAGTTGTCCACGCCCGTGCTCACCCGTTTGCTGCATGAAGCGGTGGAGCACCAGCAGCCCAAGCGCGCCGGGGCTTTCCGGCCCAAGCTGCGTTATGCGCACCAGGGCGGGCGCAATCCGCCGGTCGTGGTCATCCACGGCACCAATTTGGAGCATGTGACCGACGCCTACAAGCGCTACCTCGAAGGCCGATTCAGGGAACATTTCAAGCTGGTTGGGACTCCCATGCGCATCGAGTTCAAGAGTGGGCGCAACCCCTTCACCGACGAAAAGCGTTGAATGGGCCGCTGCCCCCGGCACCGGGCCATGACCATGCCCATTGACAGGTCGGGCCGTCCGGCTTGTGTTAATGTCCCGAAACAAACACTTCAACACGGAAGATATCGTGAGCAACAAAGGCCAGCTTCTGCAGGATCCGTTCCTCAACCTTTTGCGCAAGGAACATGTACCGGTGTCCATCTACCTGGTCAATGGCATCAAGCTTCAGGGGCATATCGAGTCCTTTGACCAGTACGTGGTGCTGCTGCGCAACACGGTGACGCAGATGGTCTACAAGCACGCCATTTCAACTGTCGTACCCGGGCGAGCCGTGAACTTCCACGCACAGGACACCACCCAGGACCCCCAATAGGGCCATGGGTGTTCACCGCGTCGACAACACCGCCGCACCCGCCAACCGCGTGGTGCTGGTGGGTGTTGATCTGGGTCCCGACTCGCCGTTCGAGGCCACCCTCGACGAGCTCGCGCAGCTCGCCGAGTCCGCCGGTGACCGACCGGTGGCGCGCCTGACCGCCCGCCGCAAGTCACCGGACCCCGCGCTGTTCGTGGGCAGCGGCAAGGCCGAGGAAATCAAGTCGATGGTGACCGAGCAGGGTGCGCATGGCGTGCTGTTCGACCAGGCTTTGTCGCCGGCTCAACAGCGCAATCTGGAGCGTTTTCTGGGTGTGCCCGTGGCCGATCGAACCGCGCTCATCCTGGAAATCTTCGCCCAGCGAGCGCAAAGCCACGAGGGCAAGCTCCAGGTGGAACTGGCGCGCTTGCAGTATGTGGCCACCCGCCTGGTGCGGCGCTGGAGTCACCTCGAGCGGCAGCAGGGCGGTATCGGCCAGCGCGGCGGCCCGGGTGAGACCCAGATCGAGTTGGATCGCCGAATGATCGGTGAGCGGATCAAGTCGGTGCAGGCCCGTCTGGAGAAGGTCAAGCGGCAGCGCAGCACCCAACGCCGTTCCCGCGAGCGTTCCGGTTCCTTTCGGGTTTCGCTGGTTGGCTACACCAACGCGGGAAAGAGCACCTTGTTCAATACCTTGGTGAAGGCGCGCACCTACGCTGCTGACCAACTCTTCGCCACCTTGGACACGACAACCCGCCAACTGTGGCTGGAGCAGGCCGGCCGTGCCGTGTCCCTGTCAGACACCGTGGGCTTCATCCGCGATCTGCCGCACAAACTCGTGGAGGCCTTTGAAGCCACGCTGCTCGAAGCAGCCGATGCCGATCTGCTGCTGCATGTGGTCGATGCGGCCAATCCACAGGCCGCCGAACAGATCCATGAGGTGCAGCGCGTGCTGGAGGAAATTGGGGCCGAGCGTGTACCGCAGATTCTGGTGTTCAACAAGATCGACGCGCTTGAACCCTCACGCCAGCCACGGCAGCCCTTGGATGAGATCGAGCGCGAAGGGGGTACTCGCAGCCCCCGCGTCTTCGTCAGCGCCGTCACCGGCCAGGGGCTGGATGCGCTGCGCAGCCTGATTGCCCAAGCCGCTTCCGCCGTTTCGCAGCCGGTGGGCCCGGCCTCACCCGATCCCCGATTTGAACCCGTCCTCTCGGCCTCTTCGACAAACTGGTCGACCGCAACACCATGAACCTCTTTGCACGTTTGCGCCAACGGCTCAGCCGTGGCTGGCTGATCTTCAACGAAGGAGGCCGCCCGCAAGGTCCGCCCGACCTGGATGAACTTTGGCGTGACTTCAATCGCAAGCTCTCGGGACTGCTGTCCGGTCGAGGAGGGCGCGGCGGCTCTGGCGGAAACGGTTCCTCCGATGGCCCGAGCGGCGGTGGAAAGCCCGATCTCAAAGGGGCCGGTGTCGGGGCGGGCGTCATCGCCGCTGTGGTGGGCCTCATCTGGCTGGGCAGCGGATTCTTCATCGTGCAGGAAGGCCAACAGGCGGTGGTCACCTCCTTCGGCAAGTACAGCCACACCTCCGACGCTGGCTTCCAGTGGCGCTTCCCCTATCCCTTCCAAGCCCACGAGACGGTTCCGGTGACGCAACTGCGCTCGCTCGAGGTGGGCCGCAGCGGCGTGGTTCAGGCCACCGGCCTGCGCGACTCTTCCATGCTCACCCAGGACGAGAACATCGTCGACATCCGCTTCACGGTGCAGTACGGCTTGTAGGTTGCACGGGCCTACCTGTTTGAGAACCGCGGCCCTGACGAGGCGGTGATCCAGGCCAGTGAGTCGGCCGTTCGGGAGATCGTGGGGCGCAGCAGAGTCGATCAGGTGCTCTACGAGCAGCGAGATGCCATCGCGGCGGACTTGGTGAAGTCGGTGCAGGCCCAGCTCGACCGGCTGGGCTCCGGAATCGTGGTGGCCAACATCAATGTGCAGAACGTGCAGGTTCCGGAGCAGGTTCAGGCGGCCTTCAACGATGCGGTCAAGGCCGGCGCGGACCGCGACCGCCTGAAGAATGAGGGCCAGGCCTACGCCAGTGATGTCATTCCCAAGGCACGTGGTACGGCTGCGCGCTTGCTGGAGGAAGCCGAGGGTTATCGCGCGCGGGTGGTGGCGCAGGCGGAAGGTGACTCGCAGCGATTCAAGTCGGTGCTTGCCGAGTACAAGAAGGCGCCTGCCGTGACCCGCGACCGCATGTATATCGAGACGATGCAGCAGGTCTACCAGAATGTGAGCAAGGTGATGATCGACAGCCGTGCGAATTCCAGCCTGCTGTACCTGCCCTTGGACCGCATCCTGCAGCAGAGCGTGGCCGGACTGCCCGGCGCTCCTGCTGCGCCGGCGGCGGGCACGGGCGCTGGTGTGCCTGAGGCCAGCAACAGCCCGGCCGCAGCCGCCGACACCCGGTCCCGCGACGGTCAGCGCACCCGCGATCGCGACGCCCGCTGACGCCTGAAGGATTCGAAACATGAACAAGATTGGAATGTGGGTTGCCGGTGCGCTGGCGCTGTTGATGATGGCATCCTCGATGCTCTTCGTTGTGGACCAGCGTCAGGTGGGTGTGGTGTACGCGCTTGGTGAAATCAAGGAAGTGATCACGGAGCCCGGGCTGAAGTGGAAGATGCCCCCGCCCCTGCAGAACGTGGTGTTTCTCGACAAGCGCATCCAGACGCTGGACAGCCCGGAAACGCGGCCGATCTTCACCGCTGAGAAGAAGAGCCTGATCATCGATTGGCTGGTCAAGTGGCGAATCGCCGAGCCGCGGCAGTTCATCCGCAACAACGGCGTGGACCTGCGGAATCTGGAAAACCGCCTCTCTCCGGTGGTTCAGGCGGCCTTCAACGAGGAAATCACCAAGCGCACGGTCAGTGGCGTGCTCGCGGCCGACCGTGACAAGGTGATGAATGGGGTGCGCGAGCGTCTGGCCGATGAGGCCAAGTCCTTCGGTATCGAGATCATCGACGTTCGCATCAAGCGCGTGGACTTCGTCGCGGACATCACCGATGCGGTCTACCGCCGCATGGAGTCCGAGCGCAAACAGGTGGCCAACGAGCTGCGCTCTCAGGGCACGGCCGAGGGCGAAAAGATCCGCGCGGATGCCGATCGACAGCGTGAGGTCATCATTGCCGAGGCGTACCGCGATGCGCAGAAGATCAAAGGCGAGGGCGACGGCAAGGCTTCGGCTCTCTACGCGGAATCTTTCGGACGCGACCCGCAGTTCGCGCAGTTCTATCGCAGCCTGGAAGCCTACCGAGCCACCTTCCGCAACAAATCGGATGTCATGGTGATGGACCCCTCCAGCGATTTCTTCAAGGCCATGCGCGGCAGTGGGGCCAGCGGCGCTCCGGCGCCCGCGCGCTGAACCGCGACGCCAGGAGCGTGAGCACGGTGCCCAGGGTTTGCGGCAAGGGACCCCTGCGGTGAGCGACGCTCTGTTGGCAGCTTTGGCACTGATGCTCATCATCGAGGGGCTGCTGCCCACGCTCCATCCCGGCCTGTGGCGGCGCTTGTTCGAACAGGCCCTGCAGCTCAGCGACGGACAACTCCGTTTCATGGGCATGGCGAGCGTCCTGGCGGGCCTGGCCCTTTGGCATCTTCTGTTCTAACGGGCCGCCCGGGTCTGCTTGGGCCCCTGTGCAGCTGCGGCTCTTACAATCTGCTATTTACGCGTTCCACAGCGCCCGCGCCCATCCATGTCTTCCGCCTGGCTATTGCCCGAGCACCTCGCAGACGTTCTGCCCTCGGAGGCCAAGCGCATCGAGGGGCTTCGCCGCGCCCTGACCGACGAGGCCCAGGCCTACGGCTATGAGTTGGTGATTCCGCCCCTGGTCGAGCACCTGGATTCGCTGCTTTCAGGGACTGGCCGCACCTTGGGCTTGCAGACCTTCAAGCTCGTCGATCAGCTCTCCGGCCGCACCTTGGGTCTGCGCGCCGACACCACACCGCAGGTGGCCAGGATCGATGCGCACCTGCTCAACCGTTCGGGCGTGGTGCGCCTGTGCTACTGCGGTCCGGTCGTCCACACGCGCCCTGCAGGCCCCTGGGCCACCCGGGAACCGCTTCAGTTCGGCGCTGAACTTTACGGACATGCGGGTCTTGAAGCGGATCTGGAGGTCTTGGAACTGGCCCTGGATGGCCTGCGTGGGGCCGGTGTGAGCGACCCCGTACTGGACCTGGGTGATGCGCGCATCGCGTGCACCCTGATCGATGCGCTGGCGGTTGATGCGGCCACCCGTTCGCTTCTGTTGGGCGCGCTGGCCGCCAAGGATGGGCCTGCGCTGACCGAGGCGCTCGTCCCTCACGCGGGCCACGAGGCGGCCAAGGCGCTGCTGGAATTGCCGCGTCTGTACGGCACCGAATCCAGGGCGAAGTCGATGCTGGCCGCCGCCTCGGCCGCATTGCCGGCCTGGCCTTCCATTCGACGGGCTTTGGACGACCTTGCGTGGATCGTGCGTCACGTGCAGGCCACGCATCCCGATGTCCGAATCGGCCTGGACCTGGCCGATCTGGGCGGGCAGGACTATTACAGTGGCATCCGCTTCAGCGTGATGGGCGCGGCGGCCCAGCAGGTTCTGGCCCAAGGGGGGCGCTACGACCATGTGGGCCGTGTCTTCGGTCGCGAGCGCGCGGCAGTGGGTTTCAGCTTGGATCTCAAGGCCTTGTCGCAGGCGCTCAATGCTTCGGGCCCGCAGCCCGCGCCCCGCCCGGCCATTCGGGCTCCCTGGTCCGAGGATGCCGCTTTGCGCGCCGCCGTGCGGTCCCTGCGCTCGCAGGGAGAAACCGTGGTCTGCATCCTTCCTGGCCATGAGCATGAGGCTCAGGAATTCGCCTGCGACCGTGAACTCGTCGCGGTCTCGGGCCGGTGGGTCCTTCAGGCGATCTGACCTCTGGTGTTTCACGGGATTGGGCGCCGCCTTCTTTTCAAGATCGACAAGACATGAATCAATCAGCAAGCATGGGGCTCACCCGCACCGGCGGTCACAACGTGGTGGTCGTGGGCACCCAGTGGGGCGACGAAGGCAAGGGCAAGGTGGTCGATTGGCTGACCGACCATGCCCAGGGCGTGGTGCGGTTCCAGGGTGGGCACAACGCCGGCCACACGCTGGTGATCAAAGGTATCAAGACGGCCTTGCAGCTCATCCCCAGCGGCATCATGCGCGAGGGCGTGAAGTGCTACATCGGCAACGGCGTGGTGGTGGACCCTTCCCACCTCCTGTCGGAAATCGAGCGCCTGGAGCGGATCGGATTGGACGTCCGCTCTCGTTTGTACATCAGTGAATCCTGTCCCCTGATCCTGCCCTTCCACGTGGAAGTGGACAAGGCGCGTGAAGCGCTGCGCGAGTCCAGCGGAGCGGGCAAGATCGGGACGACCGGCAAGGGCATCGGCCCCGCTTATGAAGACAAGGTGGCCCGCCGCGCCCTGCGCGTGCAAGACCTCAAGCACCCCCGCCGATTCGAGGCCAAGCTGCGGGAGCTTCTGGCCCTCCACAACACGGCCTTGCAGGGTTTCCTGGGCGCCCAACCCCTGGCCTTCGAGCCCATCTTCGATCAGGCCATGGCCATGGGTGAGCAACTGCGGCCCATGATGGCCGATGTCGGCTACCTCATCCACCAGGCCTGCCAAAGCGGGCACAACATCCTGTTCGAAGGTGCCCAGGGCACGCTGCTGGATATCGACCACGGCACCTACCCCTTCGTGACCTCGAGCAACTGCGTGGCCGGTAACGCCGCGGCCGGCTCGGGCGTGGGGCCAGACCGGCTGCACTACATCCTGGGGATCACCAAGGCCTATACGACACGCGTGGGTTCGGGGCCGTTCCCCACCGAACTCGATATCGAGGACCCGAAGTCCGTGGGACACCATCTGTCCACCGTCGGGCAGGAGCGCGGCACGGTGACCGGCCGGGCGCGGCGCTGCGGTTGGCTCGATGCTGCCGCCCTCAAGCGATCCATCATCATCAACGGCGTTTCGGGACTGTGCATCACCAAGCTGGATGTGTTGGACGGCCTGCCCGAGATCCAGGTGTGCACCGGCTACCGGCTCGACGGCCGCACGCTGGACATCCTGCCGCTCGATGCCGATGAAATCGCCGCCTGCCAACCCATCTATGAATCCTGGCCCGGCTGGAGCGGTTCAACGGCCGGACTGACGCAGTGGGACCAACTACCGGCCCAGGCGCGCGCCTACCTGGAGCGGGTGCAGGCGGTGATCGGCGCGCCCATCGACATGGTCTCCACCGGTCCAGACCGCGACCACACTATCCTGCTGCGCCACCCCTTCGCCCGCTGATCCGGACATGCGTAAACTCGCCCTCTTCCCCGCCTGACCCGCAAGGAACCCGCGCGATGCTCACCGATGACGGTAAACACCTGTATGTCTCCTGGGACGCCTACCACCGCCTGATCGAGAAGTTGGCGATCCAAGTGTGGGAGTCGGGCTGGGAATTCGACCAGATCCTCTGCCTGGCCCGTGGGGGCATGCGGCCGGGAGATGTGCTCTCGAGGGTCTTCGACAAGCCACTGGCCATCATGTCCACGAGCTCCTACCGGGCTGAAGCCGGCACCATCCAGGGCCGTCTGGACCTCGCGCGCTACATCACCATGCCACAGGGCGAACTCGCGGGCAGGGTGCTGCTCGTGGACGATCTGGCCGACTCCGGCATCACGCTGCGCGCGGTGGTCGAACGGCTGCGCTCCATGCCGGCCATCACGGAATTGAGATCGGCCGTGATTTGGACCAAGGCCGTTTCCAGCTACGAGCCTGACTACACCGTCGAGCGTTTGCCCACGAGCCCATGGATCCACCAGCCCTTCGAGGATTACGACGGGCTGCGCCCCCACACGCTGCAGGAACGGCTGGGCTCCTGACCGGGCCGCCGAAAGGGGGCTTAGCGCTGGGGCGGCCGGATCGTCAAGGCGCCCTGTTCCCGGCCCATTGCCTCACTGGCAGCCCAAACGGGCACGCCTCGGCCCTGGGCCCAATCCCGCAGCCATCCACCATAGTTCGTGCGCCATGGCAGGCCGCTTTGGCCGGAGCTGTGGATGAAGCGCGAGCGGTTCCGGTCGGCCAGGTCGTAGACCGCCTTCAGGCTGGGCCCATGGGTGGACCGGTAGCGCTGATCGGCCGGCCCCCCCAAACCAACCCGCATGGCATGGACCGTGTAGGTGTCGCCGCCCATGGGCAGGCGCAGCGTGAACCAGCGGTCCAGTGGCTTGACCTTCGAGAAGGGCCGGTGCTCGGCCACCATGGGGTGCAGCGCATCCCAGCGCCAGGTGGCAATGTCCGGACCCAGGCGTGATGACAGTTCATCCAGCGCAGTTCCCAAGGCCCGGTTGATCTGGTCTTGGCAGGTCTCGGCCACCGCAGTGGACGGATCATCACACCACCACGGATCCTGCCGCTCCAGCGCACCCAGGAGGGCATCGTGGAACGTGCGCTGGGCGAAGAATCGATCGAAGCGCTCGAGACCCACGCGTGGGGCGAACAACTGGATGCTCATGGCCCGCTGCCAGGCCCACAGCAGTGCGGGTGCCGCCGAGTGGCCGCGCATCGTGCCATCGAAGTCGGCCAGTAGGCTTTGTGCCGCCGCCGCCAAGCGATGCGTGGACTGTGCCTGACGGACCCAGGGAAGCAGCGCTCGCGCTGCCAGCGAGACCTCGTCCTGCTGGAGCTCGGTCAGGTCTTCAGCGCTGTGGCGCGGCCGCGATCGCAGCACCTCCTCGATTCGGAGTTGGCGATAGGGCAGGGACCAGTCGCTTCCCAGGTAGTGCGGGTACTCATCGTCATGAATGCGGTGGTTGGCCGTAGCGATCCATCCTTGTTCGGGGTTCAGCACGCGCGGTGTCTGGTGTGCCGGTACCCATCCCACCCAGTCATAGCGTGTTTCCCAGCCGGGGGATGGCGCCAGCCCCATCAGGTCGTTATCGGGACGCCGCACCGGAACGCGGCCTGCCGCGACCAGACCGATCCGACCCTCACGGTCGGCCACCGCCATGTTCTGCATCGGTGCCGTCCAGCGCTGTGAGGCCCGTATGAAGTCGGGAACCGTTTTCGCCTGTGCCAGGGACAGGCCTGCGGCGATCAGGTCCACATCCTCGTCGAGTGCCGTCCACCGCAAGGCCAGCACATGTTCTCCGAGGTCCAGACCTTTGAGCGTGCCCGCATCCGAGATGACCGGCCCGTGCCGCGTGCGGCGCAGCGTGAGTCGGTGTTCCGCACCTCCCTTGACCCGAATCACCTCTTCGTGCGTTTCGAAAGCAGCCGTGCCGCTCGGGGTGCGGTAGCGTGTGGGGTCGCTGGGATCCACCGCCTCGATGTAGAGGTCTTGGACATCGGGACCGGTATTGGTAAAGCCCCAGGCCAGATCGGCGGTCTGCCCCAGTACCACCAGGGGCACGCCGGGTAGCGTCGCGCCTGCCACTTCCAGGCCGGGTGCCGTGATGCGGGCGAAATACCAGAGCGCTGGCGTGCTCAGGCCCAAGTGGGGGTCATTGGCCAGCAAGGGCGCGCCGGTGGTGCTGCGTGGGCCGTCGACCACCCAGTTGTTCGATCCGCTGCCTTCGATACCCGACGGTGGCGCCGCGTCCAGGATCTGCTGCCAGGCGGCATCCTGTGCGTCAGCGGTGCGGGTCTCGCCGCGACCCACCAGGCCCAATTCGCGGTAGAGCGCCGGAAAGTCGCGTGTTTCAGGGTATTCGTCACCCGGGTAGGGCGGCAACAATTCCTCGATGCGTGGCTGGTCGAGCACGGCGCTCAAGCGCATGCGCATCATCTCGGTGGTCCAGTTGCCACCCAGGTCCCAGGCCATCATCAGACTCCAGGACAGGCTGTCCACGGGTGTCCAGGGTTCGGGCCTGACACCCAGGATCAGGAACTCCGGTGGCCACACACGCGTGCGCGCCACGGCTTCGTTCACACCAGCCGCATAGGCACTGAGCAGCTCACGACTTTGCTCGCCCAGGCGCTCCCACTGCGATTGCGCTGCGCGGCGGATACCCAGGGCGCGAAGGAACCGGTCGTTGTCCAACGCGGCCTCTCCGAAGACTTCGGCCAGTCGACCCGCGCCGATCCGGCGGTGCGTTTCCATTTGCCACAAGCGGTCCTGTGCGTGCGCGAAGCCCAATGCATAAGCGGCGTCTGGAATCGACTGCGCGGAAATGCTGGGGATGCCATGGCGGTCGCGTGCAATCGTCACAGCTGCCCGCAGTCGGTAAGGTGATTCCCCGTGCCCGCTCGCTTGGACAGGTGAGTCCGACAGCGTGATCTGACCGTCTACCGTTGGCTCGGCTGCCTTCATCAAGGCCAACACACCGAGGGCCAGTGTCAGTGGCACACCGATGAAGAGGCCCAGCGTCCACTTCAGCCATCCGCGCCGCTTGCGGACGGGATCTGGGGGCCCGCCTGAGCGAGCGCTGTGTCCTTCGCCGGTCGGATTCTGCTGGTGTGCGGCCTCGTTGATCATGACCCCGGATTGTGCGCGCACAAATCCCCGGCTTCATCAACCTGCGCTGAGCGGCTCGAAATCCATTGTCCGGTCATCTGCCGCTTCACCGATTGGGGCAGAATCGGCCCATGCCGTGCGCAGCCAACAAAAAAGCCTTCACTGAAGAACAGATGAAGGCTTGCTGTTGGGGACCATCGCAACGGCCCGAGCTCATTTCGATGGCCTGTAGCGTTTCGTCGCGACTGCGTCACCGTTGGTGCCCAGGAGAGGACTCGAACCTCCACGGAGTTACCCGCTAGTACCTGAAACTAGTGCGTCTACCAATTCCGCCACCTGGGCCCGTATTGGGTAACGCTTCACGCGAAAACTGAAAGTCTATCATCAAAAACTCCAAGAAAACAAGTCCAACGACGGGCCTCCTGCAGGAGCTCGAGGGCACGGTGCAAGGGCATCGTGACGGCCACGGTTTCCTCATTCCCGACGAGGGTGGTGCCGACATCTACCTGGCCGCGCAGGAGATGCGCGCCGTGCTACACGGTGACCGACTGCGCGTGCGGGTGGTGGGCACCGACCGCCGCGGGCGTCCCGAGGGTCGCATCGTCGACATCCTAGAGCGGCCTCGCCGCCCCATCATCGGACGCCTGCTGCAAGAGAGCGGCGTGTGGGTGGTTGCACCGGAAGACCGGCGCTATGGGCAGGACATCCTCATTCCGAAAAACGGCATCGCCAACGCAAAAGCGGGACAGGTGGTGGCCTTGGAGCTCACCGAAGCACCCTCGATGTACACCCAGCCCAGCGGTCGGGTCACCGAAGTGCTCGGTGAAATTGACGACCCCGGCATGGAGATCGAGATCGCGGTGCGCAAGTATGAAGTACCGCACCGCTTCAGCCCAGAGGCCGTTGCGCAGGCGGCGGGTCTGCCGGACAAGATCCGGCCGGTGGACCGTCGACACCGAGTAGACCTCACCGATGTTCCGCTGGTCACGATTGATGGTGAAGACGCGCGCGACTTCGACGATGCCGTCTATTGCGAACCCCTTGCCTTCGGCAAGGGCCGCAATGCTTTCAAGGGCTGGCGTCTGGTGGTGGCCATTGCTGACGTGAGCCACTACGTCAAGCCTGGCGAGGCGCTGGATGTCGACGCGTATGAGCGGGCGACATCGGTGTACTTTCCGCGGCGGGTGATCCCGATGCTGCCAGAGAAGATCTCCAATGGCTTGTGCTCCCTCAACCCGCTGGAGGATCGCCTGTCGATGGTGTGCGACATGCTCGTCAGCGAAGAGGGCGAGGTCACGGGCTACCAATTCTTTCCCGCGGTCATCTGCTCGCATGCCCGCCTGACCTACACCGAGGTTGGTGCGGCCCTGACCAACACCCGCGGGCCTGAGGCGGCTCGACTATCCGCTCTTTTGCCGCACCTGTTGCACCTGCATGAGGTGTACCGCGCTCTGCTGCGCCAGCGCTCACGGCGTGGCGCCATCGACTTCGACTCCACCGAGACACAGATCGTCTGCGACGAGAACGGTCGCATTGAGAGGATCGTCCCGCGCACGCGCAACGAGGCCCATCGTCTGATTGAAGAGGCCATGCTGGCCGCCAATGTGTGCGCAGCCGACTTCATCGAAAGTCACAGCCACCCGGCGCTGTTCCGCGTTCACGAGGGCCCGACACCGGAGAAGCGCATTGCGCTGCAGGCCTATCTGCGCGCGCTGGGGCTGGGTTTGGCGGTCAGTGACGAAC
The DNA here is from genome assembly GCA_049423145.1 of Burkholderiaceae bacterium. Taxonomy (GTDB): domain Bacteria; phylum Pseudomonadota; class Gammaproteobacteria; order Burkholderiales; family Burkholderiaceae_C; genus RFTU01. The sequence goes on from JBMSQF010000002.1 coordinate 54,126, forward strand.
CGCGACCTGCCGAGTTTCAGGCCATCTCCCAGGCCGTGCGGGAGCGGCCTGATGCCCAGCAGATTCAGACGATGTTGCTGCGATCGATGCAGCAGGCCATCTACACCGCTGTCAACAGCGGACACTTTGGCCTTGCCTATGAAGCCTATGCGCACTTCACCAGCCCGATACGCCGGTACCCGGACCTGCTGGTTCATCGGGTGATCAAAGCCATCCTGCAAGGCAAGCGCTATCACCTCGGGCCACTGCCCCAGGTGACCTCGGCGGCGACGTCCGGCGCTTACCGGCGGCCCGGCCGGGGAGCGGCAGGAACGGCTGCCGGCCGGCTTTCGGGGGACAAGCCTGGAGGAGCCTCACGATCCGCGACGGCCCGCCTCGGTGCGGCGCGCATGGTCATGCCCACCAAGCCGGGCAAGGCCGCCGCTGAGATGGCCGTATGGCAAACCGCCGGCGAGCATTGCTCGGCCAACGAACGGCGTGCTGATGAAGCCTCGCGTGATGTCGAAGCCTGGCTCAAGTGCCGCTACATGAGGGATCGTTTGGGCGAAGAGTTCGCCGGGACGGTGAGTGCGGCGACATCGTTCGGGCTCTTCGTTCAGCTCGATGAGTTGTACGTGGAGGGCCTGGTGCACATCACCGAGCTCGGTGGTGAGTACTTCCGCTTCGATGAGGTCCGCCAGGAACTGCGTGGTGAGCGCACGGGCGTGCGCTACGCCGTGGGCTCTCGCGTGCGTGTGCAGGTCAGTCGGGTGGACCTGGATGGGCGGCGTATCGACTTTCGCTTGGTCCGCGAGGCGCGCAGCGATGTTGGAAGAGCCGCCGCCACGCCGCAAGGTTCGAAACCCGTCACGGCCCGGCGCCTGTCGGCTCCCGATGTCGGTGCTGGGGCAGAAGTCACCGCGGTCGACGAACTGCTCGGTCTGCAAATCACCGACCGAGAACTGCGCAAGGCCGCCCGCAAAGCCCGCGAAAGGGCGGTGGGCGGTGGCGCGGCGGCAAGCAAGGCCACCAAGGCCCGCCCATCCGGCAAGCGGGCTGGCGTGGCGGCCTCCAGTGCCCAGGGCGCCCCGGCCGTGAAGGGCCAGCGCGCCGCAAAGACGACTCGCGCGAAGAAAGACGCCAATCCCGGCGCTGGCGAGGCCGAGCGCCGGGGTGGTGGCGCGGGCCGCAAGTCGGCTCCTCGGAAGCTGTCCAAGAAGCGTGGGTGAAAGCCCGGCAAGCGCGGCCAGGGCACGGGGAGCCCGACCCTGCAGGGACGCCCTCCACCTCGGCGAGCCCGCCTGAACGGCGGTCTCCCGTCGGTTCCCGGGCTGAATGTCCCTGCAGGGTCGGGCTCCCCGCGCCCTGGCCGCGCTTGCCGGGCGCTCCGACCGCAAGCTAGGCCCGATGGCTCAGGCGTAGTCGCTCACCGGCGGACAGGTGCAGCTGAGATTGCGATCGCCCCAGACGTTGTCCACGCGGCCCACGGGGCTCCAGTACTTGGTGCCGCGCAGACCGGCCAGAGGATAGGCGGCCTCTTCGCGGCTGTAGCCGTGGGACCAATCCGATGCGCTCACGCAAGACGCGGTGTGCGGGGCATGTTTCAGCGGGTTGTCGTCCTGCGGCCACTCCCCCTTTTCGATGCGCGCAATCTCCTGGCGGATGGCAATCATCGCGTCACAGAAGCGATCCAATTCCTTGAGCGATTCGCTCTCGGTGGGCTCCACCATCAGCGTGCCGGCCACCGGAAAGCTGAGCGTGGGTGCATGGAAGCCGTAGTCGATCAGTCGCTTGGCCACGTCTTCAGCGGTGACGCCGCTGCTGTCCTTGAGCGGGCGAAGGTCCAGGATGCATTCGTGGGCCACCCCCCCGCCCTTGAGCGTGGGAACACCGCTGCTGAAGTGGATGCCATAGTGGTCGGCCAGACGGGCGGCCACGTAGTTGGCGCTCAGGATGGCCACTTCGGTAGCGGCCTGCAGGCCCTCGGCACCCATCATGCGGACGTACATCCAACTGATGGGCAGTACCGCTGCATTGCCCAAAGGCGCCGCAGACACCGCGCCCACAGGCGACGAAACGCCGGTCGCGGTGTGGTGCCCGGGCAGGTAGGGTTTGAGGTCTTCCACCACACAAACCGGCCCGACGCCCGGCCCACCCCCGCCGTGCGGGATGCAGAAGGTCTTGTGCAGGTTCAGGTGGCTGACATCGCCACCGAACTCCCCGGGTGCGGCCACGCCCACCAGCGCGTTCATATTGGCGCCGTCCACATAGACGCGGCCACCGTGCTGGTGCACCAGGGCGCACAGGTCCTTCACCCGAACATCGAACACGCCGTAGGTTGAGGGATAGGTGATCATGATGGCGGCCAGGCTTTCGCTGTGTTGCTCACACTTGGCGCGAAGGTCCTCGAGGTCCACATTGCCCATGGCGTCGCACTTCACCACCACCACGCTCATGCCCACCATCTGGGCACTGGCCGGGTTGGTGCCGTGGGCGGACTCTGGGATCAGGCAAACATGGCGGTGGCCCTGACCGCGGGCACGCTGCCATGCGCGGATGGCCAGCAAGCCGGCGTATTCACCCTGGGAACCCGCATTGGGTTGCAGGCTGATGCCGGCGTAGCCGGTGGCTTGGCTGAGCCACTTCTGCAGGTCGGCGTCCATCTGCGCATAGCCCGCCAATTGGTCGGCCGGGGCGAAGGGATGCAGGCGCGCGAACGCCGGCCAGGTGATGGGAATCATCTCGCTGGTGGCGTTGAGCTTCATCGTGCAGGAGCCCAGTGGGATCATGGTGCGATCCAGGGCCAAGTCCTTGTCGGACAGGCGCCGGATGTAGCGCAGCATCTCGGTCTCCGAGTGGTGGCTGTTGAAGACCGGGTGCGTGAGGAAGGTGCTGGTGCGGCGGAGATTCTCTGGGATGAGGCTGGCGACGCCCTTCTCGAAAGCGTCGAACGAGGGGAGGGGCTGACCGTCCAATGCGAACCAGGACCAGAGCTCACGAAGGTCATCACGCGTGGTCGTCTCGTCCAGACTGACGCCGAGCACGGTGGGTGACAGACGGCGCAGATTGGCTCCCGCCTTCAGAGCGCGCGACAGGATGGCATCCGTCTGCGCGCCGGTCTCGATGGTCAGCGTATCGAAGGCATGCGGCGTGATCCGCCCGTAACCCATATTGGCCAGCCCCTGGCGAAGGATGGCGGTGTAGCTGGCCACCCGCTGCGCGATGCGCTTGAGTCCCTGCGGGCCGTGGTAGACCGCATACATGCTGGCGATCACGGCCAGCAGCACCTGGGCGGTGCAGATGTTGGAGGTCGCCTTCTCGCGGCGGATGTGCTGTTCCCGGGTCTGCAGGGCCAGCCGGTAGGCGGGATGGCCATGGGCATCCACACTGACGCCGACGAGCCGGCCTGGCATGGAGCGTTTGAATTCATCCCGGCAGGCCAGGAAAGCGGCATGCGGACCACCCGCGCCCATGGGCACGCCAAAGCGCTGTGAATTGCCCACGACGATGTCGGCACCGAGTTCTCCAGGAGGCACCAGCAGCGTGAGGGCCAGAAGATCGGTGGCCACGATGAAGGCGGCCTGCTGCGCATGAGCCTGTTCAATCACCTGTCGCAGGTCGTGGATGAGACCTGAAGTGGAGGGGTACTGGGCCACCACGGCGAAATAGTCGCCTGCCTGCATCAGCGCCGGCACGAAACCCACCTGGACCGCCAGGCCCAGTGGCTCGCAGCGGGTTCGAATCACCTCGATCGTTTGCGGATGGCAGTCACCCGCGACGATCAGGGTGTTGCTCTTGCTCTTGACGCTGCGCTTGGCCAGCGTGACGGCCTCGGCCGCGGCAGTGGCTTCGTCCAGCATCGACGCGTTGGCGATGGCCATGCCCGTGAGGTCGCACACCATGGTCTGGAAGTTCACCAGCGCTTCCATCCGACCTTGCGAGATTTCCGCTTGATAGGGCGTGTATGCCGTGTACCAAGCGGGGTTCTCGAGGATGTTGCGCAGGATGACACCCGGCGTGTGCGTGTCGTGATAGCCCTGGCCGATGTAGCTGCGCAAGACGCGATTCTTTGCAGCCACCTGGCGCAACTCATCCAAGGCCTGCGCCTCGGTGACGGGCGTGGGCAGGTCCATCACCTGGCCCCGAGCGATGCTGCGCGGCACCACCGCTTCGATCAGCGCACGGCGCGAGGCCGCGCCAATCACGGAGAGCATGCGCGCCTCGTCATCGGCCGTGGGGCCCAGGTGGCGGGCGCGGAACTCGGCGGGGTTCTCCAGGTCGCTCAGAGGGGTGAGGGCGGACATCAGCATGGCGGTCTCGGGCGGGTGGGGGTGTCAGAGGGTCTTGAGCAGTTCGTCATAGGCCGTGCCGTCCATCAGGCCATCGAGTTCAGACGGGTTGGACAGTTTGACCTTGAAGAACCAGCCCGCGTCCAGTGGCGCGGAGTTCGCCAGGGAGGGGTCGTCACGCAAGGCCTCGTTGATGGCCACCACTTCACCGCTGACCGGCATGTACACATCGGCTGCCGCCTTGACGCTTTCCACCACCCCGGCGACCTCGCCTTGGGCATAGGTCTTGCCGACTTCGGGCAGGTCCACGAAGACGACGTCGCCCAGTGCATCCTGGGCGTGCACGGTGATGCCCACAACCGCGGCGGCGGTGTCGGCGGCATTGACCCATTCATGGTCGCTGGTGAATTTGGTGCTCATGGATGTGCTCGTTGGGGCAAGGGGTGGATGGACGGGAATCACCGCCTGTAGCGGTGCGGGGTGAAGGGCATGGCCGAGACCGTCATGGGCAGGCGCTTGCCACGGACATCGGCAAAGACCACGGTGCCGGGCGCAACGTGCGCGGCTTCCAGCAGGGCCATGGCCACGGGTTGGTTCACGGTGGGACCGAGGGTGCCACTGGTGACGCGGCCCACCAGGCTACCTTGCGTGTCATGCAGCGCAGCGCCCTCGCGCACCGGTACCCGCTCCTGGCCCAAGAGGCCGACGCGCTTGCGGCTGACGCCGTCGCTGAATTCGCGGCCGATACGGTCTGCCCCCGGATAGCCCCCGGCGCGCTCACCGCCGGGACGGCGCACCTTCTGAATCGCCCACTGCAGCCCCGCCTCGATGGGGCTCGTGTGGACATCAATGTCGTGTCCGTAGAGGCAAAGGCCGGCCTCCAAGCGCAGCGTGTCGCGCGCACCCAGGCCGATGGGCTGCACGCGCGGGTCGGCCAGCAGCACGCGGGCCAGGTGCTCGGCCGCTGCGGCCGGCACTGAAATCTCAAACCCATCTTCTCCGGTGTAGCCGCTGCGGGTGACGAAGCACGCAGCCCCGGCAAGGCTGAGGGCTCGGCCTTGCATGAACCGCAGCGCGGACACTGCCGGATTCAAGGCGGCCAGTGCATCCACGGCTTGAGGCCCCTGCAGCGCCAGCAGCGCTTGGTCGGGAAGAGGGTTCACCTGGCAGCGCGACCCGATGCGGTCTCGCAAGTGGGCCAGATCGGCGTCCTTGCAGGCGGCATTGACGACGAGCAGGAGATCGCCGTAGCCCTCATGGGGCGCGGGACGCACGATCATGAGGTCATCCAGGATGCCACCCATTTCGTTGGTGAACACCGCATAGCGCTGTTGTCCAGGCTGGAGGCCCATCACATCGACGGGCACGAGCGATTCCAGTGCGGCGGCGGCTTGGGGGCCGTCCAGCCGGATCTGGCCCATGTGTGAAACATCGAACAGACCGGCGGCGCTGCGGGTGTGGCGATGTTCGGCCATGACGCCGGCCGGGTACTGCACGGGCATGTCATAGCCCGCGAAAGGCACCATGCGCGCGCCCAAAGCACGGTGCAGCTGGTTCAGTGGGGTGGTCCGCAGCGCGGCTTGGGCAGTGGCGGTCTGGTCGGACATGGCGGGCCTTCGGTGGCCGGGATGCTGATGCACCCACAGGGCTCGTGATTCGCGCGACCGCAGCTGTTCCACTGCCGGTCGTGCACCGGGCCCCCACTGTCCGCTTTACCTGAGAGATTCGGGGTGCCGCATCAGTTGATCGGTGCCCCTTGCCCCTTCGGTGGGCGCGCTCCGGGCGGTGTTGCCGCCGTGACGCGCCTCTCTCCAGCGAGGAGGAAAGTCAGTCCTGGGTACCTGAGCGTTCGAACCAGAGCTCTGCGCCTTCGGTGGCTGGCCAAGACCAGCTCTCTCCTGACGGCATCAGTGTATCAGCCGGCGCTAAGATGAGCCGATGGATGCCGAGCTTGCGGGCGAAGAGGACATACGCCGTTTGTTGCGCGAGAGCCGAACCATCGCGGTGGTTGGCCTGTCGGCCGATGAAGAGCGACCGAGTCACTCGGTCGCCCTTTACATGCAGCAGCATGGCTACCGGATCTTGCCCGTCAACCCGCGGTATGCGGGCCAACGGCTGCTGGGTCAGCCCTGTGTGGCGGCGTTGGCCGATCTTCAGGAGCCCGTCGATATCGTCGATGTGTTCCGCCGCACTGAAGATGTGATGCCCGTGGCCCGCGGTGCGGTGTCGATCGGGGCTCGGTGTTTGTGGCAGCAATTGGGTGTGCGCAACCTCGAAGCGGACGCGCTGGTTCGCCGGGCCGGTCTCATCAGTGTGACCGACCGCTGCCTGAAGGTGGAGCACATGAGGAGGCTTGGGCATGGGTAATCGATATTCGCCGTTGGCGTTCGCCTGGGCCCTGATGGGCGTGTGCACGGCGGGGCACGCCGCCGAGGGCATGTGGACCTTGGACAATCTCCCGCGCGCAGCATGGAAGGCACAGCATGGTTTCGAGCCGGATGCGGCGTGGTTGTCGCATGTGCGGGCCGCGGCCGTGCGGGTCGGTGGCTGTTCCGGTTCGCTGGTTTCGGCCAACGGTCTGGTGATGACCAACCACCATTGCGTCACGCGCTGCCTGGCCGAACTCTCGACGCCGCAGCGGCCGGTCAAGGCGGGCGGTTTCCTGGCCCAAGGGCCCGAACAGGAACTGCCCTGCGCGGGCCTCGAGGTGCTGCAGTTGCAAGCCGAACGTGACGTCACGGCGGAGGTGCAAGCCGCTACCCGTGGCTTGCAGGGCGAAGCCTTCCAGAAGGCCGAGGATGCGGCACGCGCACGCGTGTCGCGCGAATGCCAGCAGGATCAAGCCGCCACTCGACGCTGTGATGTCACCGTGCTGTACCGAGGCGGTCAGTATGTGCTGCATCAATACGAGCGCTACACCGATGTCCGACTGACCTGGGTGCCTGAGGACGCCATCGCTGCCTTCGGCGGCGATCCGGACAACTTCAATTTCCCGCGGTGGTGCCTGGACGTGGCCATGCTCCGCCTGTGGCGCAATGGTCAGCCGGTCAAGACGCCCACCCACTTCCGGGTCCAGCCCCTGGGCCCTCAGCCCGGTGAGCTGCTCCTGGTTCCGGGCCATCCGGGGCAAACCCAGCGCTCCCTGACGGTGGCGCAGCTGGAACGCTTGCGTGAGCGGCTGGCCACGCAGGACATACCCGCGCTGTCCGAGTCGCGGGGACTTTTGCACCTGCTGACGCAGCGCGGCGAGCCGACGCGGACCTGGGCCTTGCAGTCCCTGTCGGGCACGGAGAATGGTCTGAAGGTGCTGCAGGGGCAACTCCAAGCGCTGTTTTCACCCTCTTTGTGGGCCGTCAAGCGCCAGCAGGAGCAGGCTTTGCAAGCCCATGTGGCCGGACAGCCCGCCCTGCGTGAGCGGGTGGGTAACCCCTGGGCCGATATTGAGCGGGCCCAACAGGTGCGTCGGGAACTGGAGCTCGCGCACAGCCTCATTGCAGAAGGGCGCGCATTCGCAGCGCCGCATTTCCAGACCGCTCGAACCCTGCTGCGTGGCGTGGTCGAGCGCACCAAGCCCGATGAGCAGCGTCTGCGGGAGTTCAGCGAAAGTGCCTTGCCGGGTGTGGTGCGTCGCTTGAAGGCGGCTTCGCCCATGGACCTGTCCTTCGAACGCGAGCGGCTGGAGTGGTCCCTGACGCGCATGCGCAGTTTGCTGGGGCCTGACCATCCGGTGGTCCAGCGCGTGCTGGGCAGCCAATCGCCGGCGCAGTTGGCCACTGAACTCATCAGCCGGTCGCGCTTGCACGAGCCGGCTGAGCGTTCGCGCCTGTGGGAGGGTGGGGTACCTGTGGTGGAAGCCAGCCGTGACCCGTTCATCGAATTGGCGCGTCGCATCGAGCCAGAAGCGCGTGCCCTGCGCGACCGCTTCGAGGCGGAGGTGCAGGCCGTGGAGCGGCAAGCTGCACAGCGTTTGGCGATCGCGCAGTTCGACCGCGAAGGCCGCAGCCGCTATCCCGATGCCACGGGAACCTTGCGCCTCTCGCATGGCGTGTTGCGGGGCTGGCGCGAGGGATCAAACGAGGTGCCGACCCACACCACAGTAGCGGGCTTGAAGGCCCGCCAGACCGGCGCCGCTCCGTTTGCCTTGCCATCAAGCTGGCTTTCTTCCACCGGCATCCGGCTGGCGGACGACATCCCCTTCAATTTCGTGACGGACCACGACATCATTGGTGGGAATTCGGGCAGTCCCATGATCAATCGGCAAGGCGAGTGGGTGGGTCTGGTGTTCGATGGCAACCGCCATTCACTGGGGGGATCCTTTTTCTACGATGGCGTGGCCAATCGAGCGGTTTCGGTGCACCCGATGGCCATCCTTCGGTCCTTGCAGCAGGTCTATGAAGGCAAGGCCTTGGCGCAGGAGTTGATGGGTCCCGCCCGCCAATAGAAGGAGTGAACCGTCACGGGTTCGGGTTTGCGGTGATGGGTTTGAGAAGCGGAGCGTCAGCATGAGCATCTATGAAGAGCATCTGGAGGCCGGCCCAGCCAATCACGTGGCCTTGTCGCCAGTGAGTTTCGTGGAGCGGTCGGCCGAAGTGTTCGGTGACCTCCCGGCGGTGGTGCATGGTCGGCGTCGGTACAACTGGGCGGAGGTTCGCCAACGATCGGCGCGTCTGGCTGCCGCGCTGCGCGCCCTGGGCATCGGCCGCGGCGACTCCGTGAGTGTGATGCTGCCCAATACCCCAGAGATGGTGGAGGCGCACTATGCGGTGCCGGCGCTCGGCGCCGTACTCAACACGCTCAACACCCGACTGGATGCAGCCCTTTTGGCCTGGCAGATGAACCACTGTGAGGCGCGGGTGCTGATCACCGATCGGGAATTCGCCCCAGTGATGGCCCGCGCACTGCAGCTGCTCCAGAGCGAGCATGGTCGAACCGTGACCGTGGTGGATGTCTGTGACAGCGAGTACACCGGCCTCGGTGATCGGCTGGGCGGCTTGGAGTACGAGGCCTGGCTGGCCGCGCATCCCCCGGTGGCGCGTCTGGAGGGTCCGCTCCATGAGTGGGATGCCATCGCGGTGAGCTACACCAGCGGCACCACCGGTGACCCCAAGGGCGTGGTGACCCACCACCGGGGTGCCTACCTCAACGCGGTGTGCAACGCGGCGACCTGGACCATGCCGCATTTCCCGCGATACCTGTGGACGCTGCCCATGTTCCACTGCAACGGCTGGTGTTTTCCTTGGACGGTTGCCTTGCTGGGGGGCACCCACGTCTGTCTGCGCCGGGTGGAGGCCGCGGCAATCTTGTCGGCCATGCGCGAGCACGCGGTCGACCATTACTGCGCGGCACCCATCGTGCATTCGCTGATCTACAACGCCCCCGAGGATCTGCGGCAAGGCATCACGCAAGTGGTGCGTGGCATGGTGGCCGGTGCCGCACCGCCGGCAGCGATGATCGAAGGCATGGCCAAGATCGGTTTCCACATCACCCACGTCTATGGACTCACCGAGGTGTATGGGCCGGCAGCCGTGGCGGTGCAGCGGCCTGCCTGGTCGCGGGAAAACCTGTCGGAGCAAACCCGTCTGAATGGCCGCCAGGGTGTGCGCTATGTGCTGCAAGAAGGCATGACGGTGATGGATCCTCAGACCATGACCGAAGTGCCGCCCGATGGCCAGACGATGGGGGAGATCATGTTCCGCGGCAACATCGTGATGAAGGGCTATCTGAAGAACTCCAAGGCCACCGAAAAAGCCTTTGAGGGCGGCTGGTTCCACACCGGAGACCTCGCGGTGATGGAGCCCGATCGCTATGTGAAGATCAAGGACCGCAGCAAGGACATCATCATTTCCGGTGGCGAGAACATCTCTTCCCTGGAGGTCGAAGATGCGTTGTACCGTCATCCCGCCGTGATGGCCTGCGCGGTGGTGGCCAAGCCGGATGCGAAGTGGGGCGAGACGCCGTTGGCCTATGTGGAAACCAAGCCTGGCGCCCAGGTGAGCGCCGAGGATCTGGTGGCCCATTGCAAGAGCCTGCTGGCCGGCTACAAAGTCCCCCGCGAGATCCGCTTTGAGGACATCCCCAAGACCTCCACCGGCAAGATTCAGAAGTTCCAGCTGCGCGAGCGGGCCCGATCCGCTTCAGCCATTGAGTGATGAAAGGAGCCTTCCATGCTGACCACGGACGATCCAATATTGCTGCGCCATGACGATGGGCGTGGGGTGACCACCCTGACGCTCAACCGCCCGCAGGCCTTCAATTCCCTGAGCGAGGCGATGCTGGCGGCGCTTCAGCGTGAACTGGACATCTTGGCGGCTGACGAGGACCTCCGGGTCCTGGTGATTGCGGCCAATGGCAAGGCGTTCTGTGCCGGACACGACCTCAAGGAAATGCGCGCGCAGCCCTCCCTGGACTACTACCGGCGCCTTTTCGACCGCTGCGGCAAGATGATGATGTCCCTGCAGCGGATGCCGGTGCCGGTGATCGCCCAGGTGCAGGGCATCGCCACGGCGGCCGGCTGCCAATTGGTGGCGCAGTGCGACCTGGCGGTGGCCTCCAGCGCGGCACGATTTGCGGTCAGCGGTGTGAACCTCGGTCTGTTCTGTTCCACACCGGGCGTGGCCTTGTCGCGCAACCTCTCTCGAAAGGCGGCATTCGAGATGTTGGCAACCGGTGACTTCATAACGGCCGAGCAGGCGCTCCAGAAGGGTTTGATCAATCGGGTGGCCCAGCCCGATGCCTTGAGCGCTGCCCTTGAATCCTTGATTGATTCGATCCTCAAGAAGCCGAGGGAAGCACTGGCCATCGGCAAGGCGCTGTTCTATCGGCAGCTGGAGAGCGGGTTGGAGGCGGCCTACACCGATGCGGCGTACACCATGGCCTGCAACATGATGGAGGACACGGCCCTGGAAGGGGTGCAAGCCTTCATCGACAAGCGAGCGCCGACTTGGGCGGTGGGCGGCTGATCCAGGGCGTGCCCTCGTTGAGCCGGCACCCCCGTCCAAGGGGCCGCCCGAGGGACGGCCCTCTACTGATCGGCAAAGGCGCGTTCGATGACGAAATCGCCCGGCTTGGTGGTGTTGCCTTCTGCAAAGCCGCGCGCCTCGAGGAGGCGCTTGAGGTCCTTGAGCATCGCCGGACTGCCACAAATCATCACCCGGTCGGCGGTGGGATCCAGCGCGGGCAATCGCAGGTCAGCGAACAATTTGCCTGACTCGATCAGCTCGGTGATCCGGCCCTGGTTGATGAACTCTTCACGCGTGACGGTGGGGTAGTACTTCAGCTTTTCGGTGACGAGCTCGCCCAGGAACTCGTGCTCGGGCAGATGCCTCACGAGCAGCTCGTGGTAGGCCAACTCATCGACCTCCCGAACGCCGTGAACCAGAATGACCTGCTCGAAGCGCTCGTAGGTATCGGGGTCACGCACGATGCTCATGAAGGGCGCCAGACCGGTGCCCGTGGCCAGCATGTACAGGCGCTTGCCCGGGAGCAGGTAATCGCACAGCAGGGTGCCGGTGGGCTTCTTGCCCACGATGATGGTGTCCCCAACCTGGATGTGCTGCAGCCGCGAGGTCAGCGGACCATCAGGCACCTTGATCGAGAGGAACTCCAGGTGCTCTTCGTAATTGGCACTGACGATGGAGTAGGCCCGCAGCAAAGGCTTGCCTTCCACGCGCAGCCCGATCATGGTGAAGTGGCCATTGGAAAAGCGCAGCGCCGGGTCGCGCGTGGTGGTGAAGCTGAACAGACGCTCGGTCCAGTGGTGGACGGACAGGACTTTTTCTTCGTGCAGGGCGCTCATCGTTCGATTATCCCGCTTTTCCGATCGACATTAGGGTAAGCCCGGATGTCTGCGGCCCTCCACAATGCCGGTGAAGGTTCCCACTCGGAAGGTCGACACGATGACAAAACCCGATCCCCACGCGGTCGCACCGCCCGAACCGCGGCTGACCAGCCTGTCCCATGGGGGAGGCTGCGGCTGCAAGATCGCGCCCGGTGTGCTTGGCGAAATCTTGAAGGGCACCACAGCGATGCCCATTCCCCCCGAGCTGTTGGTGGGGATCGAAACCGCAGATGACGCCGCGGTCTACAAGCTCAATGACGAGCAGGCCCTGATCGCGACGACCGACTTCTTCATGCCCATCGTCGACGACCCCTTCGACTTCGGCCGAATCGCCGCGACGAATTCGATCAGCGACGTGTATGCCATGGGCGGGCGGCCGATCATGGCCCTGGCGCTGGTGGGCATGCCCATCAACGTGCTGTCGCCGCAGACCATTGGCAAGGTGCTTGACGGTGGGGCCAGCATCTGCCGCACGGCAGGTATTCCGATTGCGGGCGGCCACACCATCGATTCGGTGGAGGCCATCTACGGCCTCGTGGCACTGGGGCTCGTCCATCCGAGCCGCGTGCGGCGCAATGCAGATTCGCAGCCAGGCGATGTGCTGATCCTGGGCAAGCCGCTGGGTGTGGGTGTGATGAGCGCCGCGTTGAAGAAGGGTGAACTGGATTCAGACGGCTATGCCCGGATGATCGAGAACACCACCAAGCTGAATACGCCTGGGCCCGATCTCGCGGCATTGGACGGTGTCCACGCGATCACGGATGTCACGGGCTTCGGCTTGGCGGGCCACGCGCTGGAGCTGGCCCGTGGAGCACAGTGCACCATCGAGATCGATTGGGCTTCGGTGCCGCTGCTGCCCGAGGTGCGTTCCTTGGCGCAGCGCGGCTTTGTGACCGGGGCATCGAACCGCAACTGGGCGGGCTATGGTGCCGAGATCACGGTGCCTGCCGCCATGGCGACCGAGGACCGCGCCTTGTTCACCGATCCGCAGACCAGCGGTGGATTGCTCGTGTCCTGCACGCCCGGCCAAGTGGATGCGGTGATGGCCGTGTTCCGGCGGCATGGCTTTGCGGAGGCGGCGGTGGTGGGCCGAGTGGTCCAGCGCGGCGCAGCGCCCTTGGTGGTCAGGGGCTGAGCGCGCCAAGCTCTACATGCCCGCGTAGTTCGGACCCCCGCCACCTTCCGGCGTGACCCACACGATGTTCTGCGTGGGGTCCTTGATGTCGCAGGTCTTGCAGTGCACGCAGTTCTGCGCATTGATCTGCAGCCGGTCGGTGTTGTCATCGTTCTTCACGAATTCGTAGACACCGGCGGGGCAGTAGCGGCTCTCGGGGCCCGCGTACTGTGCCAGGTTGTGCGCCACCGGGACCGAGGCGTTGCGCAGTGTGAGGTGCGCCGGCTGGTTCTCTTCATGGTTGGTGTTGCTGATGAACACCGAGCTCAGCCGGTCGAAGGTCAGCTTGCCATCGGGCTTGGGGTAGTCGATCTTGGCGCACTGTGCAGCGGGCTTGAGACGCGTGTGGTCGGCCTCGGTGCGGTGGATGGTCCAGGGGGCCTCCTTCATGCCCAGCTTGGGCAGCAACCATTGCTCGATGCCGGTCATGAAGGCCCCGACGTTGTTGCCCTTCTTGAACCACTGCTTGAAGTTCTTGGAGCCGCGCAGCTCCTCATGGAGCCAGCTGCGCTCGAAGGCGTCCGGGTAGGCGCTCAGCTCGTCGTGCGAGCGGCCGGCCTGCAGGGCCTCGAAGGTGGCTTCGGCACACAGCATGCCGCTCTTGATGGCTGCATGCGAACCCTTGATGCGTGCAGCGTTCAGATAGCCCGCATCGCAGCCTACCAGGGCGCCACCGGGGAAGACGGGCTTGGGCAGGCTCAGCACGCCGCCGGCGGTGATGGCGCGCGCACCGTAGCCGATGCGTTTGCCGCCCTCGATGTGCGCGCGGATCGACGGGTGCATCTTCCAGCGCTGCATTTCCTCAAAGGGCGAGAGCCAGGGGTTCTGGTAGTCCAGGCCGGTGACGAAGCCCAGTGTGACCTTGTTGCCGTCGAGGTGGTAGAGAAAGCCACCGCCATAGGTCTGGCTGTCCATGGGCCAGCCGGCGGTGTGCACCACGCGGCCCGGCTGGGCCTTCTCAGGTGGAATCTCCCACAGTTCCTTGATGCCGATGGCGTAGCTCTGCGGGTCTTTGCCGGCGTCCAGCTTGAAATTCGCGATGAGTTGTTTGCCCAGGTGCCCACGCGCGCCTTCGGCGAACACGGTGTACTTGCCCAGCAGTTCCATGCCGAGCTGGAATCCATCATGCGGCTGACCGTCCTTGCCGATCCCCAAATTGCCGGTGGCCACGCCCTTGACGCGGCCCTGGTCGTCGTAGAGCACCTCGGCCGCGGTGAAGCCTGGGAAGATTTCCACGCCCAGCGCCTCGGCCTGTTCGCCGAGCCATTTGGTGACGGCGCCCAGGCTGATCACGTAGTTGCCTTCGTTGTGAAAGCAGCTGGGTACCAGCCAGTCCGGTGTGCGGGTGGCGCCGGTTTCCGACAGGAAGAGCACGTCGTCGCCCGTGACCGGCTGGTTCAGGGGGGCGCCCTTGTCGTTCCAGTCGGGGATCAGTTCGTTCAGGGCCCGGGGGTCCATGACCGCGCCAGAGAGGATGTGCGCGCCGGGCTCTGAGCCTTTCTCCAGCACCACCACGTTGACCTCCGCGCCCTGCTTGGCCGCCAGCTGCTTCAGGCGGATCGCGGTGGACAAGCCGGCTGGGCCGCCGCCGACGATGACCACGTCGTACTCCATGGATTCGCGGGGGCCGAACTGTTCGAGAAGGGCTGCTGGGGTCATGGGACTGCCTGCCGGTGATGCTGAAACCGCGCCGATTCTAGGGGAGGGGTTTGCGCCGCGGGGTCGAATCCCGCAATGGGTTCCCGGAGTCGAGCCGCGCCGCTCCAACGGCCTGCGTGCTAAGGTAAGACCGTCATTCAGGCCCTCCAACTCCACTTGGGATCGACCATGTCCTACACCATCGACCTTTCGGGCCGCGTGGCCCTGATCACCGGGGCTTCCAGCGGACTGGGGGCCCAGTTCGCGCGGGTGCTGTCCCGCAGCGGGGCAGCCGTGGTCTTGGCCGCGCGCCGCACCGAAAAGCTGCGGGAACTGTGCATCGACATCGAAGCCGAAGGGGGTGATGCGCACGTGGTGAAGTTGGACGTGACCGACCCCGACAGCGTGAAGTCTGCCGTGGCCCATGCGGAGACCGAGGTGGGCACCATCGACATCCTGGTCAACAACTCTGGCGTGAGCACCACGCAGAAACTGGTGGATGTCACGCCGCAGGACTACGACTTCATCATGAATACCAACACCCGCGGCGCTTTCCTCGTGGCACAGGAGGTGGGACGGCGCATGATTGCGCGCAGCAAGGGGGCGGCGCCGGGTACTTTCGTCGGCGGGCGCATCGTCAACATCGCCTCGATGGCCGGCCTGCGCGTCTTGGGCCAGATCGGCGTTTACTGCATGAGCAAGGCCGCCGTCATCCACATGACGCGCGCCATGGCTCTCGAGTGGGGGCGGTATGGCATCAATGTGAACGCCATCTGCCCGGGCTATATCGACACCGAGATCAACCACCACCATTGGAAGACCGAGCAGGGGCAGAAGCTCGTGAACATGTTGCCGCGCAAGCGCGTGGGGCAACCAGAGGACCTGGACAGCACGCTCTTGATGCTGTGCGCGCCTCAGAGCCACTTCATCAATGGCGCCGTGATTTCGGCTGACGATGGTTTTGGCGCCTGATTGCCGTGGCTGGCCGAGCCGCGTCGCGCCTGCTGCAAGACACTGCCCATGCTGAGATTCACACTTCCCGAACAGAAGACCCTGGTGCACGAGATGGTGATGCCCATCCGCTGGGGCGACATGGATGCGATGGGCCACGTCAACAACGCGTCCTACTTCCGCTTCTTCGAGACCTCAAGGATCAACTGGTTCGAGACCCTGGGCTGTACCCCGGGTCCGGACCGTACCGGTCCGGTGATCGTCAATGCCTTTTGCAACTTCCTGATCCAGTTGGAATACCCGGGTGACATCCTGATTCGGCACTACGCCGCCAATCCAGGGCGCAGCTCCTTTGAAACCTACGTGACGATGGAGCGCACCGACCAACCGGGCGTGGTGCACGCGGAGGGTGGCGCCAAGGTGGTATGGACGGATTTCAAGGCGCAGCGCTCGGTGCCCATTCCGGACTTCATCCGTGCCCTGATCTCACCGGCCTCCTCTTGACCCGGGCTGCCCTGCCGAGTGGTGGGTCACCGCCGGCGGGGACGACGCTCCACGGGGCGTCAACTTTGGCCAAGGCTGAAATCGTAAACTCGTTGCATCAGCGCTGGGCGTCCGCGTGGTGCCCCATCGTTTCGTGGCACAGGCGTGTCGAACCGCTTGGCCGATTTTGTTGACTTCAGGACTTCCCATGAACAAGATCTACCCCTCCGCCGCCGAGGCGCTCAAGGGCGTGGTGCGCAATGGCCAACTGATGGCTGTGGGCGGCTTCGGCCTGTGCGGTATCCCCGAGGCGCTGATCGCCGCGCTCCGCGACAGCGGTGTCAAAGACCTCACGGTCATTTCGAACAACGCAGGCGTGGATGGTTTTGGCCTGGGGCTGCTGCTGGAGACACGACAGATCAAGAAGATGATCTCCTCCTATGTTGGGGAGAACAAGGAGTTCGAGCGCCAATACCTGGCCGGTGAGCTCGAACTGGAGTTCACGCCGCAGGGCACCTTGGCCGAAAAGCTGCGCGCTGGTGGTGCAGGCATTCCGGCCTTCTTCACCAAGACCGGTGTGGGCACCATCGTGGCGGAGGGCAAGGAGCTCCGTGATTTCGATGGACAGACCTATGTGATGGAGCGAGCGCTGTTGCCGGATGTGGCGCTGGTCAAGGCCTATATGGCGGACAAGAGCGGCAACCTCGTGTTCCGCCGCACGGCACGCAATTTCAACCCGGCGGCGGCCATGGCCGGCAGGGTCACCATTTGTGAGGTGGAGAGGATTGTGGAGAACGGGCAAATCGACCCCGACCACATTCACTTGCCCGGCATCTATGTGCACCGCCTGGTGCTCAATGCCACCCCCGAGAAGCGCATCGAGAAGCGCACGATCACCGAGAAAGCGGGAGTCTGAACATGTCATGGACCCACGACCAAATGGCGGCGCGCGCCGCCCATGAGTTGCAGGACGGCTTCTATGTGAATTTGGGCATCGGCCTGCCCACGCTGGTGGCCAACCATGTGCCTTCAACCATGGAGGTTTGGCTGCAGAGCGAGAACGGGATGCTGGGCATCGGCCCCTTCCCGACGGAAGAGGAGGTGGATGCCGATCTGATCAATGCCGGCAAGCAAACCGTCACCACGATCGCCGGCAGCAGCATCTTTGGCAGCCATGACAGCTTTGCCATGATCCGCGGCGGCAAGATCAACCTGTCCATCCTGGGCGCGATGCAGGTGTCGGAGAAGGGCGACCTGGCCAATTGGATGATTCCAGGCAAGATGGTCAAGGGCATGGGCGGTGCCATGGACCTGGTGGCCGGCGTGGGACGTGTGTTGGTCCTCATGGAGCATGTGGCCAAGAAGAAGGACGGCACGACCGATCTCAAGATCCTGCCCCAGTGCACCCTGCCGCTGACCGGTGTGGGCGTGGTGGACCGCA
>JBMSQF010000003.1:0-66145 GCA_049423145.1 Burkholderiaceae bacterium
TGATCTGGTCGTCGGTGTAGCCCTTGGCGATCTGGTGCATGATCGTCGTGTTGGGGATGCTGCCGGCTTTGTAGGCGGACATCAGGGCGATGATGTTGGCCGCAGGCACGCCGGCCAAGCCCTTGACATCTTTGCCCTGCACATTGCCATTGGTGCCGTGGCAATTGGCGCAGGTGGCAGCCAGGTTGCGGGCCAGGTTGACATCGGTGGCTTGTGCAGCGGCCCAGGGGCTGACCAAGGCCAGCGTGGCGACTGCCACGAAACGGCTCAGAGGCATCGGGTTCTCCTGTGTATGGGTGTCGTATTGTGTATCCCTGCGGGGAATCGGTGACGGGCATGAACCCCGCTTGCCAATGCCGCAGAGGGAATGATCAAATGCGCAATATCAGCGAAATTGAATTTAAGAGCCAATCCGACCGGAGAGTCACCGTGAAAACCCTTGTCGATTCGGTTCGCCGCCTCGGGGCGGTCTGTGTGCTCGTGGCACTGCCTGCGGCTTCGACGGTGGCCCTGGCCCAGCCCCAGCCCAGCCCCCTGTTCAAGGACGCCGACCTGCCATTGGGCCTCAAGCTCATGGCCGAACACAAGTGCGCGGAGTGCCACGCGCGCCGCGTTGGGGGCGACGGCAGCGCTATTTACCGACCACTGGGCAAGGTGAACACGCCCGGGCTGCTGCGCGGCATGGTGGACTACTGCAGCACCGAGCTCAATATGGGTCTCTTTCCCGAAGTGGTGACGGCTGTGGCGGCTGTACTCGACCGCGACCATTACCGCTTCGCCCAACGCAAGCCGCAAAAGTAGGTGTCGGCGCTGTGAGCGGTGAGCGCTTGGCACTGGCCATATCATTCCTTTCGAATAGAATCGAGCAATGAACATGAACGCCGCGACCATCGTGAACCAGGATTCGTCTGACGCCGGCGAAGACCGTGTCTTCGAGTCCGCGGCTGAGCTGTTTTCCATCCTCGCCACGCCGGTTCGTCTGAAGATCATCAGTGCGGTGTGTCATGAGGAGAAGAACGTCTCCCAGTTGTTGGAGATCATCGACACCACCCAGCCCAATATGTCGCAGCACCTGGGCACCCTGTACCGCAGCGGCATCCTGTCCAAGCGGCGCGAAGGCACACAGATTTATTACCGGCTGCAAAGCGAACGTGTGGCCACGCTGTGCCGCGCCGTGTGCACCCAGGTGGCCATTGAGCTGGACGCCGACGAAGAGCTCGACCCAGCCGAACGCATCCTGCCCGCCACGCACCGCTAGGAAGGCCTCCGCCTGAATCGCCGTCGTTTCTCCAGCCTGTGCTTGGGTGGGGCCGCTACCCTGGGGGCCAGCCTCACCGAGCTGCCGGCCCTGGCGCTGCAGGCCTCCGACTTCATCATGGGACCGCCGGTCGCGGATGTGCCGCCTACACGTTTGTCTCGGCACGTGTGGATGATCGAGTCTCCCGATGGCTTTCCCACGCCGGAAAACCGGGGGCTCATGGCCAACATCGTGTTCGTGGTGGGCCCCAGCGGCGTGGTGGTCCTGGACTCGGGCTGCTCGCTGCAGATCGGTGAGATGGCCCTGCGCATGATTCGGCGCACCACACCCCAGCCGGTGGTGGCCGTCTTCAACAGCCATTACCACGGCGACCATTGGCTGGGTAATCATGCGTTTGCACGGGCCTACGGCCCTCAACTGCCCATCTGCGCCTTGCCCCACACCATCGAGATGATCAAGGGCCACGAGGGCAAGCTCTGGAAGAGCCTGATGGAGCGCTGGACCAACCAGTCCACCGCTGGTACCGAGATCGTGTCACCCAACCGTGCCGTCGCTCCTGGCCAGCGCCTGAGCTTTGGTGGCTTGACCTTCGTGATGCACCACCATGGCAAGGCCCACACGCCATCCGACCTCAGCATCCAGCTGGTGGAAGACCGCCTGACCTATGTCGGCGACATTGCCATGGGTAACCGCATCGCCAACATCGACGATGGGTCCTACCCGGGCACCTTGGCCTACTACGACCGGCTGCGTCAGTCTGCGGGCAGCCCCCAACTGTGGGTGCCCGGACACGGCGCGGCCTCCCGCGACCTCCTGTCGGCCTACGGCACATTTCTCAGCGGCATTTGGGAGAACTGCCTGCAGGCCGTCAAAGACCAGAAGACCGAAGCGCAAGCCCGGGCCATGGTGTTGGCCGATCCGCGGGTGGCCTCACGCGCGGCCACCATGCAAGGCTTTGCCCACAACATCGGCAAGTATGTGAGCCTGGCCTACCTGGAAGCGGAGAAGGAAGCGTTCTAGCGGTGCGGCATGGGCGGCCGGCTCCTTGGGGCTGTGAAGGTGGCGTAAGCTCCGCGGGTCATCCAACCCCAGCCCTGTGACGATGCAGCACAACCGCCTCCCCGAGTCCTCTTCCGGCTTATTCCCCCCAGTCCCTTGGCGCCGCTGGCGGTCTAACGGGGCCTTGCTGGGCCTGACCTTGGCCCTGGCCGCCTGCGCGGGCACCGCACCACCGTCCGGGCCATCGGCGGCCTCCGCGCCTTCCAGCGGGGCGGTGATCGCACCCAACCCCAACCTGCTGGTGCAGGGTATCCCACCGATCCCGGCTGCCCTGGCGGCACAGGTGGAGAAGTACACCGACTTCAGGGGCCATGGATTTGTCACCTGGCACCCGACCAAGCCCGAGATGATCGTCACGCATCGGGCCCCAGGTTCGAGCGTGACGCACCTGTTCCGACTGGCACGACCTATGGCGCCGCTGGAGCCCCTGACCGAGGGCCCGGAGCCGGTGAGTTCGGCGCATTACGAGCCCAAGGAAGGCCGTTTCCTCATCTACCCCCGCGCCACCGGCGGCAACGAAGTGGCGCAGCTCTACCGGCTGGACCTGCCCTCGCGGCAGTCCACGCTGCTCACCCATCCCGACGAGCGCCACACCTTCGAAACCTGGTTCAGCAAGAGCGGTCGCTTCCTGTTCAGCTCGGTGCCCTTGGACCGCACGGCTCGGGGCGGCACACGGAGCACCATCAGCACCGTGCTGCGCAGCATGGATCCGATGAATCCGGCGGACGTGAAGGTGGTAGCCGAATTGCCGGGCACCGGCTGGAACGCCGGCAACCTCAGCAAGGACGAAAAGACCCTGATCGTCAACCGCTACATCTCGGCCAATGAGAGCCAGGTGTGGCTGCTGGATGTGGACAGCGGCCAGCGCCGCCAGGTGTTGCCCGAGCCCGGCGCCAGCGTTCGGGGTGTGCACGGGGCCTCGCGATTCCTGCCCGATGGATCGGGTCTGCTGGTGGCCACCGACCGCTTCGGCGAGTTCCGCGAGCTGGCCACCTACGACTTCAAGTCGAAAGAGCTCAAGCGCATTACCGCGCACATTCCCTGGGATGTGGCCGGCGCGGCCATGAGCGAAGGCGGGCAGTTGCTGGCCGTGTCGGTCAACGTGGACGGCAAGGACGAACCGCGATTTTTCAATGTGCCCAGCTACACCGAGCGCCGCTACAGCGGCCTGCCCGAGGGCAGCGTGGGCGCGATGCGCTTTCACAAGAAGCAGCCCCTGGCGGCCTTTGGTGTGAACGGTGCCCGCGGGCCTGGGCAGATCTACACCTTGGATGCAGCCAGTGGCAAGGTCACGCAGTGGACAAAGGCCTATGCGCACCCCGACCTCGATGTGAGCAGCTTCAGTGAGCAGCAGATCATCCGCTGGAAGAGCTTTGATGGTCGCACCATCTCGGGCCTCATCTCGCGCCCACCGTCGAAGTTCACTGGCAAGCGCCCGGTGCTCATCAACATCCATGGGGGCCCGGAGGCACAGGCCAAGGTGGGCTTCCTCGCGCGCAACCAGTACTACGTGCAGGAACTGGGTATCGCGCTGATCCAGCCGAACGTGCGCGGCTCCACCGGCTATGGGAAGACCTTCGTGGCCCTGGACAACGGGCGGCTGCGGGAAGACTCGGTCAAGGACATCGGTGCGCTGCTGGACTGGATTGCGCAGCAGCCCGACCTGGACGCCTCCCGCATCCTGGTCACCGGCGGCAGTTATGGGGGCTACATGAGCCTGGCGGTGGCCACGCACTATGCCGACCGCATTGCGGGCAACATCGACGTGGTGGGCATCTCGCATTTCGTGACCTTTCTGGAGACGACCGAGAGCTACCGACGCGACCTGCGCCGCGTTGAATACGGCGATGAGCGCGACCCGGCCATGCGCGAGTTTCTCCATGGCATCTCGCCGCTCACCAATGCGCACAAGATCAAGAAGCCGATGTTCGTCGTGCAGGGCAAGAACGACCCGCGTGTCCCCTGGACCGAGGCGGAGCAGATCGTCGCCAAGGCGCGCGCCAACGGCACGCCGGTTTGGTATCTCCGGGCAGAGAACGAGGGACATGGCTTCGCCCGCAAGGAGAACGCGGACTTCCAGTTCTACGCGACGATCCTGTTCATGCGCGAGACCATCCTGAAGTAGGGCCGTGGCCCGGAGGTGTCGACTACTGCGACACCTCCACCCATTGCGCTTGCGCCAGTTCGACGAGGCGCGCCACCGGCAGTCGCACCGCCGAGTTCACCGAGCCGGCGGCCGGCACCACCTCATCGAAGCCCTTGAGCGACCCATCGGCATAGACCTTCATGGGATGCGCGAGGCCGAAGGGGCACACACCGCCCACCGGGTGGCCGGTCCAGTGCACCACCTCCTGCGCATTGAGCATCTTGGCCTTCACCTTGAAGTGGGCCTTGAAGCGCGCGTTGTCGATGCGCGCATCGCCACCCAGGATCAGCAGGATGGGGGTCTGGCCCAGCCACAGCGACAGCGTCTTGGCGATCTGTCCCGTGGCCACGCCATGAACGGCCGCGGCCTCGGCCACGGTGGCCGTGCGCTCCATGGTTTCGATGATGCGCAGCTCCGGTGCGTGCTGCGCCAAGAAGGTGCGGACGGATTCGAGGCTCATGTTTCGCTTGCAGGAGGTGGCCGGGTGGGACCGTTTTGGTGCGCACCAAAGCGGTGGTCTTGCGGTGGGCAGACTTGGTGCATGTCCAAGACAAATCGACTCCATTTTGGATCGAAATCAGCAGTGAGCCTCAAAAACGGGGTGGTACGGGGATTGCTAATGTGGTCTTGTCCAAAACAAACCGGAGCTCTCCATGGCATTCAACCGACGTTCCCTGTTGACCAAAGGCGCCGTGGCGGGCGCGGCCGGTGCCGCCTTGGCCGCGCCGGCGATCGTGACCGCCCAGTCCACCATCACCTGGAAGATGACCAGCGCCTACCCCAAGGGCTCGCCGTTTTACATGGACGGGCCTGGCAGCGCCACCGACCTGGCCAGGCGGGTGGAGGCCATGTCGGGCGGCCGCATGAGGATTCAGGTCTTTGGCGCGGGTGAACTCATCCCTGCCTTCGAGGGCTTCGACGCGGTGCGCGCGGGCACGGTGGAGATGAACCACGCCAACGCCTACTTCTGGACCGGCAAGACCTTCGCCGCCCAGTACTTCACGGCCGTGCCCTTCGGCATGAACTTCCAGGGCATGAACGGTTGGCTCTACGACGGCGGTGGCCAGGAGCTGTGGAATGAGGTGTACGCGCCCTTCGGCATGATCGCCATGCCTTGCGGCAACACCGGCGTGCAGATGACGGGTTGGTTCAAGAAGGAAATCAACTCGGTGGCCGATCTCAAGGGCCTGAAGATGCGCATCCCGGGCTTGGCTGGCAAGGTCTACGCGAATTTGGGTGTGGATGTGAAGGTGCTGCCCGGCGGCGAGATCTTCCCCGCGCTGGAACGCGGTGTGATCGACGCGGCCGAGTTCGTGGGGCCGTTCCAGGACCGCCGACTGGGTCTGCACAAAGCGGCCAAGTTCTACTACACCACCGGATGGCACGAGTCGGCCACGGTGAGCGAGCTGCTGATCAACAAGGCCGCCTGGGACAAGCTGCCCAGGGACCTGCAGGCCATCGTCAGCAATGCAGCGGCGGCCTGCAACGTGATCAGCGAGGGTTGGTGCCAGAAGGCCAACTCCGACGCCATGGAAGACCTGATCAAGAACCACAAGGTGATCGCCAAGCCGCTGCCCGATGCGGTGATCAAGGCCCTGCGCACCGAAACCGACAAGGTGCTGGCAGAAGCCACTGCCAAAGACCCGCTGGTCAAGAAGGTGCACGACTCCTACATGAGCTTCAAGGCCAAGTTCGACCGCTGGAGCGAGATCAGCGAAGAGGCCTACCACATCAAGGTCCGCGGCTGATCGGTCTGTCATGAGCACCGCACCACCGCTGGCGCGGTGGACCACCCGCGTGGAGACCTTCATCGACGCGGTGGGCCACCTCACGCTCTGGATCGCGCTGGGCATGATCGCCCTGGTGGCCACCAATGTGGTGCTGCGATACACGTTGAGCTTCGGCTCGGTGTGGGCGCAGGAACTCGAGTGGCACCTGCTGGCCGCCCTCATTCTGTTGGGCATGTGCTATGCCCTCCAGCGTGGGGACAACGTGCGCGTGGACGTGTTCTATGCGAGCTACACCGCGCGTCGCAAGTTCGTGGTGGACCTGGTATCGCTGGTCTTGTTGTTGTTGGTGAGTCTCTTGTTCATCAAGCTCACCATTCCCTATGTGATGCAGTCCTACGCAATCGGCGAACGATCGGCCGACCCCGGCGGCATTCCCTACCGCTGGGTGATCAAGGCCTTCATTCCGCTGGGCTTCGCCCTGGTGTCTCTTCAAACTGCAGCAGCCATCGTCCGGCGCGTGTTGGTGGAGCGGGACCGTGTTTGAGTTGCAGACCTACGCCCTGCTGATGCTGGCAGCCTTCTTTGTGCTGCTGATGATCGGCATTCCGGTGGCCACCACCCTGGCGGTGGTGGGTTTCGTCTTCGGCTGGCTGGGCTTTGGCGATGGCCTGTTCAACCTGCTGGCCGCGCGCTTCTACGGCATCGTGGCGGGCTACCAGTGGATGGCCATCCCCTTGTTCGTCTTCATGGGTGTCATGCTTGAGAAATCGCGTCTGGCCGATGACCTGCTGGACGTGATGGGCCTGGTGGCCGGCGGCGTGAACGGCGGCATGGGCGTGGGCATCATCCTGTTCGGCGTGCTCATGGGGGCCACCACCGGCATCGTGGGTGCCACGGTCATCACCCTGGGCCTGCTGACCCTACCCACGCTCATTCGCCGCGGCTATGACAAGAGCATCGCCTGCGGTGCCATCTGTGCGTCGGGGACGCTGGGGCAGATCATTCCACCGAGCCTCATCCTCATTTTGCTGAGCGACATCATGCAGCTCAGCGTGGGCACGCTGTTCGCGGCTGCGGTGATGCCGGGCCTCATGCTCGCCGGCCTGTACATCGTCTACCTGCTGGCGCGGGGCTGGATGAACCCCGCACTGATGCCCCCCATTCCCTTGGCCGAGCGCAGCCAGGTCAGCCGCCAGGAACTTCTCAAGCGCTTCTGGAAGGTGGTGGTGCCGCCCATCCTGCTGGTGGTGGCGGTGTTGGGCGCCATTGTCGGTGGCGTGGCCGCACCAACCGAAGCCGCCTCAATGGGCGCCGTCGGCGCCGTGCTCATCACACTTGCCGCGGGGCGTCTGAAGCTCCAGGTGCTCAAAGATGTGGCGCTGGAGACCTCCAAGATCACCGCCATCATGATGGTGATCCTGATGGCTGCGCAGGTCTTCGCGCTGGCCTTCCGAGGGCTGCAGGGCGAGGAGCTCATCACCAAGATGTTTGATGTGTTGCCCGGCGGGGTGAACAGCGACATCTGGTTCATGATGTTCCTGATCTTCATCTTGGGCTTCTTCATCGAGTGGATCGAGATCAGCTACATCGCGGTGCCCCTGTTCATGCCGGTGCTGATTGCGCAGGGTGTGGACCCGGTATGGCTGGCCATGCTCATCACGGTCAACCTGCAGTCCTCCTTCCTTACGCCGCCCTTCGGATGGGCCCTGTTCTACCTGAAAGGCGTGGCGCCTCCGGAGGTGACCATCAAGGACATCTACCGTGGGGTGGTGCCCTTCATCGTGCTGCAGGGCGTGGCGCTGGCGTTGGTGTTCTTCTATCCCCAGATTGCCCTGTGGTTGCCCAAGGCGATTGGTTGGGATTGAGGCCCGGACTAGGATTCCGCCCATGCAATCCATCTCGGGCACCCGCGGCATCGCGGTGGCACCTCACTCCCTGGCCGCGCAATCGGCGCTTGATGTGCTGCGCGAAGGCGGCAATGCGCTGGAGGCGATGATCGCCGCGGCGGCCACGATCGCCGTCGTCTATCCCCACATGAACGCCATTGGCGGCGACGGGTTTTGGGTCATTCGCGGCCCAAGGGGTGTGCCCGGCGGCATCGATGCCAGTGGACGCAGTGCCCGGGCGGCCACACGCGCCTGGTATGCGCAACGGGGGGTCACCGGCAGCATTCCCTTTCGGGGGGGGCTAGCGGCCTTGACGGTGGCGGGCACGGTCTCGGGATGGGGGGCGGCCCATCGGCTGTCGCAGCAGTCCCTGGGCGGTCGCCTGCCGCTTTCGCGTTTGTTGGCCGATGCCATCCACCATGCGCGCAGCGGCATGCCCACCACGCTCAGCCAAAGCGCGCTTACCGCAGCCAAGCGGGCGGATATTCAATCGGTAGCGCCTGGTTTTGCGGAGACGTTCCTGCCGGGTGGGGAGCCGCCCGTGGTCGGCAGTCTCTTCAGGCAGCCGCGGCTGGCGCGCACCTTGGAGCGCATCGCCGCCCAGGGCACCGACGACTTTTACCGCGGTGCGCTGGCCCGCGAGATGGCCATGGAGCTCAAGGCGGTGGGCAGTCCCCTGACGCTGGAAGACCTCAACGCCCACCACGCGAGTCTGGTGGATCCGCTCGCCCTGAATGCCCACGGCGCCCGGCTGCACAACATGGTGCCGCCCTCGCAGGGGGTGGTTTCCTTGATGATCCTGGGCCTGATGGAACGCATGTTGGCCGTGCACGATTGGCGCCAGGGCCCGGAGAGCCCGGCCTTCCTGCACGCGCAGGTCGAGGCCACCAAGCGGGCCTTCAAGGTGCGCGATGCGCACCTGACCGACCGTGCCTTCATGAAGGTCAAGGCGCAGGACCTGCTGCAGCCCGCATTCCTGGACGGCCTCTTGGCCGACTACCACCCGCAGCAGGCCCTGCCCTGGGGTCGAAAGACGGATCCTGGTGACACCATC
Source organism: Burkholderiaceae bacterium (assembly GCA_049423145.1). GTDB lineage: Bacteria > Pseudomonadota > Gammaproteobacteria > Burkholderiales > Burkholderiaceae_C > RFTU01. Next base: position 9,134 of record JBMSQF010000003.1, read on the forward strand.
TGGATGGGCGTGATCGACCGCCAGGGCATCGCGGTGTCCTTCATCCAGAGCATCTATCACGAGTTCGGCAGCGGCGTGGTCTTGCCCGGCACGGGTGTGAACTGGCAGAACCGCGGCTGCAGCTTCTCGCTGGACCCCTCGCACATCAACACGCTCGAACCCGGCAAGAAGCCCTTCCACACCTTGAACGCGGCGCTGGCCGAATTCGGCGATGGGCGCTTTGCGGTCTACGGCACCATGGGCGGCGATGGCCAGCCACAGACGCAGGCCACCGTGTTCAACCGCTGGCGCCATTTCGATGACCATCCGCAACTGGCGGTGAACCGCCCGCGCTGGCTCCTGGGCCGCACCTGGGGCAATGCCAGCGACACGCTCAAACTGGAGTCGCGCTTCGATCCCTCGGTGGTCCAGCAGCTGCGCGCCTGGGGCCATGAGGTGGAAACCATCGGAGCCTGGGACGAGGCGGTGGGGCACGCCGGCATGCTGGTGCGCCATGCCAACGGCGTGATGGAAGGCGGTTTCGACCAGCGGTCCAACGGCAGCGTAGCGGCCTTCTAGGGCCTTCTCGCAGCGCCACACGCCCGTGCGGCACGAGCGGCCGGTCAGCTGCAGGGCCTCGCCGTGTCGGGCCGGCATCGTCTATTCTTCGCCCATGCCCGTGGACATCAACCCCATGTTCGCCGTGCCCTTGGGCATGGCGCATCACCCGCAGCCCCAGGCCCTCAATGGTGAGCTGCGGGATCTGTTCATCCGGCGCGAGCAGGAGGGCACGCGGTTCCGCAACCCCAACCCCTCGCTGGAACAGCAGCCGGGCGTGTTCGAGAGCCACTTCGAACTGTTCTCTTGGCCCGAACCCTGCGTGCAGGCGCTTCGCCAATTCTGCTGGACGGCGTTGGGCGAGATGCTGGCCGGGGCCAATGGCTATGACGCGCGCGAAATGGCGGCCATCCGCATCTATTCGCACACCTGGTACCACATCACCCGCAAGGGCGGCTTTGTGATTCCGCACACCCACCCGATGGCGTCATGGTCGGGTGTGTATTGCGTGGACACCGGCGGGGATGCACCAGGCCACCCGGACTCCGGCATCCTGCGCTTTCACAATCCTCACTTCTACTCGAACACCTTCTTGGATGCCGGCAACGCGCGTCTGAAGCCGCCGTACCACCACGGTTTCTGGAACCAGCGCCTGGAGCCGGGTCGACTGGTGCTCTTTCCCTCTTGGTTGCCGCACGACGTCACACCCTTCCACGGTGAGGGCACGCGCATCACGGTGGCCTTCAATTGCTGGTTCGGTCAAGCGTGAAAGCGTCGGCCTGGTACGCGCAGGCCGAAGCGGCCCTGCAGGCGGGGGACTTCGCCAAGGCCTTGCCCGATCTGCGGCGCGCGGCCGATGCCGGTCATGGCGGCGCGTGCCAGCGTCTGGCGCAGTACCTGCTGCACTTTGAATCCGACACCGGACTGCCGGAGGCGCTGCAGAGGATTGAACAGGCGCGCAGGGTCGGCCACCCGGCCGGTGCGTACATGGCCGCGTGCATCGCCTTGGGTGGACGCCTCTTGGCGTGCGATGCCCAAAGGATTGCGGCTGCGCTAATGGAAGCGGCCCGTGGCGGGCTGTCGCCGGCGCGTCGGGCCGTTCAGTGGCTGCTCGACGAACATGGCAACCATCAGCGCGGTACCGACCGACCGGATGACCAGGAAGCGCTTGCGGCAGCCATCGCCAGCGGATTGCAACCGGTGGCCCTGCGTCACTTGTCGCCGGAACCCTGGGTCGCGGTGGCGCCACAGCTGCTGAGCCCGGCCGAGTGCCAATTGCTGATTCAGGCGGCCCGGCCCTCGCTTCGACCGTCGACCGTGCACGACCCATCGGGCACGGCGACCTGGCGCGACCCGCTTCGAACCAGCAGCGATTGCTCGCTGGATCCCATCGAAGAAGACTTCCTTCTGCGTTGGGTGCAGGCCCGCCTGGCCGCCACCGCCGGCTGCAGCCTGGTGCAGGCCGAGCATCTGGTGGTTCTGCACTACGGACCCGGCCAGGAGTACCGGCCCCACCGTGACGACCTGGGTCCGGATGCGCTGAAGCGCCACCGCCCCGATGCCGGGCAGCGGTGGCGCACCTTGTGTGCCTACCTTCATCCGGTGCAGGCGGGCGGCCAAACGGCTTTCCCCCTGCTCGGCCTCACCGTAGAGCCGTTGGTGGGCAGCGCCGTGGTGTTCGACAACCTGGATGCGCAGGGTGTGCCCGAGCCGCGCAGCCTTCACGCGGGCTTGCCGGTCCGAGAAGGCCAGAAGTGGTTGGCCACGCTGTGGTGGCGACAGCGGGCCTATCGGCCCTGGTGATCCATCAGCCGGTTGCCCCTCACCGGTTCGGTGAGGCCTTCCAGAACAGGGCCTGGACCACCAGCGCCAAAGCGGCCGCCGGTACGGCGCCGGCCAGCATCAGGGCGCTGTCGTTGACGGCCAGTCCCGCCACGATGCGCTCACCCAGGCCGCCTGCACCCACGAAGGCGGCCACGGTGGCCGTCCCCACGCCCGTCACCGCCGCCGAGCCCACGCCTGCACGCATCACCGGCCAGGCCAGCGGCCTCTCGATATGGCACAGGACCTGCCAGGGTCGCATGCCCAGTGCGAGACCGGCCTGCCTCATGCCGGGCCCCACCTGCAAGAGGCCGGCATGCGTACTGCTGATCACGGGCAGCAGGGCATACAGAAACAGCGCCGCCAGTGCGGGTACAACGCCGATGCGACCCATGGCTGCAATCAGCAGAGCCAAGAGGGCCAGTGACGGAACCGTCTGCAGCACGCTGGCGCAACCCAGGACCCATGAGGCGCTGCGCGGCCACCTTTGCGCCATCAAGCCCAGGGGCGCGCCTACCGCGATGGCCAAACCCGTCGACGCCGCCACGAGCAGCAAGTGTTCGCCGAGAAGGCGCAGCAGGTCTGGCGCGAACAGGCGATCGGCAAAGCGGGCTGGCGCATCGGTGCGGGCCGCAAGGCCATCACCCTGCGTGCGGTCAGGTGGCCCAGAGCCCGTGGACAGGACCTGTTCCAGGGCCCGGGCCGCCACCGCCTCGAAGCGCTGTCCTTGCTCGGCTTCTTGGTTCAGCGCAGCCATGGTGGATGCATCGATGCGGCCCTGCAGGGCCTTTAAAGGCCCTTCATTGACCTCCTGCCGCATGAGCAGCACGGCGTCGTAGCGCGGAAACACATGGCGGTCGTCTTCCAGCAGCACCAGTTTCAAACGGGATACGGCGGCATCCGTGGCGTAGGCATCCATCAGATCGGCCTGTCCCTGTGCCAGCGCCTGGTAGGCCAGGCTGTGGTCCAGGCCGCGGCCAGGCCGTATCTGCAGACTGTAGGCCTGCTGGATGGCAGGCCATCCATCGCGCCGTGCCGTGAACTCCTGTGTGAAGGCCGTCCGCAATGCGCCTTGCTGCTCCGGTGAAAGGCGGGCCAGGTCGCTGATGCGACGCAGACCGAGAGCCTGCGCACGCTCGGCCGTCATCGCCAGCGCATAGCTGTTGTTGAAGCCTAGCGGCACCGCGGCCTTCAGGCCCAGCGGCCGCAGCCACTCGTTGAGTTGTGCAAGGTTTTGCGGTTCCTGCTGGCGCTTGAGAATCTCGCGCACGATGGTGCCGGTGTACTCGGGGTATAGATCGATCCGGCCCGAACGCAGCGCCTGCTCCACGATGGCGGTGTTCCCCAGGCCCTGCCGGTGGAGGGCCGGCACGCCACCCTGCTCCAGGGTCAAGCGCAGTATTTCGCCCAGCACATAGCTCTCGGTGAAGCGTTTGGAACCCACCGCCAGCGGTTCAGCCGGCACGGGTGTGGTGGCCCCTGTAGCCAAGGGCACCAGGAGGACACTGGCGAGCAGGAAGACCAGGCGGTGGAGGATCCCCATCGCCGAATTGTGCCCATGCCCCAGGGCCTATTGCGGCAGCGAATAGGATGCGGCCATGAACACGCTCATCCACCGCTTGCCGGCTCCGGCCGTCACCCTGGCTTTGGCCTGCGCATCGGTCGCAGCCGCATCGCTCGCATCGGGCAGCGCAGCCGCGCAGCAACACCGCCCCACCACCTTCTCCAAGGATGTGGTGGCCGCCACGCCGGCCCCAGCCTTGGCGGTGAAGGCCACGGCCCTGGTCAGCGGCTTGAACCGTCCCTGGTCCCTGACTTGGCTGCCCAACGGTGAGATGCTGGTGACCGAGCGCGGCGGTACCCTGCGACGCATCACGGCCGATTTCAAGCTTGATCCCAAGCCCATCGCTGGTGTGCCCGCCGTCAAAGTGACCGGACAGGCCGGGCTCTTTGATGTGGTGCTGCACCCCGACCATACGCGCAATGGGTGGATCTATCTGGCCTATGCCGAGCCTTCGCTCACGGACGATGCGGAATACGGCACGGCGCTGATGCGCGCGCGTCTCAAGGATGGACGCCTGGTCGACCAGGAAAAGTTATTTGCCATGTCGCCGAAGTCGCGCCGGGGCTTTCACCTCGGCGGCAAGATCGTGTTTGACGGCAAAGGCTTCCTGTACCTGACGCTGGGCGACCGTGGTGAGATGCCGCGCGCGCAGGCCCCGCGAGACCACGCGGGCTCGGTGATCCGCCTGCACGACGATGGCCGTGTGCCGGCCGACAACCCCTTCGTGGGCAAGCCCGACCAGCTGCCCGAGGTGTTCAGCCGCGGCAACCGCAACATCCAGGGGGCGGCGATCCACCCGGCCACGGGAGAGCTTTGGGCCCATGAGCACGGCCCCCAAGGCGGGGATGAACTCAACATCATCCGGGCCGGGCGCAACTATGGTTGGCCCCTGATCACCTACGGGGTGAATTACGTCACCGGCACCAGGATCGGCGACAGTGCCCCGCGCGAAGGTTTCGAGCAGCCGGTTCATGCCTGGATTCCCTCGATTGGCATTTCCGGCATGGCCTTCTACAACGCCGATGCGATACCGGCCTGGAAAGGCAGTCTGCTGGTGGGGGGGCTGAGCGGGCAGAGCCTGGTTCGCTTGGTGCTCGAGGGTGAGCGTGTCGTGCGGGAGGAGCGCCTGCTGTTCGGCGAAGTCGGCCGCGTTCGTGATGTGCGCGTCGGGCCCGATGGTTGGGTCTATCTCGTGAACGATTCGCCCGAGGGGCATCTGTGGCGGGTTCAGCCGCGCTGAAGGGCAGGCACTTGAGCGGGCGCTTGACTTCGTAAAAACCGAAGTAATCTTCAACTTCATCCTGGTTTATACGAAATTTTGAAGTCCGCACACTGCGGACTTCGGCGCTGTGAGCGCCTCCCATTTTCGGACTTCGCCATGGACACCATCGCTCCCACCTGGCTCTGGACTTTTTTCATCGTTTCGGTGCTGGCCGCCCTGTTCATCGACTTTGTCGTGCTCAAGAAGCAGGGCGCCCACGAGGTCTCGGTGAAGGAGGCCCTGAACTGGTCGATCATCTGGGTGCTGCTGTCCTTCGCGTTCAACGGCTTGTTCTGGTGGGCCGTCTACCAGGACCATGGTCTGCAAGTGGCCAACACCCGAAGCATGGAGTTCCTGACCGGCTATCTCATTGAGAAGAGTCTGGCGGTGGACAACATCTTTGTCTTCCTGATGATCTTCACCTACTTTGCGGTACCACCGGCTTTTCAAAAGCGGGTGCTGATGATCGGCATCATCGGCGCCATCGTGCTGCGAACCGTCATGATCCTGGTGGGGTCTTGGCTCATCAGTGAATTCCACTGGGTGCTCTACGTCTTCGGTGCCTTCCTGGTGCTCACCGGACTCAAGATGTGGTGGGCCGCAGGCAAAGAGCCAGACCTGGAAAGCAACCCTGCTCTCAAATGGTTGCGTCGCGTGATGCCCGTGAGCCGCCACTTCGATGGCGAGAAATTCTTCACCATGGAAAACGGTGTGCGCGTGGCGACCCCCCTGCTCCTGGTCATCGCCCTGGTCGGTTTGACCGATGTCATCTTTGCGGTGGATTCCATACCCGCCATCTTTGCCATCACCACCGACCCTTTCATCGTCCTCACGTCCAACATCTTCGCCATCTTGGGTCTGCGTGCGATGTACTTCCTGCTGGCAGCGGTGGCCGCCAAGTTCCACCTGCTCTCCTACGGTCTGGCCATCATCCTCACCTTCATCGGCGTGAAGATGCTGCTGATCGATGTCTACAAGATACCGGTACTGGTGTCACTGGGTGTGGTGGTGGCCATCTTGGCCATCACGATGGTGGCCAGCGTCAGGACGGCACCCAGGTTGCCCGCGGCGCGTTCGGCCGAAGGCAACACCTAAGTCGGCTGTCGCAACGGCAGGTTCACCAGCAGATTCTGGGGCTTGAGCCGCACCATTCCATCGGTGCTGCGGCTCAGAGCCAAGTAGACCGGGCGCCCGGCCATTTCCGGCAGGGCCTGTTCCGGCCGTGTCAAACGCAGCGCGAACAGGCTGATCAAACGCTTGTACCGGTCGGTGTCGACCTCGCGGCCTTCGTACAGATCATTGAGCAGTGCGGAGGATTCGGCGTCCAGGCCCACATGCCAGCGCCAGTGCTCATCGTCGATCTTCGACAGCGGCGTGATGCTGACCTCCACGCCCAGCAGGTGCAGCACCCAGCGCTGCAGCACGCGGCACAGGGCCGCCAGCCCGGAATCGGGTCGGGCCAGCGTGAAGGCCAGCCCATGACCCAGGTCCTGTTGCCATTCATGCCGAAGGTCCAACAGGAAGTCATGAGGTCGGGGTCCTGCGGCTGCTCGCCAGTAGTCGGCACCGTTATCGGCGGTCAGCACCTTCATCTGTGCCGCCTTGATGGGGGCTTGCGCTTGAGCCAGCAGGCGCCCGAGTTCGCCGAACCCACCGGTCTCGTTGAGCAGATCCAGGGTCTGTGCATCGCCCGCCAATGGGACACCGTCAACTTGGGTCACGCGCTGTGGCCGAAACAGCAATTCGCCGGCGCGGCCTTCGAAGGCGTCGTCGGTTTCATGCAGCAGATGGCGAACGATGGCCTGTGTCATGGCCTCCATGAAGGGCGGGGCCAACTGAACCTGCGCACTGCGGATCTGCTGCAGGTAGCACGCCTGCACGCTCCCCGCTTGGAGCAACGCGTCCCTGAAGGCCAGAAAGGCTCGGTAGTTGTCGGCGGCGTCTGCATCCTGCAAGGTCTGCAGCCGCGGTTCGGCCACGGGCATCAAGGGGTCATCACGCAGGGCGTGGTGCAAGCGCCGCTCAGCCGCGCAGGATTCGCGCACCAGGGCCAGTTCGGGGCGATCCAGAAAGCGGCCGAACCAGGCAGCAGTCGGGCACAGCCTACCGTGCTCGGTGATCTGCAGCAGGGGCCAGCCGGCGGAGGGCCAGAAATCGTTCATCCGCAGCAGTGTAGGCAGCGCGCGCCTGAGCGTGGGCCACAGGGCCTTGTTACAGGGCCGCAGCTTGAGGCCCGTCTGCCGATGACGCTGAAGCTGTCAGTGGAACCTTGATGACCAGGGCCGTACCCTGCCCGGGCTGGCTGATGACCTCTAGGCTGCCCGACAAGGACTGAATGCGCTCATGCATGCCGCGCAGTCCGATGCCCGCAGACCATGAGGTCACGCCGACAGGATCAAAGCCGTCGCCATCATCACTGATTTCAAGGGTCAGCTGGCCGCGCTCGTCGATTTCCAGCGAGAGATCGACGGCCGCCGCGTTCGAATGCTTGCGAATATTGTTGAGCGCCTCCTGAACCACACGGTACAGCGCCGCGGCCGTTTCAAAGGGCAAATCAGCCCAGCGCTCGCTCTCGTTCACCTCAAGGTCGACGCTGTGCCCAAAGGTCTGGCAGTGCCTTTCGGCCAGAACCTGCAGCGCAGCGGGCAGCCCCAAGTCTTCAAGGCCCGGCGGGCGCAGGTCATGGACGAGGCGCCGTGTCGAATCGATGGTTTCGCCCACCAGCTGACGGGCACGGTTGAGTACCTCGGTGAGCTCGGAAGCGGGCGCATCTCCATGGACCAGATGGCTTCGAAGGCCATTCAGGTCCTGTTGAATCAGGGCCAGCTTCTGTTGAAGGTCATCGTGCAATTCCAGACCGATTCGACGCCGTTCGGCATCCTGTACGGCTTCTCGGCGTCGCCACAGTCTTCGCAGCTCGCCCCGGACCGCCGCCACCTCATCGATATCACGGCTCGCCGGAGGCGGTTTGACCGCACGGGTCAGGCTGACCATCGCGTCGATGAGTCGCCGCCCTGCGATGCGCCCGCCCCAGTACGCCGCACCGACCGTTGCCAGCAGGGTGGACAAGAAGAGCAGGGCTTGGATCAGGGGTTCGTCCAGCGCTGAGAAGGCCGGCGCTGCCAGCGCAACGGTCCAGGGCGCCCGGGCCAGCGATGTTTCTCGCCAATTGTCCTGGCCCGGGTTGACAGATCCAGATCGCCCGCCGGGGTGTGCAGCGGCTGCGGAGACGTTGCCGCCGGTTGCCCATTCCGAATCGTCAGGATGAGCGAATTCCCGACCCATGCTGTCTCGCAGGCGCAGCTGCCAACCGTCCGGCAGCTTGAACGGCTGCAGGCGATCCCTCAACTGGCCTGTCTCGATCATCGTCAGGAGCAGCAATCGATGGCGTGCATCGATCTGCAGCGGCACGGCGACGGCCACCATCCGCTTGGCGGCAATGGGGTCGAAGAACGGATCGCCCACGGCCGACTCGTTGCTGCTCAGCGCAGCCGTGACCGCTGAATGTCCTTGTAACTGAGGGATAGCGGGTATTGGCTCACTCGGGGGCACCCGGGTGTTGACCAGCATCTCGTGGTGGTCATTGCTGATGATCACATGGTGGCCATGAAGATTGGCAAAGTGCCGTGCCATCCGGTGCGCCGCGTGGACATCGAATTTGCCGGCTTGCTGCGTCGATGCTTCGGTCAACATCCGGCCCAGCAACTGCAGACTGGCAAGACGGACTTCGAGCATCTGATCGACATGACGCGCTACCGTGCGCAGGACCGAATCGGCCAGTATCTGCCGACGCTCACTGAGCGCTTGAAGGTGTAGTCCCAAGAGCAGAGACCCCAGGATGATCAGCGGCACCATGCACAGCCAAATGAGCCTCTCCACAAAGCGCTGCAGGGACATTAGAGGTTTCGAATAGCGTAGTTTGTGGTTTGTACATTACCGACCACCCAGTGGATACCCAAGTACGACTGCGGGATGTGGCTTTTGTCAATCCGCCGCTACAGTCGATCCATGGCTTGCCTGTATCGCCCGCAAACACCCCCCGCGTTTCAGAGCCTTTTCGGGCCGGTGAGGGGGGTCATTACCCTGCTGGCGTGCACATGCGGTCTTCCGAGTTGGGCCAATCACCAGCAAGTGGTGGTCAGCCGTCACTATGACAACGCGGTGGGCACGAGTGACGCCGCCTCGCAGGGGATGATTGAAGCGGGCCTGCTGCGCAGCCGGCCGGCCCTGCGCCCCGGGGAGATCCTGGAGTTCGTGCCCGGCATGATCGTGACCCAGCACACGGGGGACGGCAAGGCCAACCAGTACTTTCTGCGCGGCTTCAACCTGGACCATGGAACCGATTTCGCGACGTCGGTCAACGGCATGCCGGCCAACCTGTCGACGCATGCGCATGGTCAGGGTTATGCCGACCTCAACTTCCTGATTCCCGAGATGGTGCAGCGGGTGGAGTACCGCAAGGGGCCTTACTTCGCCCGGGGCGGTGACTTTTCTTTGGCCGGTGCAGCCGATATCGTCTATCGCACCGCCTTCGATCGACCCTTCCTGGACCTCGGCTGGGGCCAAGGGGGCTTTAGACGAACCGTGGCCGGGGGCTCTTGGGTTCTGGCGGGCGGGCCCACGCTGGTCGGTGCGCTGGAAGTGATGGGCCATGATGGTCCCTGGGTGGTCGCGCAGGGATTGAAGCGCCACAACGGCGTCCTCACCCTGAGCGGCAACAGCGGCCCAGGCACCAACTGGCAGCTCAGCGCGATGGCCTATGAAGCCCGATGGACGGCCACCGATCAGGTGCCCGAGCGGCTGCTGGTGCGACCAGGGTTCAGCCGCTTTTCCAGCTTGGACCCCACGGCCGGTGGCGACACCTCGCGCAACAGCCTCTCGGGCCAGTGGACGCGTCAGGATGCTGACGGCGGCTTGTTGCGTGCTCAGGCCTATGCCGTGCGCTATGCGATGGACCTCTATTCCAATTTCACCTATGCGCTGCAACGTCCCTCGGATGGCGATCAATTTCGGCAGCAAGACCAGCGCACGGTGTGGGGAGGGCAGCTCGGCTATGCCATCAGCCATGGGTTTCAGGAGCGAATCGCCCGAAGCGAACTGGGCTTTCAGTGGCGTGCGGACAAAGTTCGGGTGGGTCTGTTCGACTCGGTGGCCCGTCGCGTGACGAATGGGGTTCGTGAGGATGAGGTCCATCAGGCGCTGTTGGGTGCCTACGTGCAGACCGCGGTGGAATGGGCCCCAACGCTGCGCACCATCGCCGGCGTCCGGCTGGACCATAAGGAGGCCCGAGTACAGTCCTTGAGTCTGCCACTCAATTCGGGCTCGGCCCAAGCGTTACAGGTCTCACCCAAGCTATCGGTCGTCTTCGGCCCTTGGCACAAGAGTGAGCTGTTTTTCAATGCGGGCACTGGCTTTCACAGCAACGATGCGCGGGGAGCCACGATCAGCCTGGACCCCCGCAGCGGTGAGCCCGCACAGCGTGTACCGCTCCTCGTGGCAGGCCGCGGCGCCGAGATCGGCTGGCGGACGGAGGCCCTCAAGGGCCTGCAGAGCTCCGTGGCGGTGTGGGGTTTGAAGCTCGATTCCGAGCTGGTCTACGTGGGGGATGCCGGATCCACCGAGGCCAGCCAAGCCAGCAGCCGACGCGGCGTGGAATTCAACAACCGCTACACCCCTCGGCCGTGGCTGTTGATCGATGCCGACTTTGCATGGTCACGCGGTCGCCTGGCCGACGGCGGCCGCATTCCGAATGCGGTGGACCGGGTGGCCTCCACGGCGGTCACGCTGCGGGACTTCGCGCATTGGAGCGGCAGCCTGCAGTGGCGCCATCTCGGTGCGGGGCCGCTGATCGAGGACAACAGCGTGCGCAGCCGACCGTCTTCCACGGTGAACGCACGCATCTCCAGGGCGCTGCTGGGGCAGGGTTTCGGCCGGAACTCCGAACTGACGCTGGACATCTTCAACCTGAGCAACCGCCGGGTCGACGACATCCAGTATTTTTATGAATCGCGTCTGCCCGGCGAGGCGACACCGGTGGCCGATCGCCATGTGCATCCTGCCGAGCCGCGCGTCTGGCGCCTGTCGCTGCGTCTGGGCTTTTGAGGCTCAGGCAGGGCTGGAGCGCAGACCGTAGACCTGTGTGCCCAGGAAGAGGTACTCGGCCCGCAGAATCGCCTCGCCCCTTTCGTCGGCAAAGGTAAAGCCCAGAACGGCCAGCTCGGTACCGGCCGTGATCTCGGGGACCTTCCATTGGCCCATGCGCGTCAGAGGTGCCAGCTCAACCGTCCAGCGGGGGTCGCTGCGCCGGGGCAGGCTCACCTTGGACAGCAGGGCGGCACCGTCAACCGGTGACACTTGGGGGGGAAACGTCCGCCGTGCAAGCTCTGCGGGAATCGGGCCTGGTGAGCGCTCCAGCACCAACTCGGCATGGGGGTTGCGCCATTTGACCTCCAGGGCCTTGCCCTGAAGGTACAGCGGGCGTGCCTGGTCAAAGCTGCTCCAGCCGTGGTGGGCCCAAACCGCCGGGCTGATTCCGCTGCCCAGTAGGCCCAGCCCACCCGCCACAGCCTTCATCACAAGCCGCCGGTCCTGGCTGTGCAAGGGGAACCGATCATCGATCTTCTTCATCACCGCATCCTTTCTGCATCGATCCAGTAACACATTACTCATAGGCGATCCAGCGGCCGGCCGCCACCACCAGCACCCACAGCACCGTGGAGATCACCATCAACATGCGTGCCGTGGCGTCGAGCTTGTCCAGGCTGCCGCGCGCATGAAACCAAGCCGCATTGCACAGGGCCAGCGACATCAAGGACATCTTCACCGCAAAAGTCCGGCTGGCCAAGAGTTCGGTGGCCTGCGTAGCGAACATCAGAAGGCCGCTTGTCCCCAGCAGACCAAAGCCCAAGGCCACCAGCACCAGACTCAATCGCGCCAAGGCGCGGGCCTCAAGCGCAGCGCCAAGGCCGAACACCCGCAATTCGATGAGCACCAGATTGCCCAGGACCAGGGCCAAACCCAGCAGGTGCAGCACTTCCAGCACCGGATAGGCATAGGGGTGGGCGGCCAGGGCATCGAACATGGGTCAGAGGGTAGCGCAAGGCGCGCCAGCCATCTCAGTGGGGATACAGGCCGCGGTGCCGGGCCATCACCCGCGTGAGCCCCAGCAAGGCGCCGATGGCGGGCATCGGTTCGCCCAGTCGGGTACCGATCTCATGCACGGCCGTGACGATGGCATCCAATTCAATCGGACGCCCCGCTTCCACGTCTTGGAGCATGGAGGTCTTCACGGCACCCAGCCCACGGGTGATGGCGTGGCGCTCTTCCGGGCTTTGCGTCACGGGACAATCGATCCGAGCGCCGATTCGGGACGCCTCCCGCATGGCCTGTGAGCAAAATTCAAGCAGCAGGGGATCTGCCAACACCTGGTCCATGGTGGAGCCGGTCAGTGCACTCACCGGGTTCATGGTGAGATTGCCCCAAAGCTTGTACCAGATGTCTCGGCGGATGTGCCCGCTGTGCGTGGCCTCGAATCCCGCGTCCATCAAGAGATCGCACAGGGCCTGCACGCGTTCGCTGCGCCCACCCCAAGGTTCACCCAGGATCAATCCTCGGCCCATGCGGTGCTGCACCAGGCCCGGTTCGGGCGTAGAGGCCGAGCCGTGCACCACGCACCCCAGCACCTGGGCCATCGGCAGGTGGCGGGCGATCTCGCCCTGAGGGTCCACGCTTTGAAGACCCGAGCCCCCCCAGGACGCGACGCGGTCGCAGAACCACCAGGGCACGCCATTCATCGCAGGCACGATCAGGGTGTGCGGCGCCAGCAGGGGTTTCAAGCGGTGGGCCAGCGCGGACAGCGCGGGCGCCTTGACCGCCAGAATCACCACATCCTGCACGCCCAGCTCAGCCGGGTCCTCGGCTGCACGGGCAGCGGTCTGGACATCACCATCGGGCGACCGAAGCCGCCATCCGTGTTGCCGCAGCTGGCTCAAGGTTGGCCCGCGCGCCAGGGCGCTGATGGTGTGGGTACCCCGTGCCGCCAGTCGTGCCCCCATGAGCCCGCCAATGGCGCCAACACCCACGATGGCGATCTTCACGGCCGCTTCTCGACGCTCGTGATGGTGTAGGCGCCGTCTATCTTTTCAGCGGTGAACAGGATGCGGTCGCCTTCCTTCAAGCCTTCCAGCAGGGTGGGACTCTTGACGCGGAAGACCATGGTCATCGGGGGCATGTCCAGGTGAGCAATGGGGCCATGCCGCAACTGAACGCGCCCCGTGGCCACTTCCACGCGGCGCACCTCGCCCTCGGCCTTGCTGCTGGCGGCCGCAGCACCCGCGGGGGCGGCCGCTGCGGGGGGCGTTGGCGTTTGCGCCATGGCGGGCCCGAAGGCCAACAGACCAGCAGTCACGAGGAAAGGCCTGAACCATCGAACGGTGGGTGAATTCATGGCTTGCGCTCCTTGGATTCAGAGAAGGGGACTCTGGAGATTGTGGGGGGCTTGAACGTCGGTGGGCGCCGCTCAATGGCGCCCATGTCCACTACCCGGCTTGCGAATCTTGACTTCCACATCAGGGCCGGGGTTGGCGCGCGTCATGGAGCCCGGCGACGCGACACCGGGGTGGACCGCACCATCCCGATGGAGCGGCGTGGGACCGGAATAGGCATGAGCGACCGTGCCCGCCGGATGCTTGAACCAACCCGGATCCCGGTAGTCGCCCTTTCGGAGGCCCTTGCGGACCTTGATCACGCTGAACATGCCGCCCATACCCATCGAGCCGAATGGGCCCTGGCCGGCCATCATGGGCGCGGTGTTGTCGGGCAGGGGCATTTCCATTTCCGTCATGTCATGCATGCCGCGCTCGCCCATCACCATGTAGTCCGGAATGAGCTTCGTGATGTCCTTGACCACCTCGCGATGGTCCACGCCGATCATGGTGGGCACGCCGTGGCCCATGGCGTTCATGGTGTGGTGGCTCTTGTGGCAGTGGAAGGCCCAGTCTCCTTCCTCATCCGCCAGAAACTCCATTTGCCGCATCTGCCCCACCGCCACGTCCACGGTCACCTCCGGCCAGCGCGATCCGCGGGGCGTGGGGCCGCCATCGGTGCCGGTGACGAAGAACTCATGGCCGTGGATGTGGATCGGATGGTTGGTCATGGTGAGGTTGCCTACGCGCAACCGGACGCGGTCCTTGTGGCCCACGACGAGGGGGTCGATACCGGGAAAGATGCGGCTGTTCCATGCCCAGAGGTTGAAGTCCAGCATCGTCATCACCTTGGGCGTGTAGCTGCCGGGGTCGATGTCATAGGCACTCAGCAGGAAGCAGAAGTCGCGGTCCACCTCATCAATCAGCGGGTGCTTCTGCTTCGGATGCGTGACCCAGAAGCCCATCATGCCCATGGCCATCTGCACCATCTCGTCTGCATGGGGGTGGTACATGAAGGTGCCAGGCCGGCGCGCCTCGAACTCGTAGACGAAGGTCTTGCCAGGTGGGATGGGCGGCTGTGTCAGGCCGGTGACGCCATCCATGCCATTGGGCAGTCGCTGTCCGTGCCAGTGGACGCTGGTGACCTCGGGCAGCTTGTTGGTCACGAAGATGCGCACACGGTCGCCTTCCACCACCTCGATCGTAGGACCCGGACTTTGACCGTTGTAGCCCCAGAGGTGGGCTTTGAATCCCGGGCACATCTCGCGCACCACGGGTTCGGCCACCAAATGGAATTCCTTGACGCCCTGGCTCATGCGCCAGGGAAGGGTCCAGCCGTTGAGGGTCACCACCGGGTTGTACGGCCGCCCCGTGTGGGGCACCAGCGGCGGCATCGTGTCGGTTCGGGCCTGGAGCACCGGCTCGGGGAGGGCGGCCAAGGCCACCGTGCTCACCGCACCGGCAGACGCCGCGGCCGTGATGCCGGCCGATTTGAAGAACTGTCGTCTGGAAACCATGGGGCGACACTCCACCTGGAAAGTTATCGTTCGTCGGCTCGATGCAGGGTCGATGGCATCAACAGGCGCTTCAATGCGGGTGCGGCGCCGGCGTGGCTGCCGCAGCCGGTGTTCGAGCACCGGCAACCCCGGAAGCGGACGAGACCCACGAAACCGGGCCGAGCATCGCCATCTCCAGCTCCGCATCGGCCACCCAGAAGTCGCGCAGGGCGTCCAGGTATTGAGAGACGCCGGTGATTTGCGCCCGCGCATCGGCCAGCAATTCAAATACGCCGATCAGCATGCCGTTGTAGCGCAGGAGGTTCTCGTCGGAGATGCGCTTCTTCAGCGGCACGACCTCGTCCCGTTGATGTCGGGCCATGTCATGGGTGGCACGCCAATGGCCATAGGCCTCGCGCACCTCGGAGCGGGCGTTCACGGCGGTCTGCGCGGTGCGGCTGAGCGCCTGCTGGTACACCGCTTCCGCGCGGGCCACCCGAGCGCTGCTCCAGTCGAAGAGGGGCAGCATCAGGCTGACCTCCCATCCGCCGTGCCCATGGCCTTCGTTGCTGCTGTTGTAGTGGCCCCCAAGTTCCAGCACATTGATGAACCGTGTGGTTTTCGTCAGTCCGAGTTGGCGTGCCGTCTGTTCGGTTTGCAGTCGGGCGGCTTGGACATCCAGACGACGGGCCATGGCCTCGGCTTCGATGCCGGGTCGGTCGGGCAGTGCGGCCGGCAGGTCGGGCAGGCGGTCGGGCAAGCGAAGGCTTTGTAGGTCGGAACCCCAAAGGCCCAAGGCGCGAATGAGCCGTTCTCGAGCGGCCATCTCCTCGCGCAGCGCGCGGGCATGCCCCTGGACGGCATCGGCCTGGAAACCTTGCTCGCGCGCGTGCTGCAGCTTATTGAAGTTCCCCACCTGTGCCATGCGCCGTGCCAATTCGGCGCTGGCCTGCGCGGCCTTGAGCACATCGGCCATGTAGCGACTGCGTTCTCGCGCGGCCACGGCGTCCACATGCGCACGCCGCACTTGGGTGATCAGGGCCATGACCTGCAGCGCCACCGTCCGCTCGGCCTGGTCCAGTCGGCGCTGCTCCAATTCGCGCACCAGGGGCAGCACCAGAATGCGGGCCAGGTTGATGTGCAGCCCACGCTCGATCGCCCGCTTGTCGCCCTCTGCGCTGCGACCGAATGTGAAGCCGGGATTGGGAAGTCGACCCGCCTGCAGCACATCGGCCTGCGTGATGCCCACCTCGGCGAGCTGAATCTGCAGCCCGGCGTTGTTCAGCAGGGCCAACTCCACCGCGGCAGCCGATGTCAGGGGTTGCGCCAGCAGTTGTTCCACCCGCGCGCGTGCCTGGGAGCGTTCCTCGGCGGTGCGCTGCCACTGGACGATGGGACCGCTTCCCGAGACCTGGGGCCTGGCAGCCTGTTGCGCCCGGTGCAGCGGCGGATCCAGAGGGCTTGTTGCACAGCCGGCCAGACCGAGCGCGGCCAGCACCGTGGCCACCCGCAGCAGCAATCCTGAGCCGTGGTGCGATTTCATTTCGGCTTTGCCGCACTGCTCTGGGGCATCCCGTGCGCTTCCTTCAGGTAGGCGCGCCAGCCACCCAACTCGTCCACCAACCGATTGGCATTCACCCAGGAACCCACGGGGACTGGATCGGCTGCAAATGCCCGCAGGGCCGAACGGTGAACCACGGGCGGCACGGGCGCCTGCGCGTCATCCGGGCTCCATGGCGGCGCGTTGGATCGGGGTGGGTTCGGGGAAACCGACTGGGCCCATGCCAGGGAGCCGAGGCTGCCCACGAGCGACAGCACAGCGGCTGCCACCACGGTGGACACGGGGCGACGGCGTGCGTTCATCGGCTACTCCTCAAAGAGTGAAGTCATAGTCCACGGTCAAGGGCGCATGGTCGGAGAATCGCTGTACCTTGTAAATTGAAGCCGCGCGGGCGGTCGCTGCCACACCGGGTGTGGCCAGGTGATAGTCGATGCGCCAGCCCACGTTCTTCGCGTAGGCCTGGCCCCGGTTGCTCCACCAGGTGTAGCCCTCCTCGCCGACTTCGGGGTGGAGCGCTCGGTAGACATCCACCAGGCCTCCGCCTGTTCGGCCTTGGTCCAGCAGCCGAGTCATCCAGGCCCGCTCTTCCGGCAAAAACCCACTGTTCTTCAAGTTGCCCTTCCAGTTCTTGAGGTCGATCTCCTGGTGGGCGATGTTCACATCACCCACCAGGATGAATTCCCGCGTCTTGCGCAAGGATCGAAGGTGCGCGCCCATGACCTCCAGAAATCGGAACTTGGCGTTCTGGCGGTCTTCACCCGAAGAGCCGGAGGGAAAGTAAACGCTGAGCACGCTGAATCGACGGCCCGGCCGGTCCCAGCGGTATTCCACACACCGACCCTCTTCGTCGAATTCGCCGCCATCGAAACCGATCATGACATCAGACGGCTGCTGGCGTGCGTACAACCCCACGCCCGAATAGCCCTTCTTTTGCGCATGGTGGAAGGTGCCTCGCATGCCGGCCATCTCGTCGAAGGCGCCGGCGACATCTTCGGCCTGGGCCTTGATCTCCTGCACGCCCATACAATCGATCGAGTGGTCTTCGGCCCATTCGCGAACGCCCTTGCTGGCCGCGGATCGGATGCCGTTGAGGTTGAGCGAGACGAGTCTGAACATGGCGAGGAGCGCGCTGACGGAGCGCGACAGGAGCGACTGATGAGCGACGCACTGGCCCAGGAGTTTGTGGCCTTTTCGGTCAAGTCCGGGGTCTTGCGCTTCGGTGAATTCAAGACGAAGGCCGGACGTCTGTCGCCGTACTTCTTCAATGCGGGTCTGTTCGATGACGGTGCCAAACTGGGCCGCCTTGCGGAATTCTATGCACGGCGGTTGTTGGACTCGAAGCTCTCATTCGACATGCTCTTCGGCCCCGCCTACAAGGGGATCACCCTGGCGGCTGCCGTGGCCATCGAATTGGCGCGCCTGGGACACAACAAGCCCTTCGCCTACAACCGCAAGGAAGCCAAGGACCACGGCGAGGGCGGAACACTGGTAGGGGCACCCGTCAAGGGCCGGGTGCTCATCATCGACGACGTGATCAGCGCGGGCACCTCGGTGCGCGAATCCATCCGGATGATCGAAGCGGCCGGCGCCCAGCCCTGTGGCGTGGCCATTGCCCTTGACCGACAGGAGAAGGCCACCAACGCCGAGGGTGCCGAGCAGTCCTGGAGCGCGGTGCAGTATGTGCAGCATCAGATCGGCATGCCGGTCTGTGCGATCGCCACGCTGGCCGACCTGCTCGACTATCTGGCGCGGACCCAGGAAAGAACCCTCCAGGCACACCTGCCCGCGGTGCGGGCCTACCGAAACCGCTACGGTGTCTGAGGGTTCCGGCATGCGTGAGGTGCAGGTGCCCGCGCCCAGCGGACAACTGCATGCGCGCGTATGGGCCCCGACCGAGGAGCAACTGAACCGGCCCGATGATGCCTTCGTGCTGCTCCACGATTCACTGGGCAGCGTCGAACTCTGGCGTGAATTCCCGGCCTTGCTGTCTCAAACGCTGCAGCGCCCGGTGGTGGCTTATGACCGACTGGGTTACGGCCACTCGGACCCCGCCACGGGAATGCCCCCGCCGAACTTCGTCTCGCTGGAGGCCAGTGCGGGTCTGGTGCATGTGATGAACCATCTTCAGATCGACTGCGCCACCCTCGTGGGCCACAGCGTGGGCGGCGGCATGGGCGTCTACGCCGGCGTGCAGATGCCCCAACGCGTGCGGGCCCTTATCACCATCGCGGCGCAGGCCTTTCCTGAAGACCGCACCCTCAAGGCGATCGCCGAGGCCAAAGTGCAGTTCCAGGACGAGTCGCAGTTGGCGCGCCTGAAGAGATATCACGGGGACAAAGCCCGCTGGGTGGTCGACGCCTGGACCGACTCGTGGCTGAGCCCCGCATTTGCGCGCTGGCACCTTCGCGAGGTGCTGCCGCAGTTGCGCTGTCCCGTGCTGGCGCTGCATGGCGATCACGATGAGTACGGAACGGCGATCCACCCCGAGACCATCATCGGGCTGTGTGGCGGGCCGTCTCGAATGGTGCTCATGCCCGACACCCACCACCTGCCGCACCGCGAGCGCCCGGAAGCGGTGGTCGCCGCCATTGCAGCCTTCCTGGCCGCCCTTTGACCCTCAGCCCAGTTTGCGCTTAAGCAGTTCGCCAGCCTGCGCCGGATTGGCCTTGCCTTTGCTGGCCTTCATCACCTGACCCACCAGTGCATTGAAGGCCTTGTCCTTGCCGCTGCGGTACTCGGCCACCGACTTCTCGTTCGCCGCGATCACCTCATCGACGATGGCCTCCAGCGCAGCGCTGTCGTTCATCTGCTTGAGGCCCTTGGACTCGATCAGCGCATCCACCGTGGCGGTGGCCGCGGCGGGATCGGGTGAATCCGATGCAGTGCGATCACCCGCCGTTGACCAGAGCTCGTCGAAGACCTGTCGCGCCGAGTTGTTGGACAGGGTGCCGTCCTGGACCCGCCGGATCAGCGCACCCAGCAACACCGGGCCCACCGGTGCCGCGTCGATTTCCACGCCCGCAGCGTTCAAGCGCTTGCTGATCTCGCCCATCACCCAGTTGGCCGCCAGCTTGGCCTGGCCACCAGCATCCCGGGCGGCCTCGTAGTAGCGCGCGGTCGGCAGGCTCTGCGTCATCATCTGCGCGTCGTACTCGGGCAGACCATCCTGCGTCACGAAGCGGGCGGCCATGGCACCGGGCAACTCCGGCATCGCGGCCTTCACCTGCTCCACCCACTGCGGCGCAACCACCAGGGGCGGCAGGTCGGGATCGGGGAAATAGCGGTAGTCGTGCGCATCTTCCTTGGTTCGCATGGCACGCGTCTCGCCCGTGTCCGGGTTGAACAGGACGGTGGCCTGCTGGATCTCCAGGCCATCTTCGATCTGGTCGATCTGCCAGTTCACTTCGTAGTCGATGGCCTGTTGCAGGAAGCGGAAGCTGTTGAGGTTCTTGATCTCGCGCCGCGTGCCAAAGGGTTCACCGGGCCTGCGGACGCTCACGTTCGCATCACAGCGGAAGGATCCTTCCTGCATATTGCCGTCACAGATGCCCAGCCACACCACCAAGCCGTGCAGGGCGCGCGCGTAGGCTACCGCCTCGGTGCTGCTGCGCATCTCGGGCTCGCTCACGATCTCCAGCAGCGGCGTGCCCGCGCGGTTGAGGTCGATGCCCGAACTCTTCTCGCCATGCGGCCCCGCGAAGTCGTCGTGCAGGCTCTTGCCGGCGTCCTCTTCCAGGTGCGCGCGCGTGAGGTTCACGCGCTTGACCACGCCGTCCACCAGAATGTCCACATGCCCGCCTTGCACCACCGGAATTTCGTACTGGCTGATCTGGTAGCCCTTGGGCAAGTCGGGGTAAAAGTAGTTCTTGCGCGCAAAGATCGACAGCGGCGCAACGGTGGCACCAATGGCCAGGCCGAAGCGGATGGCGCGCTCCACGGCGGCTCGGTTCATCACGGGCAGCGTGCCCGGCAAGGCCAGGTCCACCGCGCAGGCCTGCGTGTTGGGGGCCGCGCCGAAGGCGGTGGAGGCGCCGCTGAAGATCTTGCTGACCGTGCTCAATTGCGCGTGCGTTTCCAGGCCGATCACCACTTCCCAGCCGCGCACCAACCGTGATGGCGTGCCGCTGCTCATCGCAGGGCCTCCGGGGTCTGCAGATGGAAGTCCGTGGCCTGCTGCAGTGCATGCGCGGCGTGCAGGAGCACACCCTCGCCGAAATAGTTGCCGATGAGCTGCAGACCCACCGGCATGCCGTTTTCGCCGAATCCCGCGGGCACGCTCATGCCGGGAAGACCGGCCAGGGAAGCTGGCAGGGTGAAGATGTCGGCCAGGTAGGCCTGGACCGGATCGTCCGAGCCTGAGCCGAGCTTCCAGGCCACCGTAGGGGCCACCGGGCCGGCAATCACATCGCACTGTGTAAAGCACTGCTGGAAGTCGTCCGCGATCATGCGGCGCAACTTCTGCGCCTGCAGGTAATAGGCATCGTAGTAGCCGTGCGAGAGCACATAAGTGCCGATCATGATGCGTCGCTTGACCTCCGCGCCGAAGCCCTCGGCGCGGGTCTTCTTGTACATGTCCAGCAAGTCAGCGTAGTTCGATGCGCGGTGACCGAACTTCACCCCGTCGAAGCGGCTGAGGTTGGAGCTCGCTTCGGCTGGGGCAATGATGTAGTAAACCGGAATGGAAAGCTCGGTGCGCGGCAGGCTCACCTCCACCAAGGTGGCGCCCAGCTTTTCGAGTTCGGCCAGTGCAGCCCGCACGGCGCCATTGACGTCGTCGGCCAAGGCTGCTGGGAAAAACTCCTGCGGCAGGCCGATGCGCAGGCCGCGCAGCGGCTGCGCGGCGGTGGCGCCTTCGCGCGATCGCCGCATTTCAGCTGTGTAATCCACCGAGGCCCGATGTGCGCTGGTGCTGTCCCGTTCATCGAAGCCGGCCATGGCCGACAGCATGAGCGCGCAATCTTCAGCGCTGCGCGCCATCGGGCCGGCCTGGTCCAGTGAAGAAGCGAAGGCGATCATGCCGTAGCGGGAGCACACACCGTAGGTGGGCTTGATGCCGGTGATACCGGTGAAGCTGGCGGGCTGGCGAATCGAGCCTCCTGTGTCCGTGCCGGTGCAGCCGGCCACCAAGCCCGCCGCCACCGCCGTGGCCGATCCACCCGAGGAACCACCGGGTACCCGCGTGGTGTCCCAGGGGTTCTTCGCCGGGAAGTAAGCGGAATTTTCGTTGGCCGAACCCATGGCGAACTCGTCGCAGTTCAGCTTGCCCAGACTCACGGCGCCTGCGGCCTTCAGTCGGGCCACGACCGTGGCGTCGAAGGGGCTGCGGTAGCCTTGCAGCATCCTGGAGCCCGCGGTGGTCGGAGCATCCTGCGTGACGAAAATGTCCTTGTGGGCGATGGGCACGCCATTGAGTGCACCAAGCAATCCCGCGGGGGCGGCCTGCGCGCGCCGCGCGTCGGCTGCCCGCGCCTGCTCGATGGCGCCGTCGGCATCCAGGTGCAGGAAGGCGCCCAAGGATTCGTGAGCGCGACAGCGGGAGAGAAACGCTGCCGTCAGTTCCACGCTCGAAACCTGACCCTGAGCCAGCAGTCGGGCGGCCTGCGCCACCCCCATGAAAGCCGCGCTCATTCAATCACCTTGGGCACCAGGAAGAGTCCCTCGTGCACCGCCGGAGCACTGCGCTGGTTGGCCGGGCGGTCCACCACTTCGGTGACGCGGTCCTCGCGCAGGCGAAGTTCCACCGATTGGAGGGCCGACAGCGGCGTATACAGGGGCTCCACGCCCCGGGTATCCACGGCACTCATCTGCTCGACGATGGCGAAGAAGCCATTGAGCTGGGAGAGCATCGCCGCCTGTTGCGGCGTATCGATTTCCAGCCGCGCCAGGTGGGCGATGCGGCTGACGTCATTGGGGGTCAAGGCCATGGTCGGTTATTATCGCGTGTTCGACTTTTTCCCATCATGTTCGAATCATTTCGCCGCCACTTCTCGACCGACCTGGCCATTGACCTGGGTACGGCCAACACGCTGATCTACGTTCGGGGCAAGGGCATCGTGCTCGATGAGCCCTCTGTGGTGTCCATCCGCCAGGAAGGCGGGCCCAACGGCAAGAAGAGCATCCAGGCCGTTGGCCATGATGCCAAGGCCATGCTGGGCAAGGTCCCGGGCAACATCGAAGCCATCCGCCCGATGAAGGACGGCGTGATCGCCGACTTCACCATCACCGAGCAGATGCTCAAGCAGTTCATCAAGATGGTGCACCCGCGCTCGGTCTTTCGGCCCAGCCCGCGCATCATCATCTGCGTGCCCTGCGGTTCCACCCAGGTCGAGCGCCGGGCGATCCGCGAATCGGCCCTGGGCGCCGGCGCCTCGGAGGTCTACCTCATTGAGGAACCCATGGCCGCGGCCATCGGTGCGGGCCTGCCGGTCAGTGATGCCTCGGGCTCCATGGTCATCGACATCGGGGGCGGCACCACGGAGGTGGGCGTCATTTCCTTGGGCGGCATGGTCTACAAGGGCAGCGTCCGAGTCGGTGGCGACAAGTTCGACGAGGCGATCATCAATTACATCCGCCGCAACTATGGCATGTTGATCGGCGAACCGACGGCCGAACTCATCAAGAAGACCATCGGCAGCGCCTTCCCCGGCAGTGAGGTCAAGGAGATGGAAGTCAAGGGCCGCAATTTGTCCGAGGGCGTGCCGCGCTCCTTCACGGTCAGCTCCAACGAGGTGCTCGAGGCCCTGACGGATCCGCTCAACCAGATCGTCTCGGCGGTCAAGAACGCGCTGGAGCAAACCCCGCCCGAGTTGGGCGCGGACATTGCCGAGCGCGGCATGATGCTCACGGGCGGTGGCGCCTTGTTGAGAGACCTGGACCGCCTGCTTTCCGAAGAAACCGGGCTGCCTGTGCTGGTGGCCGAAGACCCGCTGACCTGCGTGGTCCGCGGCTGCGGCATGGCGCTGGAGCGCATGGACCGCCTGGGCGGCATCTTCACCTCCGAGTAACCCCACACCACAGGCCGCCGGCCATCGGGCAGGCGGCCGGCGAGGCTGGCATCGTGGCCCCACCGGGAACCCTCGACCGCACCCCACCGCCGTTCTTTCGGCAAGGTGCCAGCGCGCGCAGCCAGTTGCTGTTGTGTGCCGCTCTGGCCGTGTTCCTCATGGCGGCCGACCATCGCCTTCAGATCACACAGCCCCTGCGGGCGGCCCTGGCCACGGTGCTGTTGCCACTGCAGACAGCCGCCGGCTGGCCGGGCCGGATGCTGGATGCCGCCGGGAGGTATGTCGCCGGACTTGACAGCGCGGTGGCGCACAACGAGTCACTGCGCCGTCAGCTGACAGCCCAAAGTGAAGCGATCACGCGGGCTGCGCGCCTGGAGGCGGAGAACGCCGAACTGCGTGCCTTGATGGACCTGAGGCCCGCCACTCCGGTGGGTACAGTACCGGCTGAAGTGATGTTCGAGGCAGCAGACCGCTATTCGCGCAAGGTGGTCATCGACCGCGGGTCTTCCGCGGGCATTACCCTGGCCTCGCCCGTCATCCATGAGGGTGGGCTGGTGGGGCAGGTCACGCGTCTGTATCCTTTCTCGGCCGAAGTCACGTTGCTGCAAGACCAGCAGATTTCGGTTCCGGTGCTGAATCAGCGCACCCGCCAGCGCGGTGTGGCTTTCGGCGACGGTACGGATGCGGCAGGGATGGAACTGCGGTTCGTCGCCGCCAACGCCGATGTGCAGGTGGGTGATGAGCTCATCACCTCGGGCCTGGATGGGGTGTATCCACCCGGTCTTGCCGTGGCGCGTGTGGCCACCGTGCAGCGCCAGGCGGAAACGAGTTTTGCCCGCATCGAGCTGGCGCCCGTGGCCTCGGCTGATGGCCGGCGCCATGTGCTCGTCTTGCCCCTGAAGCCGCGCAAGGTCGACGATGCGGCGGCCGCCGCAGCGGCTCCCGGCGCGGCAGCATCCAGCACCCAAGCCGCCAGCCTTCCCGGGAGCCGTCGGCCATGATCATGCCGCGCGGTACGGGACAGTTGCTCCTGCCGGCCAATCCGGCCTTCGTGTGGGGCTCCATCCTGCTGGCCCTCATGGGCAATTTGCTGCCGGTCGGCCGCGCCTGGTGGATGCCCGATCTGCTCGCGCTGGTCGTTGTCTTTTGGAACATTCACCAACCGCGCCGTGTGGGCGTGGTGGCGGCGTTCATCGGCGGGGTTTTGATGGATGTGCATCAGGGCGCCCTCCTGGGTCAGCATGCGCTGGCCTACACCCTCTTGGGCTATGCCTCGGTCACCTTGCACCGCCGCCTGTTGTGGTTCGGTCTGGGCGGGCAAATGGCCCATGTGCTGCCCTTGTTCTTGACGGCGCAGCTGCTGTCCACGGCCATTCGGTTGTTCGCCGGGGGCATGTGGCCGGGCTGGGGCGTGGTGGCGCAACCCTTGATGCAGACCCTGCTGTGGCCGGTGGCCACCCTGGTTCTGCTGGCACCGCAGCGGCGCGCACCCGATCCCGACGAGAATCGACCCTTGTAGGGCAGGGCCGTGACCGAACTCAAGAACATAGAACTTGAATTGGCGCGTTTTCGCGGCCGCTTGGCGGTCGTGGGCATGTGCCTGCTGCTGGCCTTGCTGCTGCTGGGCGGGCGCGCGCTGGTGCTCCAAGTGCTGCGACATGAAGAGCTGGCCGAGCGGGCCGAGGCCAACCGCACCGCCGTCCTGCCTATCGTGCCGAACCGCGGCCTCATCATGGACCGAAACGGCGTGGTGCTGGCCAGCAACTACTCAGCCTACACGCTGGAGATCACGCCTTCAAAGGTGAAGAACCTGGAGGCCACGCTGGACGCGCTGGCCGAGGTGGTGGACATTCAGCCGCAACACCGTCGCCGGTTCAAGCGCCTGATGGAAGAGGGCAAGCGATTCGATTCCCTGCCCATCCGGTCTCGACTCTCGGACGAAGATGTTGCACGCTTTTCGGCGCAGCGCTTCCGTTTCCCCGGTGTTGAACTGCGCGCGCGCTTGTTCCGTCACTATCCCCTCGGTGAAACCGGCAGCCACCTCATTGGCTACATCGGCCGCATCAATGCTGCTGAGAAGCGGGCGATGAACGATTGGGAAGACGAGGATCTGGCCAACTACCGGGGAACCGAGTACATCGGCAAACTCGGCGTGGAGCAGCGCTACGAGCGGCAGCTGCACGGCATCACCGGCTACCAGGAGGTGGAGACCAGCGCAGGTGGACGCGCCATCCGTCGCCTCAACAGCCGAGGCGCCACGCCGGGCAACACCGTGGTGCTCAGTGTGGACATCCGCTTGCAGTGGCTGGTCGAGCAGCTCTACGGCAACCGCCGTGGCGCCCTGGTGGCGATTGACCCGCGCAACGGCGAGGTGCTGGCCTTGGTCAGTAAGCCGACCTTCGACCCCAACTTGTTCGTCGACGGGATCGACGTGGACAACTGGCGCGAACTCAACGAGAGCATCGACAAGCCTTTGCTCAACCGCGCCTTGCGCGGCACCTACCCACCCGGCTCCACCTTCAAACCCTTCATGGGACTGGCTGCGCTGAACACGGGCAAGCGCAGCGCCGAGACGGTTGTCCACGATGGTGGAACCTTCACTTTCGGCGGTCACGTGTTCCGCAGCCATGGCGATCATGGGCTGGGTGCCGTCAATCTCCACACCAGCATCGTCAAGTCCAGCAACGTCTACTACTACTCCTTGGCCAACGAGATGGGCGTGGATCTGATGCACGATCAGCTCTCGCCCTTGGGGTTTGGCCGGCGCACGGGCATTGACCTGGAAGGAGAAGTCACCGGCGTGCTGCCGTCGACCGAATGGAAGCGGCGCGCCTACCGAAAGCCCGAGCAGCAGCGCTGGTATGCCGGTGAGACCATTTCCTTGGGCATCGGCCAGGGCTACAACAACTTCACCATGCTGCAGCTCGCGCATGCGATGGCCACCGTCTTGGCCGGTGGACAGCGCCATGCCCCGCGCGTGGTGCGCGAGGTCCAGGATGTGGTGACGCGCGGCCGCAGTGTGGTCGACCGTCCCGAGCAGGAGCCGCTGGCCTACAAGCCCGAGCATGTGGAAGCCATCCGCCGCGCCATGCAAAGCGTCACGCAGGAAGGCACCTCCACGCGGGTGTTCGCGGGCGCGCCCTACACCTCGGGGGGCAAGACCGGCACCGCGCAGGCTGTCTCCATTCGCCAGAACGAGAAGTACAACGCGGCCAAGCTGACCGAGTACCAGCGTGATCATTCCCTCTATGTGGCGTTCGCGCCCGCGAGCCAGCCCACCATCGCCCTGGCGGTGATCGTGGAGAACGCGGGCTTTGGTGCTGCAGCGGCCGCACCCATCGCGCGCCGCGTGTTCGACTACTGGTTGGAGGGTCGCTGGCCTAGCGAAGAGGACATCGCGGCGACCCAGCGCGGTGAAAGCGCCGCACCCATCGGGGCGCCGCGCCGGGCCTTGGATGTCGCCCTGCCGGGCAGCATGCCACCCGAGCCTGCGCTTGCGCCCACCACCCGCGTGGCGAATTGGGCCGAGTCGGGCGCAGTGTCCCAGGCGCCGCGCCCATGACCACCGCCTACACGCAACCGTCGCGCTGGCAGCGCCTGCAGCCCTTCGTTCAGGGCTTTGACGGTGGCTTGCTGCTGGCGGTGTTGCTGCTGGCCCTGCTGGGCCTGCTGGTCATGTACTCGGCCGGCTACGACCACGGCACGCGTTTCGTGGACCACCTGCGCAACATGGGGATTGCCGCCGTGATCATGTTTGCCGTGGCACAGGTGCCCCCGCACAGATTGCAGCGGGTCGCGGTCCCGCTTTATGTCACCGGCGTGTTGCTGTTGGTGGCTGTGGCCCTGTTTGGCATCACCAAGAAGGGCGCGACCCGGTGGCTGAATGTGGGCGTGGCCGTGATTCAGCCCAGCGAGATCCTGAAGATTGCCATGCCGCTGATGTTGGCTTGGTGGTTCCAGAAGTGCGAGAGCCAACGCGGGCAGATCCAGCGCTCGGACTTCTTCTTTGCTGCTGCCTTGCTGCTGGTGCCGTTTCTCCTGGTGGCCAAGCAACCCGATCTGGGTACGGCGATCCTGGTGTTTTCCGGCGGCTTCTTCGTGCTCTTTTTTGCAGGGCTGTCCTGGTCGCTCATCTGGCCGGTGGTTCTGGTGGGCGTGGTCGGTGTGGGCCTGCTCATCGGGTTTTCCGATGCCATCTGCCAGCCTGAAGTGAACTGGCATGTCCTGCGTGAATACCAGAAGCACCGCGTGTGCACCTTGCTGGACCCCACCACCGACCCGCTGGGCAAGGGCTTCCACATCATCCAGGGCATGATCGCCATTGGTTCGGGCGGTGTCTTCGGCAAGGGCTTCATGCAGGGTACTCAAACCCATTTGGAATTCATCCCCGAACGCACCACCGACTTCATCTTCGCCGCCTTTGCCGAGGAGTTTGGTCTCCTGGGTGTGCTGGCGCTGCTGGGCGCCTTTGCCTTCCTGCTCCTGCGCGGTTTGATGATCGCCGCGTCGGCGCCCACGCTGTTTTCCCGACTGCTGGCGGGCGCCATCACACTGAGCCTGTTCACCTACATGTTCGTCAACATCGGCATGGTCAGCGGCATGTTGCCGGTGGTGGGCGTGCCGCTGCCCTTCATCAGCTACGGCGGAACCGCCATGGTCAGCCTTGGACTGGCACTGGGCTTGCTGCTGGCCATTGCGCGCAGCCGTGGGCTGATGCAGCGCTAACGCCAGGTTTCGGGGAACCCCGCCTTGACGCAGCGGACACGAGCCGCTCCACTTTAAGCTCTCGAAGTCAAAGAGAGTCTCCAATGGTCAACCGCCGAACCATGCTGGGTACTGCCGGTGCCCTGGGTGCCACCACGCTGGGCGCCTGCTCCACCGTGAATTTGAGCGTCACGCGGGGCGGCACTGCGGTCCCGCCTATGCCCTTCACCGTCGCTGCCACCACCATCCCGGTGGCCGGCACCGACCTGCACTTCCCCGTGCGCCGCATCTATTGCATCGGCCGCAACTACGCGGCGCATGCGCGCGAGATGGGCTCAGACCCGACGCGCGAGCCGCCCTTCTTCTTCCAAAAACCGACGGACGCCATTCAGTTCGTCGCGCCGGGTACGGTGGGTGACCACCCCTATCCGCCGCTCACGAAGAACTACCACTACGAGGTGGAACTGGTGGCCGCGCTGCACAGAGGTGGCAAGGACATCCCGGTGGCCAAGGCCCTGGATCACGTGTACGCCTACGCGCTGGGGCTGGACATGACGCGGCGCGACCTGCAGCGCGGCATGGGCGACCAGAAGAAGCCCTGGGAGATCGGCAAGAGCTTCGACCGCTCGGCCCCCATCGGTCCGCTGCACCTGGTGCAGCGCATCGGGCATTACACCAAGGGCGGAATCTGGCTGAAGGTCAATGGCCAGATCAAACAGAATGCCGACCTGAGCCAAATGATCTGGAACGTGGCCGAGCAGATCGCCCGCCTCTCGGAGGCCTTCGAACTCGCCCCCGGCGACATTATCTACAGCGGTACGCCTGAAAACGTGGGGCCGGTGGTCAAGGGCGACCGCATCGACTGCCACATCGACGGACTGCCCGATCTGAGCATCCGCGTCACCTGATCAGGGCTTGCGCAAGGTGAACTGCACCACGTCGGTGTTGCCGGTGGCAAATGCGGCTTCGCAGTAGGCCAGATAGAACTCCCAGATGCGCAGGAAGCGTGTGTCGAAGCCCACGCGGCGCACGGCAGCTTCCTCGCGCAGGAAGGTCTCCCGCCAGCGCTTGAGCGTCTCAGCGTAGTCCGCGCCGAAGGCCAGTTCATGCGAAACCTGCAGGCCGGCATCCTGCGCTTGCTTTCGGAAGACCGCTTTGCTGGGCAGCATGCCGCCTGGGAAGATGTACTGCTGGATGAAGTCGGTGCTGCTGCGGTAGCGGTCGAACAGATCGTCGCGTATGGTGATGGACTGGATGCAGGCCACGCCACCGCGCTTCAAGCGGTCGTGTACCGTTTTGAAGAAGCCCGGCCAGTAGGGTTCACCCACGGCCTCAAACATTTCGATCGAGGCGATCGCGTCGAAAGGCTCGTCCCGGATGTCGCGGTAGTCCTGCAAGCGCATGTCGCACTGTGCGCCCACGCCGGCGCGCTGCAGCCGTTCCTGCGCCCAGGCCAGCTGTTCCGTGGATAGGGTCACGCCGGTGACCTGCGCGGCGAATTCCTTCGCGGCGATTTCAGCCAGGCCGCCCCAGCCGCAACCGATCTCCAGCACGCGTGAGCCCGGCTGAACGCCGCACTCCAGCAGCGCACGCCGCACCTTGGCGCGCTGCGCATGGGCCAGGTCCTCCTGCCCGCGGTCGGCCTCGAACAGCGCTGCCGAGTAGGTCATGGTCTCGTCCAGCCACAACTGGTAAAAGGCGTTGCCCAGGTCATAGTGGGCGTGGATATTCTTGCGGCTGCCGCTTCGCGAGTTCCGGTTGAGCAGATGTTTGGCGCGGTACAGCAGGGCGCCCCACCAAGAGCCGTAGATGACGGTTTCGATGTCGTCGCGGTTGGCGATGAATAGCGTGAGCAGCGCCGTCAGGTCGGGCGTGGTCCAGTCGCCGGCAATGAAGCTTTCGGCAAAGCCGATGTCGCCGCTCTTGAGCGCAGCCCCGCACGGGTTCCAGTTGTGCAGCCGCAGCGCGGCCCGCAGCGGGCTCTCCTCCGCCGGGCCGCCGAAGTGCATCTGCGTGCCGTCGGGCAGCTGGATATCCAGGGTGCCGTGTTTCAACTCGCGCAGCAGGCGAAACACGGCGTGCGCCGCGGCGGGTGCATGCCCCGGCAGGGTGGCCATGCCGGGACGTTTCTGAAGGGTGGTCGTGTTCATCGCGTGACGAAGGCTTGCGGTGGTTCGGGTTTGCGGAAGAAAGGCACGCGCTTAACGGCCAACTGCAGCGCCTGCCAGTGGATTCGGAAGATCACGCCCAGCGACATCATCGGCATGCCGAAAAAGGCTCGTCGGACGCGTTGCGCGGTGGCGGGCTCCAGCTCGCCACTGACGCTGGTCAGCAGCAGCGGACCCGCGCTGTCGTGGTGTTCAACTCTCGCGACCGTGCGTGCCGCGGTGGACGGTGTGCCGGTGCGCAGGAATCGGAAGCGGTAGTCCCCTGCGATGGCGCAGAAGGGCGACACATGGAACACCTTGCTGGCCTGCAGTTCCTGGCCCCAGCGCAAGTCTGGGCCTGTGAGCAGGTAGCAGTGCCGTTCGCCGAAGGTGTTGTTCACTTCGGCCAAAACCGCCACCAAGGAACTGTCGCGCCGGTGCGCATACCAAAAGCTCACCGGTTTGAAGGCATAGCCCGCCACACGCGGATAGGTGTGGAGCCAGACTTCGCCATCCACCTGTGCCAGCAGGTCCTGCTCGGCCAGTACCGATTCGAACCAGGCCAGCGCAGCGCCCGAGCCCGCGCCGTGATCCCGGTCGAAGAAACTCACCAGACCGAAGGCGTTGTGCCCCACGGCGCCCCAGCCCTCAGGGTGGGCCGCCAAGGCACGCAGGGGCAGCATCAGGAAATAGGTGGGGTAGCGGAAGGCATGCCGCGCCGGACGAAGCCGTGCATGCTGCACCTGACCGATGCCCAGCAAGGCCAGCGGGGCGGCTGGGGCAGACGGGGCCGTGGCGGCCGCGGTGCGGTCCGTCTGTGTGGGCTGCTGGCTCATGCCATGGCCCCCGACACCGAACCGGCGGCCCGCGCCGCGGCCACACCGTGCCCCCATCGGGCCTTGAGTGCCTCCACCACGGCGGTGCCCGACATCATGCCGTCCTCGTGGAAGCCATAGCGCGTCCATGCGCCGCAGTACCAGGTGTGCCGCAGACCCTGCAGGCCCGGCAGGCACCGCTGCGCGGCCAGTGCCGGCCGGTCGAACACCGGGTGCCCGTAGTCGATCTCCTGAACCACGCGCGAGGCGTCGATCGGACGCACCGGGTTCAGGGACACCACCACCGGCTGTTGCCAGGGCAGGGGCTGCAGCTTGTTGAGCAGGTAGTGCAGGCACACCTGCGCGTGTTCACGTGAATCGTCTGAGGCTCGCTCGTAATTCCACGCTGCCCAGGCCAGTCGCCGTTTGGGCAGCACGCTCGCGTCGGTGTGCAGCACCGCGCGATTGCGGTGGTAGCCGATGGCGCCCAAGACGGCACGCTCTTCGTCCGAGGGGTCTTGCAACAGGGCCAATGACTGGTCGCTGTGTGAAGCCAGCACCACCTCATCAAAGGACTCGGTGCCACTGTCCAGGCTCAGCACGGCCCCCTCGTTCGAACGCTGCACGCCGCGCACCGGTGTGCTCAGGCGCACCAGGGCCTTGCCCTGCAGGGCGGCCAGCATCTTCTGCACATAGTGGCGCGACCCTCCGCGCACGGTATGCCAGCGCGGCCGGTTGTTGACCTGGATGAGCCCGTGGTTGTGGCAGAAGCGGATCATCGTGGCCACCGGGAATTGCAGCATCTGGTCGGTCGGGCAGGACCAAATGCAACCGATCATGGGCAGGAAGTACCAGTCCCGGAATTCGATGCTGAAGCGCTCGCGGCGCAGGAAGTCGCCGATGGCCTCGTCGAGTTGCGCATCGGCGCCGTTTTCCGCCAGCGCCGTGGTCACCCGGTTGAACCGGACGATCTCGCGCAACATGCGCAGGAAGGCCGGGCGCAAGAGGTTGCGCCGCTGAGCGAATACCGTGTTGAGGGTGGAGCCGTTCCACTCCAGGTCCTGGTCGGGCACCTGCACCGAGAAGGACATGTCCGAGGGCGCCGTGTCCACACCCAGCTCGGCGAACAGGGCGATCAATTGGGGGTAGGTGCGCTCGTTGTAGACCAGGAAGCCGGTGTCGACCCCCTGGGTGATGCCGTCCAAGCGAAGGTCGACCGTGTGGGCGTGTCCACCGGCTCGAGCCTCGGCTTCAAACAGGGTGACCTGGGCGTGGTTGCGCAGTCCGTAGGCAACGGAGAGGCCGGAAATGCCGGAACCGATGACGGCCACTCGTTTCATGTGCGGATCCAGGAACGACAGCGGGGTGTCCACTTTCGCGGACACCCCGCGGCATAAAGATCACTGTACAGCACCCCCAGACGAAGGAGGGAGGAGGGAGGAGGAGGAAAGGAACCGTCTGGGTGTGATCCCGGGGTGACCCCTTCGGCTGTACAGCGAAAACCGTTGGAAGCAGTGAAATCTGTCGTAGACAATTCTCCAGTGGTGGAGATAATCGGCAAGCTGACACGAAAATCTCCGGTGCACTTTTGGGGTTAACTCAAGTGACCGCACCGGTTTGTCTTGGACACCGAAAGCGATGATGCCATATTTTTTGCGGTTTAGGGTGGCGAATCACCGTTTTGTCCCGGACAATCGCTTGAACCTTCCGCGACGCCCTTCGTGCTGCCGGGAACGGTCATGACCGACATGTCCGACCCCTCCAATGCTTTGTCCATTGCCTCTGTCGAACGCGACACGGGCCTGAGCAAGGACACCTTGCGCGTCTGGGAGCGCCGCTACGGCTTTCCGCAGCCGATCCGGGACACCCTGGGCGAGCGCAACTACCCCCTGGACCAGGTCGAACGGCTTCGGCTCGTCAAACGCCTGCTCGATGCCGGCCATCGGCCGGGCCGCATCGTGTCCTTGCCGGCCGAGGAGCTTGAGAAGCTCGTGGACGGCCTGGCGCCGGCGTGTCCGTCCAGTGTGGGCTCGCCCACGGAAGACCTGCAGCCGCTGTTGGATGCCGTCTACGCCCATGATGTCGAGTTGCTGCGGCGCCTGTTGACGCAGCGGGTGGCCTACCTCGGATTGGCGCGCTTTGTTCTTGAGGTGGTCTCGCCGTTCAACCGCCTCGTGGGCGACGCGTGGTTGCGTGGCCGCATGCAGATCTACGAGGAACACGCCTACACCGAGTCCTTGCAGGTGGTGCTGCGCCATGCCCTGCACAGCCTGCCCCTGCCGCACACGGACGAATCGCCCCTGGCCTTGTTGAGCACCTTTCCGGGGGAACAGCACGGCATTGGCCTTTTGATGGCGGAATGCCTGTTGCGCTTGGAGGGTTGCCGCTGCATTTCGCTGGGCGTGCAGACGCCCATCTGGGATATGGTGATGGCGGCGCAGGCCCATCAGGCCGACCTGGTGGTGCTCAGCTTTTCCGGGGTGATGAACCCCAACCATGTGTTGGAGGGACTGCAGGAGCTGCGCGGCAAGCTGCCCGCATCGGTGGAGATTTGGGCGGGCGGCTCGGCGCCGGTCATCCAGCGCCGCAGCATTCAGGGCGTGCGCCCGATGCCCGAGCTCACCATGATTCCCATGGCCCTGGCCGACTGGCGCGGCCGTTCGTCAGCATCCCAATAGCCCTGCGGAACTAGAATTTGGCCGCCTTCTTTAGGATGGTGACCATGATCTACCCCGAACTTTTCAAGCAACTCGAAGCCGTGCGCTGGAACATGGAGCGCGACATACCGTGGGACCGCTTCGATGCCGCGCTGTTGAGCGAAGAGCAGGCGCAGACGATCAAGATGAATGCCATCACCGAGTGGGCGGCCCTGCCAGCCACCGAGATGTTCCTGCGCGACAACCGAGGAGACAGCGACTTCTCTGCCTTCATGAGCGTGTGGTTCTTCGAAGAGCAAAAACACTCGTTGGTGCTCATGGAGTATCTGCGCCGCTTCCGGCCCGACCTCGTGCCCACCGAGGAAGAACTCCACGAAGTCCGCTTCGAATTCGATCCGGCGCCCGCCCTGGAAACCCTGATGCTGCATTTCTGCGGCGAGATTCGACTGAACCATTGGTATCGGCGTGCAGCCGAGTGGCATACCGAGCCCGTCATCCAGGCCATCTACGAGACGCTGGCGCGAGACGAGGCCCGTCACGGTGGCGCCTACCTGCGCTACATGAAGCGGGCCTTGCAGCAGTTTGGTGACGAGGCGCGCGCCGCCTTTGCAAAGGTGGGAGTGCTGATGGCCAGCGCACGCCGCACGGCGCAGGCGCTGCACCCCACCAACCTGCATGTCAACGAGAAGCTCTTCCCCCGCGACACGGTGCAAAGCCGCCTGCCCAACCCCGAGTGGCTCGAGCACTGGCTGGACAAGCAGATCCACTTTGATGCCGTGTGGGAGAGCAAGGTCGTCGAACGCATCCTGCACAACATGAGTCTGCTGATGGAGCGCAGCTTCGCCAGCGTTCAGGAACTCAACCGCTTCCGCAAGGAAGTCACGCAGGCCTTGGCCGCCCGCCAGACGGGAGCACCGGCGCAGGCCTGAACCCGTCTCGGGTCCGCAGCGGGCGCGACGCCCCTGCTGCTCGAATCAAGGGGCCTTGGAGGCTGCCATGGCGGCGATGGCCGACTTGCGGTCGCCTTCCACGCGTTGTGCGCTGGGACGTGCGGCCACCAGTTTCAGGTAGCCCTTCCAGTCGACGCCCCCTTCGGCGAGCAGGTCGCTGCCCAACACCGACTTGGTGGACATGGCCACCAGCGGCAGGCTGACGAACGCGCAGCAATCGGCCAGCGTGAATTCGCTCCCGGCCACGTGGGGGGAGAACTTCGCCAGGCGTTTGAATGCCGAAATGTTCTTGCTGAGTTGGGCGCGGACGCGCTCCTTGACCGCGTCATCCACGGTTCGGCCGAAGAAGGCGGCGCCGTAAAGGTCACGTGCGACGAGTTCAAGGTGCAGGTCGATGAAAGTGCACAGTTCCCGCACCTTGGCCGCTGCGAACGGATCGGCCGGCAGCATCGCCGGATGCGGTTGCAGCTGTTCCAGGTATTCGACGATCACCTGGCTCTCGCACAGCGCTCCCTGCGGCGTTCGGATGAAAGGCACCTTGGCCAGTGGTGAGTCGCGCAGCACCGCCTCATCCTTGGATCCGGTCATCACCTGTTCCTCGGTGAAGGGGATGCCCTTCTCCAGCAGCACCAGCTTGACCTTGTTGTAGTAGTTGCTCACGGCAAAGCCGCACAGAGTGATCATGAGGTTCTCCATTCAAGTTGCAGGCCGGTTCACCAGCCAGATGCCCAAGCCCACTGCGCCCAGCCCCAAGAGCAGGCGCGGCGTGGCCGGTTCGTCCAACAGCAGCATGCCGGCCAGCAACCCCGCCACCGGCGTGAGCAGGGTGAAGGAGGCCAAGCGCGTGGCCGGGTAGTGGCGGATCAGCCAGAACCACAGCAGGTAGCTGGCAAACGTGATGATCACCGTCTGGAAGAACAGGGAACCCAGCGCCAGGCGGGACCAGCTGTTGGGCCACGACTCGCCCATCGCCACAGCCGCCACGGCCAACAGCAGAGCCGAAACGGCCAGTTGGTAAAAGAGGGTTTTCTCGGCCGGTGCGGCGGCCAATCGCGTGGCCCGGATGGCCAGCGTCGTGGCCCCCCAGAGCACCGCGGCCAGCAGGCCCATGGCATCGCCCAGCCACTGCAGTTCTCCGGCTGCGGGCGCCCCGAAGCCTTCTGAGAAGGCAACGGCCACGCCGCTGAAGGCCACCAACAGGCCCGCCCACTGCAAGGGCCGCAGGCCCTCGCTGCGCGCGATCCAGGGCATGCCGATGGCCACCACGAAGGGGCTCAGGTAGATGAAGACGATCATGCGCGATGCATGCGTGTGCTGCAGGCCCCAGAAGATCATGGCGAATTCCGCAGCGAACAGGGCACCGGCCAGCAGGCCTCCAGGCAAGGTGCCATCGCGCTCGAAGAGCGCGATGCCGCGCCAACGCGACCAAGCGAGCACCAGCATTGCAGCACCCAGCGACCGCAGTGCAGCCTGTGTCAAGGGTGGAATCTCCGGCAGCGCCGCCTTGGCGGCCGACTGGTTGATGCCCCACAGCACGCAGCACAGCAGGATGCAGATCAGCGCCGTGGCATCGAGCCGGGTTCTTCTCTCGTTCATGGTGGTTCAGGCGTGGGCACGCGCCGCTGCCAAGCCCGCATGATGCCATCGACCACAGCCGCAGAGGCCAGCCCCGCGAGCACCCCGCAACCGTGCGCGTGGCCGGCGATCACATGGCCCGGCGCGTCGGGCAGGGCTTGGGCATCCACAGGCATCTCCAGCCCCAGCTTGATGAGGATGGCCACGGAGACGGCCGCGCCCACGGCGCGCCGCGCGCCATGCGCATGCCACAACAGGTACCAGCAGATGATCGCGGCTCCTGCATGCAGGGTCGCCGACAGCCCCACGTAGCGCGAAAGCGTCCCAGGATCGGTGATCAGCAGGGCATGCGCGAGAGGCCATGCCAGAAGCCAGGCCATCCCCTGTGGGGTGCCTGCACGCGCTGCCCAACCCCAGGCCGCCACCACGACCGTCGCCCAGAGATTGGCTTGCAGGTGGGCCGCGTTGATGTGCACCAGTGCAGCGGTCCACCATCGCCAGACCGACCCAGCGTCAGGGTGAGGCGCCGCTTGCCAGCCCCAGCGCTCGGCGCCTGCAAGGCCCATGACCCACCAGGCCATGAAACTGGCCACCCCCAGCGCCATGGCCAGGGCAGGCCAGACGCAGTCGTTCAGCCGAAGACGGCCTGCCACAGGGCCATCACCGCCTCGCGCTCGGCGCTCAGCAAGGCGGGGTCGAATTGCGTGGCCTGCTCATCCAGGCGAGCGCGGTGTTGCGCGCGCCGCAGTTCACGGTAGGCATCGGCCGCGGCGCGTCCCACACCGGCCGGCAGCAGTCCACAGGCTTCGGCGGTGCGCAGCAGTGCGATGTTGCCGCTGTTGGCTTGCAGCGCCGGATGCGCCGCACTGTGGGCCAGCACCAACTGCTGGACGGCGAATTCCGCATCCATCATTCCGCCGGGGCTGTGCTTCACATCGAAGCGGTCTGCCGGTACCGGGCGAGCCGCGCGCACCTTCTCGCGCATGGCGCGCACTTCCTCTTGAAGCGCGTGGGCTTCCCGCGGTGCGCACAACACCCCGCGCCGCACGGTTTCAAACCGCTCGGCCAGCGCCGGTACACCCGCGCACCACCGGGCACGCGTGATGGCCTGATGCTCCCAAGTCCAGGCGGTGTTGCTCCCGCGGCCTTGTTGATAGCGCTCGAAGGCATCCATCGAGGTGACGAGCAGACCCGAGTTCCCATTGGGCCGCAAGGCCGTGTCGATGTCGAAGAGCTCACCGCTGTTCGTTCGAAGGGTCAGCCAGGTGATGAGCTTGCGCACGAAGGCCGCATACACCTCGGCGGCGCGTTCATCCTCATCCTGGTAGAGGAACACCAGATCCAGGTCACCCCCGTAGCCCAGCTCCTTGCCGCCAAGCTTGCCGTAGGCGATCACCGCCAGCTGCGGGCCTTCCTCCACCGAACGGTGCCGTTGCTTGAACAGCGACCAGGCCCACTGCATCGTCAGGTCGATCATGGTGTCGGCCAAGGCGGACAGGTCGTCAGCCACCTGCTCCACGGTGATCCGGCCTTCCACATCGCGCACCAGGGTGCGGAAGACTTCGGCGTGGTGCGCGCGGCGCAGGGTGTCCAGCAGCGACTCCTCCGATGCCTCGCCCGAGCGCACCCACGCGGCGTGTCGGGCCTGCAGTTCATCCCAAAGGGCCGGCCGGTCGAAGCGTTCGCGCAACTGCCGTTCATCGGCCAGCTCATCGATCACGCCTGGGTGCTTGAGCAGGTAGCGCATGGGCCAGCGGGCCAAGCCCAGCAGGCGCAGGAGGCGCCGCTGTACCTCGGGGCGCTCCACCAACAGGGTGAGGTAGCTCTCGCGCCGCAGCAGTGGATCCAGCCAATCCACGAAGCGCAAGGCGGCCTCTTCCGAGCAATGGCCCTCGTCGATCGCGTCCACGGCCCGCAGCATCAGACGCGCCAGTCGCAGCCGGCTTTCCTCTTTCAGTGAGGCCACCTTCGGCTGCGCGGCCCAGGGAATCAGACGGTCGCGCAGGGCCGTGGGCAGCCGGTCCAGGAAGGCTTCCGCGTCCACGGGCAGGGTGGGTTTGCTGCATCCCTGGCAGGGCTTGCCGTTGCCCGCGGGCCCCGGTGCGCGGCCGTCGTGGAGCAGCGCATCGAACTCACTGGCCACGAACTCGCGGGTGAGCCCCAGCTCTTCGATCAGGGCACAGGCATCGGCCGTGCAAGGCAGGCCCATGCTCGCACCGATCCAGGCCAAGTCACCGTCCGCCGAGGGCAGCAGGTGCGTCTGCTGATCGTCCAGGTACTGGATCCGGTGCTCAATGCGGCGCAGGAACACATAGGCCTGTGCCAGCCGCTCGGCGGTCTGGGGCCGCATCAAGCCGTGAGCCACCAGCTTGTTCAGGCTCTTGAGGGTCGAGCGGCTGCGGATTTCTGGGAACTGTCCACCCCGCACCACCAGCAGAAGCTGCACAATGAACTCGATCTCGCGGATGCCCCCGCGAGAGAGCTTCACATCATTGGCCCGCTCCGGTCGGCCTGCAGCGCGGCGCTGGGCTTCGTCGCGGATCTTGCGGTGCAGCTGTCGCAGCCCTTCGAAGACGCCATAGTCGAGGTACTTTCGGTACACGAAGGGCGTGATGGCGGCTCCCAAGGCCTGTGCGCGGCCAGAACTCACCGCCGCGCGAGGGGCCACCACACGGCTCTTCAGCCAGGCCAGTCGTTCCCATTCGCGGCCCTGCACATGCAGATAGTCTTCCAACATCGACAGGCTCACCACGGGCGGCCCGGAGTTGCCATTGGGCCTGAGCGCGAGGTCCACCCGGAACACGAAGCCGTCTTCGGTGACATCGCCGATCAGGCTGTAGATGCGTTTGACGACCTTGCCGAAGAACTCATGTGCCGTGATGGGATCGGCCCCGTCGGTCGTGCCGTCTTCTTCGTACACGTAGACCAGGTCGATGTCGGACGAAACGTTGAGCTCCCTTGAGCCCAGCTTGCCCATGCCCACCACCCACAGTTCGATCGGCTGCCCGGTCTCCGTCAGCGGTTGCCCATGGCGCCGTCCCTCCTCGGCACGGGCGCTGGCCAGTGCCCACTCCAGGGCCACCTCGGCCAATTCCGTCATGGCCCGCGTCACCGTCTCCAGGGGTGCCTCGTGCTCGATGTCGAGCACCGCCAGCCGCTCGATCACCAGATGCCGCGCCACGCGCAAGGCAGACGGCAATGCGCGGCCTTGCGACATGAGCGTGCTCACCAGAGCAGCGATGGAGCGCCCATCCAGCTCGCTGGGCGCATCGGTCCAGGCCGCCAGATCATCGGCATAGCGCCGCCGGACGCGCTGCACGAACCGGCTGTGGTCAGCCGACGCCCGCATCGGAACCCTGAGATCGTTCACCGGATGCACCGTCCACAGTCAGTGGCAGAGCCGCCATCCGTGGCACAGTTCGGCTTGACACCGCACACCATGACCGCCCAAGAGGAACACCCCCCCACGCGACTCGATCCGCGTGATCTGCCCAAGCCGGGTCGTTCGGTGCTGAATTTCATGGCGCGTGGAACTGCGGTACTGCTGGTGGCCGCCGGGGGCCTGTTCTTGCTGGCGTGGGTCGCACTCTACGGTTTTTTGCTCCCCCGTGTCGGCGCATGGAAACCCGAAATCGAATCGCGGGCATCCGCCGCCCTGGGCCTGACGGTTCGGATCGGCGACATCCAGGCGCCATCGGCCGGCTGGGTGCCCACCGTGGTCTTGACCGAAGTGACCCTTTTGGACGAGCAGGGCCGGTCCGCCCTGCGCCTGCCCCGGGTCTCGGCCGCGGTTTCACCGCGCTCCTTGCTCAGCCTTGAGTTGCGCTTTGAGCAGTTGCTCATCGAAGACGCCGCACTGGAGATCCGGCGGGACCATGAGGGCCGCATCCGTGTGGCGGGCTTGTCGCTCGAAGATGAAGTGCCGGCGCAGGTCGATGGGTCCCTTCAGGCCGGCGAGTGGCTGTTGGCGCAAGGGGAATTCGCCATCCGTCGGGGGCAGGTGCGCTGGGTGGATGAGCGTCGGCAGGCGCCCGCCCTTGTCTTGCAGGATGTGGAGTTCCTGCTGCGCAACGGTCTTCGCCAGCACGACTGGCAACTCGACGCAACCCCGCCGGCCGAACTCGGTGAACGGGCCAGCGTGAGGGGTCGTTTCCGTCACGGTCTGTTTGCCGCGCGGTCAGACTGGCGCGGTTGGGTCGGCGAGGTGTATGTCGAACTTCCGCAGGCCGATGTGGACGCCCTGCGTCCCCATGTGGACCTCCCGGTGGAGTTGCTCGGTGGGCGCGGCGCGGCCCGGCTGTGGGTGGATGTGGACCGCGGCCGTTTGCGCGGTGCGACGGCGGATGTGGCCTTGCGGGATGTTCGGCTGCGCTGGCCCGGCGTGGCCGAGCCCATGGTGTTCGAACGTTTCGACGGCCGCTTGCTGGCCCGCCAAGACGCCCAATCGGTGACCTTGGGTCTGGAGCGGGTGGGCTTCACGACGGGCGAGGGCCAGACCTGGCCGGCCAGCGACATGAAGTTGGTGCTGCGCCACGCGCCCGCGCCGGGCATGGCCACTTCCCCGGCTGCCTCAGCCTCCATGCCGGTGGTGCCCGCGGCTTCGGCCTCGAGCGCCTCGGGCTCGCTTGCGATAGCGGGGAGCGGTGTCGCGCAGGAGACGGCCGCCAGCGAGCCCGTCTTGCCCCTGCTGTTCGATGGCTTGGCCGGGCGGGTCATCGTCGGAGGCGAATTCACGGCAGCCGAACTCGACCTGAGCCTGATGGCCTCGGTGGCCGGGCGCGCGCCGATCGGGTTGGCGGCCCACCAGGCGCTGGCCAGTCTGTTACCGCAAGGGCGTATCCAAGACATGCGCGCCACTTGGGAAGGTCCGGTTGAAGCCCCCACCCGCTACCGCGTTTCGGCGCGTCTGGAGAACCTTCGGCTGGAGGCCGGCACCGTGCTCCCGGCTCGCTCGGCGGATGCGGCTCCTGTGATCGGCCGCCCAGGCGTTCGTGCGGCTTCGATGCGGCTGGAGGCCAATGAGTCGGGCGGGCGTGTCGACCTGGAGATCCGGCAGGGCCAACTCGTCTTTCCCGGTCTGTTCGATCAGCCTGAAGTTCCGTTGGAGGAGATGCAGGCCCGCCTGTCCTGGCAGTTCAAGGGCGAGGGGGTGGAGCTGCAGTTGGCGCCGATGACCCTGCGCAACGCCGATCTGGAAGGCGA
Source organism: Burkholderiaceae bacterium (assembly GCA_049423145.1). Lineage (GTDB taxonomy): Bacteria > Pseudomonadota > Gammaproteobacteria > Burkholderiales > Burkholderiaceae_C > RFTU01. The sequence goes on from JBMSQF010000003.1 coordinate 50,851, forward strand.
GCTGCAGGGCTCATGGCGCGGCACGTGGGCCGATGCGGCCCGGGGACGGGGGGAGATCGACCTCAATGCGCGCATCCAGAACATGCGCGCGGACATGCTGCACCGCTATTTGCCCAACAAGGCCCTACCGGATACCAGCCGCTATCTGCGCCGAGCCGTGCGCGGCGGCCGCCTGCAGGACGTGACCCTGCGCGTCAAAGGTGCACTGGCCTCGTTCCCTTATGAACAAGCTGGCGCCAAGGGAGAGTTCCGTGTCAGCGGCCTCTGGCGGGACGGGACCTATCTGATGTTGCCCGAAGAGCCGGGCTATCCCGCCTGGCCGGAAGCCACCCGAGTGGACGCGCGCATCCGGGTCAGCGGCCGGAAGGTGGAATTCAGCGATGTGCGCGGACGCATCATGGGCGTGGACATCACGCGCACCAGCGGGCAGGTCGATTGGTTGCAGCCTTCGGTTCCCCTGGCGCTTGATCTTCAGGCCCGCGGGCCTGCGCAGGACTTCCTGCGCTACGTGCAGGCCACCCCCATCAATGATTGGACCTCGCGTGTTCTGGCCGCCGCTCAGGCCACCGGCCCGGCAGCGCTGTCCCTGCGCTTGGACCTCCCCTTGGTGGGCTCGGAGCCGGCGCGGGTGCGCGGTGTGGTGCAACTCGGCGGAAACGACTTGCGGTTGAGCAACACCCTGCCGCCGTTGCAGAGTGCGCGGGGGCGGGTGGAGTTCAGTGAGCGCGGCTTCAACATCACCGCTGGCACGGGGCAACTGTTGGGCGGTGAGGTGACGCTCGATGGCGGCATCTCACCGGGCGGCTCCCTGCGCTTGAACCTGCAGGGCCAGGCACAGGCCGCTGCCATCAAGGCTGCGCCCGAACTGGCGTGGTTGGGGCCAATCGCCGGCCGCTTGACGGGACAGGCTCCTTACCGCGTGGCAATCGGCGTGGCTGCAGGCCAATTGCAATGGCTGTTGACCTCACCCCTGTCCGGTATGGGCATCGACCTGCCCGCACCGGTGAACAAGCCTGAGCGGGCGAATTGGGCGTCCACGCCGCTGCGGGTGGAGGTCACCGGACTGGGTGGTTCGGCAGGCCAGGAGCGCGAGCGGATCGATGTCCAGCTGGGTCGTCTGGTGCAGGGGCGGTTCCTGCGCAACGCCGCCTCCGGTGCTTTGGTGGCCGGATCGGTCAACGTGGGCAGCGGCGAAGCCCCGGCCGCTCTACCCGCCAGTGGTCTGGATGTGGCCGTGCTCGCTGACCGTTTGGAGCTGGACCCGTGGCGGGCCTTGCTCACGGCGCCCGGGCCGGTGGCGCCCTCAGCAGCGGAGGGGAGTTTCGGCTTGACGCCGCGGCAGTTTCGGATCACCGCGGGCCGTGTGTTTCTGATGGGACGGCAGCTGGATGACGTCCGGGCTGTGGCAGCACCACTGGTCACGGGCGAGCCCGCCGGTGGATGGGCCTTGGACCTGCAGGCTGCAGAGTTGGCTGGCCGAGTGGAATGGCGTCCGGCCCTTGCTGTCCGGCGCGATGCCCATGCCCGCTTGCAGGCGCGGCTGTCACGCCTGTCCATTCCGCAGGGAGCGGCCGAGACGGTCGATGAGATGCCCGGTGACGAGCCGATGGAATGGCCGGCGCTGGATGTTGTGGTGGAGGACTTTGAGCTGCGGGGACGCCGACTCGGGCGTCTGGAGGTTCAGGCCGAAGCGGAGCGCGCAGGGCGAGACTGGCAACTGACCCGCCTGCAGCTTTCCAACCCCGATGCCACCTTGCGCGCATCGGGCACTTGGGCCGTAGCCGTCAACGGGGTGCGAGCCGCTGCAGCCGCGATGCGTCGAACATCGATGGACTTTGAGCTCGATGTGAAGGACAGCGGCGCCCTGATGTCTCGCTTGGGTTGGGGCGAGGCGCTGCGTGCCGGCGAAGGTCGGGTCAGCGGGCAGGTGGGTTGGCGCGGTTCGCCGCTGTCACCGAATGTCCGCTCCATCCAGGGCCAGATGAAGGTGGACGTGCGCAATGGCCAGTTTCTCAAGGCCGATGCCGGTGCCGCACGGCTCCTGGGTGTGTTGAGTCTCCAGTCCCTGCCCAGGCGGCTGGTCTTGGACTTCCGCGATGTGTTCCAGGAAGGTTTTCCCTTCGACAGTTTCGTCGGTGACGTGACGCTCCAAGAGGGCGTGGCCAGTACCAACAATCTGCGCATGCGCGGCATCCAAGCGGCGGTGCTGATGGAGGGCAGCGCAGACCTGCGCAATGAGACACAGGATCTGCGCGTGCTCGTGGTGCCGGAGATCAACGCGGGCACCGCATCGCTGGCGTACGCCACCATCAACCCCGCCCTGGGGCTGGGAACCTTTCTGGCCCAGCTCTTCCTGCGCAGGCCCTTGATGGTGGCCAATACCCGCGAGTTCCGGATCACCGGTGGCTGGGCTGATCCCAAGGTGGAGCGGCTTCAACGCAGTACGCCGCTGAGCAACGAGGAAGTCGACCGCGCCATCAATGCCCCCGCCTCCGCTTCGGCGCCCAGCCCTGCGGTTCCCGCGGCTCCCAATGCCCCCGTCCCCAGGAGAACACCGTGATCCGACTGGCCGCCATCCAGATGGTTTCCACCCCCGATGTGATGCGCAACTTGCAGCAGGCCGGATCCCTCTTGGAAGAGGCGGCGCGGCAAGGCGCCCAAGTGGCGGGGCTTCCCGAGTACTTCTGCCTCATCGGGCGCCGTGATGAGGACAAGCTGGCCCACGCCGAGCTGCCCGGCGCCGGGCCCATCCAGAACTTCCTGTTCGAGAAGGCACGCCAACTCGGTTTGTGGATCATCGCCGGCACGATTCCGGTGACGGCCCCGCAGGCTGGGCGCGTATTCAATCGCAGCCTCCTGATCAATCCCCGTGGCGAGGTCTGCGCGCACTACGACAAGCTGCACCTGTTTCGCTTCGACAATGGCCGCGAGTCGTATGACGAAGGGCGCGTGCTTCAGGAAGGCGCCACCGCCGTCGCCGCCACCCTGGAGACACTGCCCGCGCTGCGGGTGGGCCTGTCGGTCTGCTACGACCTTCGTTTTCCCGAGCTGTTCCGGGCCCTGAGCTTCGGCGACGGCAGCCAAGCCCCGTGCGACCTCATGGCCGTGCCGTCCGCGTTCACCCACACCACCGGGCAGGCGCATTGGGAGGTGTTGTTGAGGGCGCGGGCCATTGAGAACCAGTGCTACGTGATGGCACCGGCCCAGGGCGGACAGCACGAGAACGGGCGCCGCACCTGGGGGCACACCATGGTGATCGACCCCTGGGGCGAGGTACTCGCACGCGTGGAGGAGGGGCCGGGTGTGGCCGTGGCCGACCTGGACCCGCAGCGCTTGGCGACCGTGCGCCAGCAGTTGCCGGCTTGGCGGCATCGCCGCTTGGCGACATCGGCCCGGGTGGACTGAAGGCGGCAGCGCCCGGGTTGGCGGCCGCGCTGGGCTCGGCGGTTGCTCTGCGTCCTCTGCCCGCGCGCTGTCAGCGCCGACCGAACATCATCTGCCGAGCCAGTGCGCTCTTCAATCCGGGCAGATGCTCCACGGCCAGCAGGCCCAATGCCCGCGCGCTGGCGGCACCGGGCAGGCTCCAGGTGAAGCTGCGGGCCAGGAAGTCGGTGGCAGCGATCATGCTCCAGCGGTCGGCCGCACGGCTCCATTGCACCTGCGCCAGCAGCTGTGCCAGGGTGTGACCGCGGCGCTGCGCGAGTCGCAGGGCCTCCACGAGTGCGTGGGCGTCCCGCAATCCCAGGTTCAATCCCTGACCGGCCACGGGGTGCAGGGTTTGCGCGGCATTGCCGATGCGCACCAGGCAGCCGCCTTGCACCAAACGGGTCTGCGCCTGCAGGCCCAGCGGGAATGACTTCAAGGGGCCGATCTGAACGATGCGGCCCGCCTGTTCGGGCAGCATGGCATTGATCACCGCCATGCGCTGCTCGTCGCCAAGCCCCGTCACCGGGTCCTCGGCGGCATTCACGCACCACACCAGTGAGGCGCGCGTCACACGGGCAGGCTGCTCGCCTGGGCCCGCTTCAGCAGGGGCATCCGCTGCAGGCGGCAGTGGCAGCAGGGCCAAGGGTCCCTGGCGGGAGAAGCGTTCCACCGCGAGCCCCGGCGTTCCGCCGACCAGGCTCACGGTTCCCACCCAGGCGGTCTGTCCGTAGTCGTGGCGCCATTCGTGCGATCCCGCAGCCACCGCAGGGCGATCGGCCTGACGCATGAACACACCGCCTTCGGCCACCACGGCCAGGTCAAAGACCTCGGCGACGCCCGCGGCCACTTCCACTCGACAGGGGCCGGTGCCGGACTCCTCGATCACCTTGAGCCCCTGCACAGCCTGTCCAAAGCGGTGGTGCAGGCGTTCGGGTGCAGCCCTCTGCTCGTCCTCCCAAACCCTTTGCAGGGCGGGCACGAGGGTCCCGTAGGCCATGACGGCGCCCAACTCGGCAACGCCCATCTCATCGGCGCGAATGGTCACCTGTGGCCGTGACCCCGCCAAGGCCACGGCGGGGGCTTCCTGGCTGACCAGCACTTCCCGGATCGGCTGCGTGCCCTGTGCAGGAAAGGCGCCCAACTGGCGCAGCAACTGAACGCTGCCCAGGGACAGGGCCAGCGTCCGCGGGTCTCGGCCGGTATCGGCGTGCAGGGGGCGGGCATCAAACAGGCTCACCATCCAGTGCGGACAGCGCCGGGCCACCAGGATGGCCAGGGCCAGCCCGACAGGGCCGGCACCGATGATGGCCATGTGGCCCGCCGTTCCCGGGCGGGCGGATGGCGCCTCGGCGGTGTGTGGTCTTGAAATGAAACCCAGAGCCATGCCCGTGAGCTTAAGGCCTGGCCGGCGGGATGTGCCCAGACGCTGTCGGAAAACCCAACCGCCCGCTCGGGCCCGGGATGCCGAGTTGCGTCCTCAGAGTCCGGCGCAGCGCAGACGGGCGAGGAAGCGTTCCTGCTCCGGGTCGGGGCTTAGGGCGTTGGCTGGAGTGGCGCCTTGACGGGGATCCACGCGCTTTGTCAGCGGGTGGGCATCGATCACGAAGCGACTGCCCTGACCGCGGCGTTCCCACCATCGCCACCAGAGGCCGCTGCGCTTGGAGTCGTGCGCGGACTCCAAGCCACCCATGGTGCCTGGCAACGAGATGCTCGACATGGCGTTTCCCCCGTGTGTGCCACTGACCGCTGTACTGATGTGACAGTCTGCCCGGGTGTGATGACGGTTTGATGACGCTGCGCAGGGAATCTGTGAGGCGGTGTCAACATGGCGGTGGCAGGCCCATCCCCTGATCCGGCCGTGGAGAAGCAAAGCTTGCATACTGCGTCTCATGACCATGCTTGAACCTGCAGGCCGTACGCCTGGACCGGCCTTGACACCCGGTGCATTCCTCAAGGCTTACCTCGCCACCTTCGTCATCTTCATGGCCATCGATGCGGTGTGGCTGACGCAGATGGCCTCTCGGCTCTACCAGCCCACCATCGGTCATCTGCTGGCGCCCGAACCGGATCTGGTCGCGGCCCTGGTCTTCTACCTGCTCTACATCCTGGGCATGGTGGTCTTCACGGTGCGGCCAGCCCTTGTGGAAGCTTCCCTCAAGCCGGCCGCGGGCCGCGGGGCACTCTTCGGTTTGGTGGCCTATGCCACCTACGACCTGACCAACCAGGCCACCTTGCAGAACTGGCCCTGGCTCGTCACGGCCATCGACCTGTGTTGGGGCACCTTCCTGACCGCCACCGCCACGGTGGGGGCCAAAGCCTTTCTCCAGCGCAGCAGCCGCTAGCGCGCTGCGGGCCCGCTACTGGCCTGCTGCCCGCCCTGTTTCGCGCCACCCCTGTTGACAAGGCTTGAATCACGCCTATAAACTCAGTACACTGACGATCAGCATAATAAAAGTCAGCGTAGTATCAATTGACCAGGCGGTCACCGCTCACCCCTAGGAGACTCCACATGTCCAGACGTCGTCCCTTCATCCGTGCTGCCCTGGTGGCCGCGCTCGCTGCTGCAGGCCTGGGCCTTGACGGCACCGCCCAAGCGCAGGAATTTCCCAACAAGCCCGTGACGGTTTTCACCGCCTTCGCGCCGGGCAGCGGCCCCGACGCCGTGCTGCGACTCGTCGCAGAAAAACTCAGCAAGACTTGGAAGCAACGCGTGCTTGTGGAGAACCGCCCGGGCGGTGGCGGGTTCATCGCGATGGACGCCGCGCGGCGGGCCGCGCCCGATGGCCACACCCTCCTGCAACTCGACAGCGAGCACCTGGCCGCCGTTCCGCACCTCTACAAGGCCCGCAACTTCGAAACCCTCAAGGTGTTCGATCCCGTGGCGACCCTGTTTCGCACCAACTTCTTCATTGCCGTGCCCACCGATTCCAAGTGGAAGTCGGTTGCCGACCTGGTCAGCGAAGCCAAGGGCAAGTCTGGCGCCTTGACCTTTGGCTCCTGGGGGGTGGGCAGTCCAGGCCACCTCGGTGGAGAGCGTCTTGAACTGTTGACCCATGTGAACATGCAACATGTGCCTTTCCGTGAGGTGTCGCAGCTCTTCACCTCAGTGGCCGCCGGTGAGCCGGCTTGGAGCTTTGCGACCCTGCCGTCCAGCCAGGGCCCCTACAAGGCCGGCCGCATCCGCTACCTGGCGGTGGCCGCCCCGAAGCGCCAGCCGCAGATGCCCGACGTGCCGACCGTGGCCGAAGCCGGTGGCCCGAAAGACCTGGAAGTCAATTCCTTCGTGGTGTTGGTGGCGCCCAAAGGACTGCCCGCTGCGGTACGGGACCGGATCAATGCCGATGTGGCTGCAGCCCTGGCCGAGCCCGACATCAAGGCGCGCTTTGAGACTTTCGCGTTCGAGAGCCCCGGCTGGTCACCGGCCGAAATCGAGCGGCAGGCGGCCATCAAGAGCCGTGTGTACAGCGAGCTGATCTCGCGCAAGAGCATCAGCCTGGAGTGATCGGGTCCGGCGCGGGGTCGTTGGCGCGCACCACGCCCTGTGCCACCAGGGTCTCGATCATTTCTTCGTCGTAGCCCAACGCGGCCAACACCGCCCGGGTGTGTTCGCCGATGGCCGGCGGGTCTTGCCGCAGCGGCAGTCGATGGCCATCCAGACTCAGCGGCAGCAGGGGCGCGCGGGTGTGCAACTCGCGTCCTGCCCCGCTGGCATCCGCCGGTACCCGTACCGCAGCCAGGCCGCCGGTGGCCTGTAGATGCCTGTCTTCGAACAGGTCCTGCGGCCGTGTGATGGGCGCATAGGGAAGGCCTCGGGCCTCGAAGCGCCGCGCCAGTTCTTCCGCCCCGAGTAGGGCAAAGCGGTCCCGCAACAGCGGCATCATCCAGTCCCGTGCCCGCACGCGGTCGTTGTTGCTGCGCAGGCGCTCATCTCGGCGAAGGTCATCAAATCCGAACTCTTCGCACAGTTGTGCCCACTGCGTATCGCTGACGGCCGCCAGAAATATCTGCTCCCCATCGCGGACGGTGAACACGTCGTACAAGCCCCAGGCACTGATGCGGTTGGGCATCGGGGCCGCCGCAGTCCCTGTGACGGCGAACTGCAGCATGTGCTGGGCCACCAGCAGCACATTGTTTTCGAACAAGGCGCTCTGGACCTCACCACCCCGCCCGGTGGTTTCGCGCCGGCGCAGTGCCGCCAGCGCGCCGATGGCACCGAACAAACCGCCCATGATGTCGTTGACGCTGGCGCCTGCCCGCAGCGGCCGACCTTCGGGTCCGGTCATGTAGGCCAAGCCTCCCATCATCTGCACCACTTCATCCAGGGCGGTCCGGCGTTCATAGGGCCCAGGCAGGAACCCTTTGTGCGACACATAAACCAAGCGCGGATTCAGCGCCGATAGCGCCGCACAAGAGAGCCCCCACTTGTCCAGTGCGCCGGCCTTGAAGTTCTCGCTGAACACGTCGGCCTGCGCGACCAGGCGCAACACAATCTCGCGGCCACGCGCATCCTCCATGTTCACCGCAAGGCTCTGCTTGTTGCGGTTGAAGGCTGCGAAGAAGCCGGAGCCTGAGCCCAGCAGTCGACGCGTGGCGTCTCCGCCCAGCGGCTCCACCTTGATGACATCGGCGCCAAGGTCGGCCAACACCAGTCCGCAGGTCGGCCCCATCACCATGTGGGTGAACTCCACCACACGGATGCCCGCCAGGGGCAGCTGTGCGTCGCTCATGGCGAATCGGCAGACCCTGGAGCACAACGGAGATGAGCAGGCACGCCCGCCTCGGTCACCATGCCATACAGCGGCTCTCCCGGCAGTGCCTGCGCAAGCACCGAGCGCGCAGCCATCAGGCGCTCCAGGTTCACGCCGGTGGATACGCCCATCGCCTCGAACATGAAGACCAGGTCTTCGGTCACGACGTTACCGGATGCGCCGGGTGCGTAGGGGCAGCCACCGAGCCCCGCTTGTGAACTGTCGAACGTGCGAACGCCTACATCAAAGGCCGCCAAGCAATTGGCCAGACCCAGGCCGCGCGTGTTGTGCAGATGCGCGGCTCCCGCTTTCTCGCCCACGGCACTTTGAAGGCCTTTGAACAGGCGCCGCACGGTCCCCGGGTCGGCCATGCCGGTGGTGTCAGAAAGGCCAATATCGTCCACGCCGGCTTCGGCCAGGGTTTCGGCCAGCTTCAGCACATGGGCCTGCGGAACCGCACCTTGCAGCGTGCAACCGAAGGCGGTCGATACACCAACCTCGACTTTGACGGTCGGGGCCATCTCATTGCGCAAGGCCACCACAGAACGAACCTCATCCACCATCGCCTCACAACTCTTGCGGACATTGGCCTGGCTGTGGGCCTGGCTGGCCGACACCGGCAAGGTGATCTTGTGAACGCCGGCCCTGAATGCCGCCTGAGCACCCCGGAGATTCGGCACCAGGGCCATCACCGTCAGTCCGGGCAGCCTCAGGGCATGGGCGACCAGCTCGGCGGTGTCGGCCATTTGGGGCAGCAAGCGGGCCGGAACGAAGGACCCCACCTCGATCTCCCGCAGACCCGCCGCATGCAGAGCGCTCACCCAGGCGCATTTCTGCGGCAGCGCCATGATGGCCTGCACGCTTTGCAGTCCGTCGCGCGGGCCGACTTCGCTGATGAGGACGTGGGGCATGCCGGGAGCTTGGGTCCGATCGGGGAGTGGTCAGTGTAGTCAGAGGTGGCGCGGTCGTGCTCTGCGGCGGACAGGCAATGTGGGATTCCGTGGGCTGTCGTGTGGATCCGATTCTCAGTTCCCAGCGAGCCTTGGCACAATCAACCCATGACCGAGGCATTGCTTGTCTTGTATTTCGTCGTGCTGTTTGCGACGCTGATTTTCAAGAGCCGCGTGGTGCAAGGTCCCTGGTTGTTTCTGCTTCGGGCCTTCTTTCCAAACTGGAAGTTCTTTCATGCCGTGGGCTACGTGCCCCATCTGCGGGCCCGTTGCGCCCGTCATGATGAATGCGGGCAACTGGTGTGGACGGATTGGATGCTGATCTACCCGCGCCGCCGACGGCACTGGGCCCATCTCTTTCACAACACCGATACCAACCTCGGTCTGGCCCAGCAGAATCTGGTCGACCATTTCTGGAGCGACCTCAACGACTTGCCCGATGGCGCAGACGCTCGGCAACTGGTGACCTACACCATGATGGAGCGTCTGGTGGCCCTGGAGTTGGAGGCGCGACACGGCACGCATTCGCATCGCCAGTTTGAACTCCGCATGGTGTTGGATGATGTGGGCGGTGAGAAGGACGCCTACACCATGCTGCAATCGCCGGTGATCGTGTGTCCTGGAGCCTGACCCTTCCCCAGGCGCTGCGCCTGACCGAATGCCTGTTCGCGTGGAGCCTGGCCATCCAGACGATCGAATTCCTTCGGATGCGCACCGCCACAGGTGACCAGGGTCTGTGGGCTTGGCCTCTGCAACGGCGTGACATTCCGCTGACCCGTGTGCGTCGATTGCTCGATGGGCTGTTCATGCCGCAGGTTCATCAACTGCATCTGGCCTTGCGATTGTTGGCGGCCATCGCGCTCTTCTTGCAGGGCGGCAGCCTGGCCCTCATGGCCTTCCTGTTTCTGGGCAACGTGCTGATCCTGATCCGGTGGCGCGGTGCCTTCAATGGTGGGAGCGATTTCCTGACGCTGGTGGTGCTGACCGGGCTGTTGATGGCCCATGCCTTGGACCGCTGGTTCGGTGCGGAGCTGGCCATCCAGGCAGGGCTTTGGTACATCTGCATACAGGCCGTCACTTCGTATTTCATGTCGGGCGCCGTGAAGGCTTTGCAGCCGGAGTGGCGCAGCGGCCGTGCAATGACCATCTTCCTGAACAGTGCGATCTATGGCCCCCTGCCACTTCGACATCCCTTGCGGCGGCCCGCATGGGCCTTGCTTGGCTCCTGGACATTCATCATCTGGGAATGCGTGTTCCCCTTGGCCTTGGTCGACGTCACTTATGCAGTAGCATTTTGTGCAGTTGCCATGGTGTTTCACTTCCTCGTGTTTTGGTTCTTTGGCCTGAACCGATTCATGTGGGCCTGGATGGCATCTTTCCCGGCCATCATTTGGTGCGCGGGTCAACCGTTGGGGGCTGGTCTGTGAAATTCGAAGCCATTCACCGTACTTTGGGGGTCTTCATGGTCGCCCTTTTCATCTCGTCCCTGGGCGCCTGCGCGATCAAGCCGCAAAAGGTGACGGTTCCGGTGTCGCCCTCGGTGGATCTGCAGCGCTTCATGGGGGCCTGGTACGTCATCGGGGTTATTCCCACGCTCTTGGAAAGAGACATCTACAACGCGATCGAGTCCTACGAACTCGCGGCTGACGGCACCATCCGCACCACGTTTACCTTCAACCGGGGTTCCTTCGATGGGCCGTCCCGCCGCATGCAGCCGCGTGGCTTCGTGATCGAAGGCAGCAACAACGCCGTTTGGGGCATGCAGTTTGTGTGGCCGATCAAGGCGGAGTTCGTCATTTCGCATGTCGATGCCCACTACACCGAGACCATCATCGCTCGCAGCGCCCGCGACTATGTCTGGATCATGGCGCGCACCCCCACCCTCGATGACGCACGGTACGCTGCACTCGTTGCTCGGGTACAGGCCATGGGCTACGACACCCGCCAACTCGTCAAGGTTCCCCAACAAGCGATTCGGCAGCCCGCAGGCGTGAGCCGGCCGTGAAGTCGCAGAAGTTCATGGCATCTGCGAGAGTGACCGTGAATCGATGGAATGCTCTCGCGTGCGCGCTGATCCTGGGCATCCTGACTTGCAGCTCTGCCGCCGTGGCGCAGAGCAGTCAATGCGGCTTCATCAAGGACCGTGATCTGCAGGCGCAATGCCGCGCCAGTACCGGAGGCGGTCACAGCCAATGCGGATTCATCCAGAACGAGGATGCCCGTTCCCACTGCCGCGCGACCATGGGCGGCGGAGAGGCCCAGTGTGGGTTCATCAAGAACAGTGATCTGCAGGCCCTGTGCCGAGCCGAGTCTTCCAGCAGCGCCAGTCCATGTGGGTTCATTCGGGATGGCGATACGCAGGCCTATTGCCGTGCCACTACGGGCGGCGGTTCTGCGCAATGCGGATTCATCAGGAACAGCGACCTGCAGGCCCTTTGCCGTTCTCGCACCGGCGGGGGCAGCAGCCACTGCGGATTCATCCGGGATTCCGATCTGCAGGCAGCCTGTCGTGCGCGTCAGTGATGACGGGCCTGCGGTGCTGATCGGGCGTTGAGGCTGCACACGCGATGTTCATGGCCACCTCCCCTGTCGAAGACGGCCTACCAGGTGAAGGGCTGCGCTTGGAAAGTCCCGCAGGTGGACTGGCTTTGCGCGTGTCGGGCAGTGGTGCCCCGCTGCTGCTGATCCACAGTGTCAACGCCGCACCCTCGACCGCCGAAGTGGCCCCCTTGCATCGGTACTATGAGCGAACCCGCTGTGTGTTCTCGCTGGACCTGCCCGGATTTGGCGGGTCGGATCGAAGCGACCGCGCTTACACGCCACGATTGATGACGGACGCGATTCACGCCGCCACGCAAGCCATCCAACGCCGTTGCGGCCATGTCCGTGTCGATGCGATGGCCCTGTCCTTGTCCTGCGAATTTCTGGCAAGGGCGGCTGTGGAACAGCCGGACCGCTACCGCAGCCTGGCGTTCGTCAGCCCCACCGGGTTCAATGGAAGCGCGGTCAAGCGAGGCGCTCCAGGCAGCACGATGGCCGTTCCCTGGCTGATGCGCCTCTTGCGTGCCTCCGGTGCCTGGCCTGCACTGTTCCGAGCGCTGACGCGCCCGGGTGTGATCCGGTTTTTCCTGCGCAAGACGTTCGGTTCGCAGGAGATCGACGGCTGGCTGCATGAGCAGGCGGTGCGAACAGCCCGTATGGCCGGAGCAGCGCATGCTCCCCTGTACTTCCTCACGGGGCACCTCTTCAGCCGAGACATCCATACCCTTTACGAGGGTCTGAATGGTCCGGTGTGGATGTGCCACGGGGTTCGTGGTGACTTCACCGACTACCGCCAGAAGTCACGGTTCCAAGGTGCGCCGAACTGGCACATCAGCGTGATGCAGACCGGGGCCTTGCCGCACTTCGAGACGCCAGACCGTTTTTTTGCTGAATACGATAAGTTCTTGGAAAGGCCAACCGCCTGATCTCGATACCGAAGCGAGGTGCTTCAGGCCACCCTGCGATCGCCCTCATGTCTTCAGTTTCTTTCACGCAGCGCCCAGACCAAGCCCAGCGCAAGCGCAGCGCCGAGGATTTCAGCGATGACAAAACCTGGCGCGCTGACCGGCGCAATACCGGCGAAGCTGTCGCTGAACATGCGGCCAAACACGGCAGCGGGATTGGCAAACGAGGTCGACGCCGTGAACCAGTAGGCTGCGCCGATGTAAGCCGCCACAAGGGATGAGGCCCTTCCAGCCGGCGCCCGCAAGATCGTCAACAGAAGACCGGCGGTGGCCACCACTTCCGCGATCCACTGGCCCGCGCCTGTTCGCAACTTGGTTGACGCCTGGAAGATGGACAGATCAAACATGGCGTGGGCCAGCCAGGCGCCGAGCAGGGCGCCCGTCAATTGGACCAATACATACGGTAGCAAGTGGGCCCAAGGAAGCGCCCCGCGCACCGCCAGTGCAGCACTGACCACGGGGTTGAAGTGCGCACCACTGACCGGTCCGAACACTTCAATCAACACATACAGCGCACCGACCGTGGCTGCGGTGTTGGCCAGCAATGCGATGGCCATGTTCCCATCACTCAGGCGCTCGGCCATGATGCCGGAGCCGATGACCACGGCCAGCAGCAGCATCGTGCCCAAGCCTTCGGCCAGGAGCTTGCGTGAAATGGCCATGATCATGAGCGACCGATCCTCGCAAGCGCAGCAGACAGCTCGTCCCGACTCATCGCCTGCAAGGGCAGCTGGAGCAACTGCAACATCCGATAGCCAATCGCCTGACGGGTCAGCTCAAATGCGCGGCGCTTGCCCGCATCATCACCCTGCGCATTCGATGGGTCGGGGTAGCCCCAGTGCACCTTGACCGGCTGGCCCGAGCCACCAAAGAAGACGGGACATTGCTCAGCGGCAGCGCTGTCACACACCGTGATCACGATGGACAGGGGCGGCGAGTGGGGTGTGGTGAACTCGTCCCAACTTTTGCTGCGCACGCCGGATGTGTCGACGCCCGCCGCTTGCAGTACTTCAAGTGCAAAGGGGTTGACGCGTCCACTGGGGGCGCTGCCCGCGCTGTGGGCCTGAACATCCTTGCCCAGGCCCTTTGCCAGGTGGTTGAGCATGCTTTCGGAGAGAACGCTGCGCGCCGAGTTGTGGGTGCACAGAATGAGAACATGGGTGGTCATCACGGGGTTCCGATGGCTGGTCATCTCAGTCGCAAGACCCGCGAAGGTTGAGCGGAGAACAGGCGTGAATAGAAGGCGATGCTCGCTTGCAGGTCTTGCACGTGGAGGTGCACATGAAATCGTTTCACGACAGGCCTTTCAGCAGTGGCAGGCGGTGGACGCGGTTTCGAGGCACGGTTGGCTGCCTTGGCAGCAGTTCTCGGTCAGGTAGGCCAGCACCCCATTCATTTGGCTGAACTCGACGCGGTAGATCAGGTGGCGTCCGCTGCGCTCTTGGCTGAGCAGGCCGGCATTCATCAGCTCTTTGAGATGAAAGGAGAGCGTGGCGTTGGGCATGCCGAGGTACTCGCTCAATTGCCCTGGCGTTGCGCCTTGGGTCCCCGCCACAACCAATGACCGAAAGACTTGCAGACGGTTGGACTGAGCCAGGGCAGCCAGCGCTTTGACGACATTTTGTTCTTCCATGTTTCGATGATAATAGAAATAAATGACAAGTTGGTGACAGTGAGTGGCCAGCGCCTGCAGGCATTGGCCATTTCCAGCAAGTACCGGGTCTATGCCTACGACGCCCACATGTTGGTTTGTGCGCAGCAAAGTGGCAGCCCCTTACTGACCTTTGATGAGGCGCTGTGGGCACACGCATCCGAGCTAGGCATTGAAGTTTTAGGAGACGGTGTATGAAGGTCTACACATTCTCCAAGGCCCTTACACTCCACAAACCCCCTCTCGCGGGTTGCGAACACGTCTTTGATCAGATGAGCTATCCGCTAGATTCGGCTCACCATTTCGCACCTTCACCTGCGCTGAAGGCGAAATCGTCTCCGATGTTTCAGAGAACCGCGGTCATCCTATTGATGGGATTGGCCGCCCTGTCGTTGAACGCCTGCGTGTCTGTCAGTCAGCCGATCGCCAGTTCAGATCTGCCGGCTGCGTGGTCGAACGTCATCCAGCCCCACGGCCAGCAGGCCAACGCCATTGCAGGAACCTATCGTGACCAGGGGCAATGGCTTTGGCATCCAAACCGCCCACCCGCCAAGGGGAGTCTTGTCCGTTCGGTGCTGCTCATGACCGACGCTGAGTTTCGAGCCTTGGGTTTGGAGGTTCCAGACGAGGTGGAAATCCGCCAGGTCGATCCCCGACACATCCAAGTGAGCGGTCGTCGAAATGGGGTCACCACATTGACCCGAACGGTTGAGATTCGCTCCTCCTCGGAGTTGGAGGGCGTCACCATCGAGCGGAGTGTGACCGAGGCCAATTCGAGCGTGGCCGCCGTGGTGGGCACCCGGTTGTCCGCTCGGCTTTTCAAGGGTAGCGATGGTCGGCTCTATGCGCACCTTAAGACTGAGGCGGCGGGCGTGGCGTTTCTGTTGCCCATGTCGAGCAATATCGAGGCCTGGGGGCGATGGGATCCGACCATGCGGATGCCCTGAGGGCAAAGTGGCACAGCGTACCTCGCTGGTGCCAGATGCTCATCAGACGGTGAGCTCAGTTCGTTCG
>JBMSQF010000004.1:0-63373 GCA_049423145.1 Burkholderiaceae bacterium
GGCATCCCCTTCCGCCTGAAGGCGCCGCACAAGGCCTTCCACCGCAACATCGGCGCTTTGTCGGGCGTGAAGGTGTCACCCGAGGGCAAGGTGGTCAGCGATGCCGAATGGAACGCCAACCTGGACAGCTGGCTGCCCAGTGCCAACGACCGTGCCTTCGTGGCCAGCCTCATGGGGCGTTGCGTGGAGCCGGGCAAGTTCGCCAACTGGATCGCGCCGCCGGTCATGGGCATCAACCGCCAGCCGGTGGACTTCGAGTACGTTCGTTTCAACTGATCTCGCCCGCAGACACGATCAGTCGAGAATGTGAGGGGCCTGCGGGCCCCTTTCTTCAAGGAGACACAACATGGACATGGCCGACGCCGCCGTCATCAAGCAGCACCTGATCGATCCCGAGATCTGCATCCGCTGCAACACCTGTGAAGCGACCTGCCCGGTGGGTGCGATCACGCACGATTCACGCAACTATGTGGTCGATGCCGACAAGTGCAACTTCTGCATGGCCTGCGTACCCCCGTGCCCGACGGGCTCGATCGACAACTGGCGCAGCATGCCGCGGGTACGGGCCTATTCCGTGGAGGAGCAACTCGGGTGGGACGTCCTGCCGGGGGAGCTCAGCCAAGTCGAACTGCAGGCGGCCGGGGCGAGCGCCGACAGCGCGGCTGCGGCGGTGGAGGTCAGGGCGGCCGAGCCCAAGGCCGATCCGTCCCAACAGATGCCTTTCAACAGCGCGCAGTACGGCTCGACCATCCCGCCTTGGTCGGCAGCGCATGCCTACACCAACCTGTACGGACCCAAGGCGGCTGAGAAGACCGTGAAGGCCACCGTGACGGGCAATGTTCGCGTCACGGAGGTGGGAACAGACTACGACACCCACCACATCGTGCTCGACTTCGGCGCCATGCCGTTTCCGGTGCTGGAGGGGCAGTCGATTGGCATCATTCCCCCCGGTCTGGATGAGCGCGGCAAGCCGCACCATGCGCGCCAGTATTCGATTGCCTCGCCCCGCAACGGCGAGCGTCCGGGTTACAACAATGTGTCGCTGACCATCAAGCGGGTGCTGGAAGACCATCAGGGACAGCCGGTCCGTGGGGTTGGCAGCAACTACATGTGCGACCTGGCGGTGGGCGATCAGGTCCAGGTGATCGGGCCCTTCGGCTCCAGCTTCCTGATGCCCAATCATCCCAAGAGCCACATCGTGATGATCTGCACGGGAACGGGCAGCGCGCCGATGCGGGCCATGACGGAATGGCGCCGCCGGCTGCGAGCCTCTGGCAAGTTCGAAGGCGGCAAGCTGATGCTGTTCTTCGGCGCCCGAACCAAGGAGGAACTGCCTTACTTTGGTCCGCTGCAGTCGCTGCCGCATGACTTCATCGACATCAATCTGGCTTTCAGCCGAACACCAGGCCAGCCCAAGCGCTATGTGCAAGATGTCATGCGCGAGCGTTCGGCCGACCTGGCCAAGTTGTTGGCGGACCCCCATGCCTACTTCTTCGTGTGTGGCCTGAAGGCCATGGAGGAGGGCGTGGTGCTGGCGCTCCACGATGTGGCCCAGGCCGCCGGGCTGGATTGGGATGCCCTCGGTGCCGAGATGAAGAAGCAGGGACGGCTGCACCTGGAGACCTATTGACCCGTCTGTCGATGCAAGGGGGGCACTTCGGTGCCCCTTCTTGGTGAGTGGAGTCAAGCATGGATTTGAGTTCGAAGAGCGTGCTGGTGGTGGGTGCCGGCATCATGGGCGCGGGCATCGCGCAGGTGGCAGCACTGGCCATGCAGGCGGAGGGTCTGCAGGTGTTTCTCCACGACACCCGAGAGGGTGCGGCCGCCGAGGCCAAGGGCAAGCTGGCGACCACGCTGCAGGGCCTGGTGGCCAAAGGCAAGCTCAATGCCCAAGCCTGCGAGGGCGCATTGGCGCGGATCGTGCCCGTCTCCTGCCTTTCGGGTGTTCCGGGTGGCAGCGGTCTGGGCCTGGTGGTCGAGGCCGTTGTGGAAGACCTGCAGGTCAAGCGCTCCTTGTTCCGCGAGTTGGAGGACCTGGTGGCGGAAGACTGTGTGCTGGCCACCAACACCTCCTCGATCTCGGTGACAGCCATCGCCAACGGGCTCAAGCGCCCGCAGCGGCTGGTGGGGATGCACTTCTTCAACCCCGTTCCGCTGATGAAGCTGGTGGAGGTGGTCTCGGGCCTTCATACCGATGCGGCTGTGGCGCGGGCCATCTTCGAACTGAGCAAGGTCTGGGGAAAGGTACCGGTGCACGCCAAGAGCACGCCCGGTTTCATCGTCAACCGCATTGCACGGCCTTACTACGCCGAAACGCTGGCCCTCCTGCAGGAACAGGCGGCCACGCCCGAGTTGCTGGACGCCTGCCTCAAGACGGTGGGTTTCCGCATGGGGCCCTGCGAATTGATGGACCTGATCGGCCACGATACCAACTTCGCCGTGACCAACTCGGTCTACGAGGCCAATTTCTACGACAAACGCTATGGCCCTTCCTTGGTCCAGCGCGAGATGGTGGACGGCGGCTTGCTGGGCCGCAAGAGTGGCCGCGGGTTCTACCGCTACCCATCCGGCGTGCCGCCGCTGCCCTCGGTCGCCGTGGACCCCGTGGCGGTGTCCGCTGCGGCCCGTGCCGTCGCTCCGGCGGCCCGAGATGACCGCCACGCCGGGGTGGTGGTGCAGGGTGTGCACATCGTTCCCACCGATGGACGAACCGCAGGCGACTGGGCGCGCGCGTTGGGGACCTCGGCGGTGGTGGTGCACGACGCCCTCTTCGGTCCACCCCTCGGCCGGCGGGTCGAGGCCGAAGGCCAGAGGGCTCCGGCGCTGGCGTTTGCGGCGGCGCCGGGCTTGGGTGCCGAGCAGCGTGCGGTGGCCATGGCGCACCTTTTGAGTTTGGGGGTGGAACCCCATGAAGTGGCCGATACGCCTGGGCTGGTGGTGGCCCGGACGCTGGCCATGTTGATCAACGAGGCGGCCGATGCGGTGCACCAGGGCGTCTGCACGCCCGACGGCGCTGATTCAGCGATGAAGCTGGGTGTGAACTATCCCGCGGGGCCCTTCGAGTGGCTGGGTGCCTGGGATGTGGCGGATGTCGTCAGGCTCCTGGACCATTTGGATGCCCATTACCGCGGAGAACGCTACCGGGTCAGCCCCTGGTTGCGCGTGAGGGTTCCGTGAGCGGGGCCCTTCAACAGTAGGTTCCGGCCCAGGTCACGACCCGGCCACCGCTGCCCAACTTGAAGCGTGCAAGGCCGGGGTTGGCCACGGTGTTCACTCCACCGAGGTCCAACTGCTCGATACCGCGCTCGGCCAGCAATCGACAGCCTTCCCACAGCAGCAGGTTGTGGGCGCTGTGCTCGCGCCCCTCGTCATGGGTCCAGCCCAGGTGATAGGTCGCTGTCCGACCATGAAGCAGGAACATCATCCCGGCGCAGGGTTGACGCTGGAGTTCGGCCGCCACGGTCAACAAGGCCTGTGAAGGCTTTCGGTGTGAGGCTTGCCAGGCCTCGACGAATCCCGTCGGCAGGGTGAGGTAGCGCCGTTCCTGCCGTTGCTGCGCTTCTGCCTTCACCAGCCAGTCGAAGTCGCTGACCTTGCTGCCGCACACCCGCCATTTCAGAGGGCCGCGCTCCGCGACACTCAGGCGGTTGCGCCAGCGGCCTTCCAGGGCCGCGCGCCGCTGTGCTTCAGGCGCTCGCAGGTCCAGCAGCACGGTGGAGCGGCCGGAGGCCAAACGGGGCCTTGCGCTGAAGACATGGCTTGCCCACTCGCTGGCTGCGTCCTGAACTTGGATCGCGGGACTGAAGAGGGACAGGCGAGGCCTTGTCAGGGGCAGTGTCTGCCGCATCAGATCCAGTGCGGCTCGCTGGGTGGGCAGGTCGGCATCGGGGGCCCAAAGCGGACCGCCCTGACAAAACGCAAAGCGAACGAACCAGGGCAGTCGCTGCACGATGAGTTGGGCCGTACCGATCCATGCCGACTTCGGCGATTCATCCGCCGTGACCACGACCCGCAGGCACGGGACCCCCAATTGCTTGAGGGCCTGACCGTAGGTCCACGATTGCTGCAGCCCCGCCCAGGCCTGGTCGGCCCAGGCGTCCCACCGGTGGTGGTCGTCCAAATTCCAGTGTGCGTGCATGGCGTGATTACACTCGAATTGATGAAGAGCGCTCGGAACGACAAAGGGCAGCATCCCCACGGCGATCCTGCGGCCACCCGCGGTGCGCCGGGTACCGTGATGGGCTGGCGGCTTCCCGGCGAGCGGCTCACCCGAACCGGATGGCTGTTCGTGCTGGCCGTTTTTGTGCTGCCGGTGCTGGCCCTTGGTCTGCTGCTGGACGCCGTTGTGCAGTGGATCTGGGGCTGGTGCCTTGGCATCTGGTGTTGGTTCTGATGGAGCAGGCTGACGCCGTGGTCATCGGCGCCGGTGTGGTCGGCCTGGCCGTGGCCCGCGCCCTGGCGATCGCGGGACGCGAGGTGCTTGTCCTGGAGTCGCAGTCGGCTTTGGGGACCGGTGTGAGTTCCCGCAGCTCCGAGGTTCTCCATGCCGGGCTGTACTACCCCGCGGGATCCCTGAAGGCTGAACTGTGTGTGCGGGGCAAGGCCCTGCTGCTGGAGTGGGCCCGTGAATACCACGTGCCCCACCGCATCACCGGCAAACTGGTGGTTGCCACGCAGGTCGACGAGGTGGGTGCGATTGAACGCTTGCATGCGCAGGCCCTGGCCAACGGCGTGCCCGGCGTGTCGCTCATCGACGGGCCGGCCGCCCGATCGTTGGAGCCTGCACTGCGGGCAGAAGCCGCCCTGCATTCTCAAGGCACGGGCATCATCGACAGCCATGCACTGATGCTGGCGCTGCTGGGGCAGGCGCAGTCGCATGGCGCAGCCTTGGCTCTTTGCAGCCCCGTGACCGGTGGTGAAGTGCAGGACGATGGTTCGGTGGTGCTGCATGTGGGTGGGGCCGAACCCCTGAAGATTCGGGCGCAATCCGTGATCAACGCCGCCGGACTCACCGCGCCCGGCCTGGCACGGCGCATCCAGGGGCTGCCCACCGAGACGATTCCCTCGGCCCACTTCTGCAAGGGCCACTACTTCAGCCTGCAGGGGCGTGCGCCCTTCTCGCGGCTGATCTACCCCGTGCACACCTCGGCGGGGCTCGGCACGCACTTGACCTTGGATCTCGGCGGGCAGGCCCGTTTCGGGCCGGATGTTCAGTGGCTGGACCCGCGCGTCGGAAGCGAAGCGGCGGAGCCCGGTACCCTGGCGCTGGATTTCTCGGTGGATGCTGGTCGAGGGGCCTGGTTTGAGCAGGCCATTCGCCGTTATTGGCCCGGTCTGCCTGATGGGGCCCTGAGGCCTGCGTACAGCGGCGTACGGCCCAAGATCGCCGGCCCCGCAGACCCTGCCGCGGACTTCATGATCAGCACGCCGCAGGACCACGGAGTCGGTGGTTGGGTGGCGCTCTACGGTATCGAGTCCCCCGGCCTGACGTCCTGCCTGGCGCTGGCCGAACGGGTGGTGGCCGCCTGCTGAATGCAATCACCTTGATTGGGCGCAATGCCGGCTGGTGCACGGCGGGCAGCATGGATGCTCTTTTGACTTCCCATCAGGAGCATCCGCATGAGTTTCACGCCTGGCGCAACCGGTCATCTTCACGCCGCTTCATCCCGCCGCCCCGGTCGATGGGTCGCTGCCGCGGTCGGCGCAGCGCTGATGGGTTTGGTCTCGGGCGCACAGGCGCAACTGTCTTCATTGGCCTCGGCCAAGGTGTTTTCCTTGGGCTTGGCGGCCACCGCCACCCAATGGCAGGTCGATTGCATCGGATCCACGGTCTGCGATCGGCAGGATTCCGGGTGGCGCCTGACGGGCGCCTGGCAATTTGCACCGCAGGGCGCCTTGGAACTGGTCGCGGCCGAGCAGGGCCGGATTCGTGCGGAAGCCCTGGGCTCCACGGGCCTGAAGACTTCGGACCTCCGCGTGCGCGGCGCGGGTGTGAATGTGGCGTGGTTGATGCCCTTGGATGCGGATTGGCTGTTCACCGCGCGGGTCGGTGCGCTGGCCAATCGCGTCCGCTTCATCGAAAACGCGGGCGTGGGTGCCACCGATGAGAGCACTTCGCGCACGCGCACCGATCCTGCGGTGGGTCTGGGCCTGTCATGGCGGCTGAGCCCCAATCTGTCGCTCGACGGTCGATACGACTGGACCTCTACCCGTCTGGCGCCCCCCTCTGCAAGCTTGCTGGGTGGTGGCAGCGCCGGCTCCCATCAATGGGGCCTGGGCCTGACCGGCTACTTCTGAAGGGCGGTTCGCGAATCGCCGTGAACGCGCGGCGACCTCACCGCCTGCGCTCCAGGCGCACGCCAACCGGGTCGATCGGGTGCGTGATCGGGGCATGGCGCCAGCGTGTTGTGAGGCCCTGGGGCAGTGCCCATCGGGCCTGCCGCACCAGTTCACCCAGCACCAGCCGCATCTGAAAATCCGCCAGGTGCAGGCCCAGGCACAGGTGCGCACCACCGCCAAAGGGTGTCCAGGCGTAGGGGTGCGGCGAGTCCTCTCGATCGGGCAGGAAACGGTCGGGCTCGGCCCACAGCCGCGCGTCTCGCTGCACGTGGAGCGGGGCCAAGGTCAGCAGGGTGCCCTTGGGCAGTCTGGCACCATCGACCTCGACGTCCGCCAGCGTCTGCCGTTGCACGAAGGCCACTGGTGGGTGCAGGCGCAGCACCTCGCGGATCACCCGTGCCATCCGTGTTCGGCGGCCCAGCCGGACCATCAGCGGCTCTTCAGGGTCTTCCGCACCGATCTCCTCATGGAGCCCATCCTGCCACTGCGGATTCTGAGCCAGCAGTGCAAGAGCCGATGTGAGCGCGCTGGCCGTGGTGTCGTGTGCGGCCATCATCAGGAACACCAGATGGTCGACGATCTCTTCGTCCTGCAGCTGTTGACCGTCTTCATCGCGCGCTTGTGCCAGCTGGCTCAGCAGATCCGGCCCCGGCGCCGTGCGGCGCGCGCGGGTCAGGCTCATGAGTTGCGCCATCAGCCGCTTTCGGGCGGCCAGCCCGCGCGCATAGCGCCGGCCAACCATCGGCAGGCGAATCAGGGCTGTGGACGCCTCGACCAGTTCGCCGAAATCGCGTTCCGCGCGCCGCACTTCTTCAGCATCCTGCAGGGCCAGCAGCAGGTCTGCTGCGCGGGACAGTGCCAGGTGGCGCATGGCCGGCAATCCCATCGCCGGCAACTCGCTTGCCAGGACCCACTGGTGCACAGCCGCTCGCACCGGTGCGTGCATCCGCTGCAGATAGCCCGCCAGGGCTTCGCGCTTGAAGGCGGGCAGCATCAGGCGCCGGTGGTGGCGGTGTTCCTCTCCATCCCGCAGCAACAGTCCCCGAGGGAACAGATCGCCCATCAGGGATGACCAACCCCCTTTGGCGCTGAAGACGCGGTCACGGTCCAAGAGAACGGTTTCCAGGGCAGAGGCGCTGAGCAGGAGCACGTGGGGTTGCCCGCCGATGACGGTGCGCGCCACGGGCCCCAGGCGTTCGGCCACGGCTCTTGTGAACGCCAGCGGTTGTCGCAGGATCTGCAGGTCGGCCCAGAAGGGCGCGCCAGCGGCCGTTGGGAGATGCGCCAGCGAACGCCAGCCTGCACGGTGGAACGTGCCGCCCAGCGGGAAGGGCAGCAGGGGCAGCGGGCGGGAAGCCTCAGCCACCGGTGCGCCGCAGGAGGGCCGAGATCTCCTGCGCGGCTTGCTGCAAAGCGGGCAGTGCATGCGCGAGCAGGTTTTCGCGCGGTGTGCTGGAACTGGTGCTGATGTTGAGGGCCGCCGTCACACGACCGCTGCGGTCCTCCACCGGTGCGGCCAGAGAGGTCAGGCCTTGCTCGAGTTCGTCGGTCACCAGGCACCAGCCTTGCGCCCGGGCCTGGTCGACCGCCCGCAGGACCTCTGCGACCTGGGTGAGTGTGGTTGGCGTGCGCGGGGGCAAGGGACCTTGCCCCAGGCAGTGCTGCCGCTCCTGCAGACCCAGTCCACCCAGCAACACGCGGCCCATGGACGTGCAGTAGGCCGGCAGCCGGCTGCCCACACCCAAGTTGATGCTCATGATCTTGCGAGCGGGCACGCGCAAGAGGTAGACGATTTCGCTGCCGTCGAGCACGGCCATGGAGCAGGATTCATGGACAGCCTCGGCCAGGCGCTGCATCGCGGGTTCGGCCAGGTGCCAAAGAGGCTGTGAGCTCAGATAGGCAAAACCGAGCTCCAGAATGCGCGGCGAGAGGCGGAACTGCCGCCCATCAACCAACACATAACCTTCACCTGCCAGCGTCAGCAGGATACGCCGCGCGCCGGCCCGGGTCAGCCCCGTTCGCTGCGCCACTTCCGACAGCGTCTGCGCCGGGTGCGCCGCATCGAAACTGCGGATGACCTGAAGGCCGCGGGCGAAGGACTGTACATGCCGGTCGGAGGGGCGCGGCGCTTGGAGCTCGGACATGACGGGAATTATGGAGGGCAGTCGAGCCATCACGGGGATTCGGTACCATTTCCGGTTCCGCCGGGAGGCCCCGGCGAAGCACAGGAGCGCACAACATGGCCATGGACGTGGTGGATTTCGAAATCAAGGGCTCGGAGATGCAACTCGTCGAGGTCGAGCTCGACCCCGGCGAGGCGGCGGTCGGAGAGGCCGGCAGCATGATGTTCATGGACGCGGGGATCTCGATGGATACCGTGTTCGGTGATGGAAGCCAGCAGCAGGGCGGCTTCTTCGGCAAGTTGCTGGGGGCGGGTAAACGGCTCATCACCGGCGAATCCTTGTTCACCACGGTCTATACCAATCAGGCGCCGGGCAAGCAGCGTGTGGCCTTTGCCGCCCCTTATCCTGGCAAGATCCTGCCCATGGATCTGCGCACGTTGGGCGGGATGCTCATTTGCCAGAAGGACTCCTTCCTCTGTGCTGCGCGCGGCGTGTCGCTCGGGATCCATTTCCAACAAAAGCTGTCGGTGGGCTTTTTCGGGGGTGAAGGCTTCATCATGCAGCGTTTGGAGGGGGACGGACTGGCCTTCGTGCACGCCGGCGGAACGGTGATCAAGCGCGAACTGCAGCCTGGACAGACCCTGATGATCGACACCGGCTGCGTGGTGGCCTACACGCCGAATGTGAATTTCGAAATCCAGTACGTCGGCAAGATCAAGACAGCGCTGTTCGGTGGTGAGGGGCTCTTCTTTGCCAAGATGACCGGCCCCGGGACGGTGTGGCTGCAAAGCATTCCCTTCTCACGCCTGGCCTCGCGGATCTTCGCTGCCGCGCCCCAGATGGGGGGTTCCCGTGAACAGGGATCGGTGCTGGGTGCCGTGGCCGGCGGAACCGTGCTGGGCGGCATCTTCGGTGACGATGAGTGATTGGATGAGCGCCAAGCGTGTTGCGGATGAATCGGTCGACGCCCCTTGGGGAGGCTTGATGGATCGGCGTGATGCGCTGCGTGCCGGGGTGGCTCTGGCAGCCGCCGGGTCCTTACCCGTCCAGGCGCAGCCCCAGCGCCACCTGCCCATCTTCGTGCTCAACTCGCTCGATGCCGACGTGAGCGTGATCGACACGCCGTCCTACACCGAGCGCACCCGCTTGTCGACGGGGAGGGAGCCGCACCACCTGTATCTCACCCCGGATGAGAAGACGGTGATCGTGGCCAACGCCGCCTCGGACTCCTTGACCTTTATCGACCCGGTGACGGCACAGGTCCAGCGAACGGTACGGCAGATCGTGGATCCCTATCACCTGCGTTTTTCCCCCGACATGCGGTGGTTCGTCACGGCAGCCAACCGACTCAACCATGTGGACATCTACCGCTGGCAGCCCCAGCAGGTGGACAGCCCCTTGGCTTTGGTCAAGCGGGTGCACGCCGCCAAGACGCCCAGCCACCTGATGATCGACAGCAGCAGTACCGTGGTGTACTGCACTCTCCAGGACAGCAATGAACTGCTGGCGCTGGATCTGGCCACTCAGGCCGTGCGCTGGACGGTACCCGTGGGCAAGATGCCCGCCGACCTGTATCTCACGGCCGATGACCGCACCCTGCTCATCGGCATGACCGGTTCTGATGCGGTGGAGGTCTACGATGTCGGCAGCGCAGGGCCCGCGCGTTTGATCAAGCGCGTCACCACCGGGCAGGGTGCCCATGCGTTTCGGGCGCGTGGCGACAAGCGCCATGTATTCGTCAGCAACCGTGTGGCCAATACCATCAGCCTGATCGATACCCAGAGCCTGAACGTCGTCGAGCGGTACAGCGCGCCCGGCGGTCCGGACTGCATGGAGCTCCTTGCCGACGAGCGCACCCTGCTGGTGACCTCCCGTTGGGCACGCAAGCTCACTTGCATCGACACGGTGGAAAAGCGCCTCATTCGCCAAGTCAACGTGGGCCGCTCGCCGCACGGCGTGTGGACCTTGGCGCACGCCGGACGCATCTAGCCGATGAGGCCGTGATGGGCAGCCGTCTGTGGCCACTGATGGGCGTTCTGGTCCAAGCCTTGTGGGCCTGCGGCACGCAGGCGCAGGTGTCCGCGCAGACGCGCGAATCGTCCACGGCTGTCTGCAGCAAGCCAGTCTTCCTGACGTTCGACACGGGTCACATGGGCGTGGCCCCGCTGATCGCCGAGGTGCTCAAGCGCCATCAAGTACCGGTGACCTTCTTCATTGCCCGCGAGCGAACACGCAGTGGAGGCCATACGCTTGACGACGAGTGGGCGCCGTGGTGGCGGGACCGGGTGGCTGAGGGGCATGCATTTGCTTCTCACACCTGGGACCATTGGGTGTTGCAGGCGGGCCATGACTGGCGTTTCAAGGCCACACAGGGTGACCGGCGGGGTCAGTTGCTGAATGCAGACGCGGCGGCCTATTGCGAACAACTGCGCCAACCGGTTCGGCGTTTCGAGGCCATGACCGGCGAGCGTATGGCGGCCGCTTTCCGGGCTCCGGCGGGGCGCACATCACAGGCCTTGCTGGCGGCAGCCCGAGCCTGTGGTTTTGAGCATGTCGGCTGGTCCCCGGCGGGGTTTCTGGGCGACGAACTGGACAGTGCGCGCTTTCCAAACGAACAATTGCTGAAAAAAGCGCTGCGGGATGTTCGCGCGGGCGATGTCTTGGTGGCCCACCTGGGCATTTGGGATCGCCAGGAGCCTTGGGCCCCCGCGGTCCTGGAGCCTCTGATCGTGGGACTCAAGGAGCGAGGCCTGTGTTTTCGGACACTGCGCGATCATCCGGTCCATGGTTCTGCATTTGCGCGTCGTGCGCCGGTGGATGGGGTGGGGCGTTGAGTATGGAGTGGGTAGACAGTCTTCAACAGGTCGTGTTCGAGCAGGTGATCCTGCCCTTGATGTTGGCTTTGGGTTTGGATGCCCAAATCGAAGAGGGCTATGGGGCCGCACTGTGGCTGCTCGTGGGGCTGGCGCAACTTGTGGTCTTGATCGTGGTGCTGGCGCCGCTGCAGAGGCTGTGGCCTGTGGAGCGGGCCGACCCGTCAGACCCCAAGAGTCGGGCGGGTATTCGTGCGGCGGTGCGGCCGGATGTGATCTACACCGTGATCCACCGACTCGGTCTGTTTCGTGCCGTTCTCTTCATTTCACTGGAGCCCCTTTGGAGCAGCGGCTTGGGCCTCCTGCGGACCTGGGGGCTGCCGAGTTGGCACCTGGACGCGCTCTGGCCCGGTGTGACCGATCTCCCGTGGATTTCATTCCTCATCTACCTGCTGGTATTCGATTTTCTGGGTTGGCTGCTGCACTGGCTGCAGCACCGTTGGGGCTGGTGGTGGCAGCTGCATGCGCTGCATCACAGCCAGCGTCACATGACGGTCTGGACCGACAACCGCAATCACTTTCTTGACGATGTGATCCACGACCTGGCCTTCGTGTTCTTGGGTCTCATCATCGGCGTGGCGCCAGCTCAGTTCGTGGCCGTGGTGGCGGTGATGCAGCTGGTGGAGAACTTGGCGCATGCCAACCTCAGACTGTCCTTCGGTCCCTGGGGCGACCGGCTCTTGGTCAGTCCCATGTTTCATCGGCGTCATCATGCGATGGAGACGATCGAGGAGTTCAATGGGGATCGCACCGCAGCCGTTCGCGGCTGCAATTACGGCGTTCTGTTTCCCGTTTGGGACCAGCTTTTCCGCACCGCGGATCACCGCGCAGGTTATTGGCCCACGGGTTTGCGCGATCAGTTGCCCGAGCATGGCGGTCGCGACTATGGCCAGGGATTCTGGGCTCAGCAAGGCCGAGGCTTCCTGCGGTTGCTGGGGCGCGCATGACGCCGGTGATGGACGCCCTGGCCCGGGCCCTGGGCTATTGCCTGATGCCCCGGGTGGTCGCGCTTTCGTTGCTGCCCGTGGTTCTGCTCATGGTGACTTGCGGTGTGCTCACCTGGACCTATTGGGAAGCGGGCGTGGCGCTGGTGCTTGAGGCACTGGAGTTCTCGACCCTGCTGGGTGCGGCCTTGAAGTGGCTGGAGTCCATCGGAGCGCCCAACCTCAAGACGGTCCTGGCGCCGCTCGTGCTGGTGGCGCTGGTGGTTCCCGTGTTGGTGGTGGCCTGCCTGATGGTGGTGGCGCAGTTCATGACCCCCGCACTGGTTCGCCTGGTGGCCCAGCGGCGTTTTGCGGACCTCGAGCGGCGCCAAGGCTCGCCGGTTTGGTGGGCCTTGGTCCGATCGCTGGGCCTGTCCCTGCTGGCTCTGTTGGTTCTCATGGCCTCCATCCCCCTTTGGCTGGTGCCGCCCATGGTGATGCTGATCCCGCCCTTGGTGTGGGGCTGGCTGGCCATGCAGGTGATGAGTTTTGATGTGCTGGCCGACCATGCCACGCCACAAGAGCGGGTGGCCCTGATGCGTGAGCACCGTTGGCCCTTGCTGGCCATCGGCGTGTTCTCCGGCCTCATGGGAGCGGCGCCGGGTGCCGTATGGGTCTTCAGCGCGCTCACCTTGGTGCTCGCACCCTTGGTGATGATGGCGTCGATCTGGCTCTACACCGCGGTGTTCGCACTGACTTCTCTGTGGTTTGCGCACTACCTGCTGGCCGCGCTGCACCGCCACCGGCAGGCCGTTGAGGGCGAGCTGCTGGACCCCTTGCCGACTCCACATCCGATTGCGGAAGCGAAATCTCCATGAACTTTGGCCTCATCATCGTTGGGGATGAAATCCTCTCGGGCAAGCGGCAAGATAAACACCTGCCCAAGGTGATCGAACTGTTGTCGGCCCGCGGCCTGCAACTGAGCTGGGCGCGGTATGTGGGGGATGACCGCGGGCGCATCACAGCGGTTCTGCGGGACGCCTTCGCCAGTGGCGATGTGGTGTTTTCTTGCGGAGGGATCGGTGCGACACCTGACGACCATACGCGGCAATGTGCGGCTTTGGCCCTGGGCGTTGAACTGGCGCTTCACCCTCAGGCGCGCGACCTCATCATCGAACGCATGAAGGAGGTGGCGGCCGAGCAGGGTGCTGTATTTGACCCCGACCGCGCCGACAACGTGCACCGCTTGAACATGGGTGTCTTTCCGGAGGGCGCTCAGATCATTCCGAACCCCTACAACAAGATCCCGGGCTTTACTGTCGGCCGTGTCCACTTCGTGCCGGGGTTTCCCGTCATGGCTTGGCCCATGATCGAACAGCTCTTGGATGGCCCCTATGCACACCTACAGGGCGGACAGCGTCAGACGGAACGTTCGGTGATTGTTTTCGGCGCGATGGAGGCCAGTCTCACCCCCCTCATGGAGGCTATCGAGGCCGGTCACCCGGGTGTCAAGGTCTTCAGTCTTCCCAGCGTCGACCACCCAGAATGGGGGCGCCACATCGAGTTGGGGGTGAAGGGGGGCGGAGACCTGACCCTTGCCGCGTTTGACGAGATGAAGGCCCGGCTTCTTCAATTTGGTGCGCGCTGCGGCCCTGAAATGGTGCGATAGCACATAAATGCACTAAAATAGTGCATCCGGTGAACCCGTTTGGGGTGCTTGAAGCCGTCCATGCGCCTGGGCAATCCCGAGGGGACTGGCATGTTCCCTGCTAAAACCCCGTGCGCGCGCTCCAAGCAAGTGCCCAAGCCGCCCGAACACGGTGCGGCACCTTCCGTGAACCCGACTTCCCCCCAGGAGAAATTTCAATGTCCAAGACCGTCGCCGACGTGATGAAGATGGTGAAGGAAAACGACGTCAAATTCGTCGATTTCCGATTCACCGACACCCGTGGCAAGGAACAGCACGTGTCCGTGCCGGTGTCCCACTTCGACGAGGACAAGTTTTCCTCCGGCCATGCCTTCGATGGCTCGTCGATTGCCGGGTGGAAGGGCATCGAGGCATCCGACATGCTGCTGATGCCGGACCCGAACACGGCCAACATCGACCCTTTCTTCGAAGAACCGACCCTGCTCCTGACCTGCGACGTGATCGAGCCTGGCGACGGCAAGCCCTATGAGCGGGATCCGCGCTCGCTGGCCAAGCGGGCCGAGGCCTACATGCGCTCGACGGGCCTGGGCGATGCGGCCTACTTCGGACCCGAGCCCGAGTTCTTCATCTTCGACAGCGTGCGCTGGGGCAACGAGATGGGAGGGTCTTTCTTTGAGGTCGAGTCCGAGGAAGCGGCCTGGAACACCGGTAAGAACTACGAACACGGCAACAAGGGCTACCGGCCGGCGGTCAAGGGTGGCTACTTCCCCGTGCCCCCCGTGGATTCGGGCCAGGACATGCGCTCGGAAATGTGCCTGATCCTCGAGTCGCTGGGGATCCCGGTGGAAGTGCACCACCACGAGGTCGCCAATGCGGGTCAGATGGAGATCGGCACCAAGTTCAGCACCTTGATCCAGCGCGCAGACTGGCTGCAGCTGCAGAAGTATGTGATCCACAACGTGGCTGCCGCCTATGGCAAGACGGCCACGTTCATGCCCAAGCCCCTGGTGGGCGACAACGGCAGTGGCATGCATGTGCACCAGTCGGTGTGGAAGGATGGCAAGAACCTGTTTGCCGGTGACGGCTATGCCGGTCTGTCGGACTTTGCGCTGTACTACATCGGCGGCATCATCAAGCACGCCCGCGCCCTGAACGCGATCACCAATCCGACCACCAACAGCTACAAGCGCCTGGTGCCCGGTTTCGAGGCCCCGGTGAAGCTGGCCTACAGCTCGCGCAACCGATCGGCTTCCATCCGCATTCCGTACGTGGCCAACCCGAAGGGCCGCCGCATCGAGGCGCGCTTCCCCGATCCCATGGCCAACCCCTACTTGGCCTTCTCGGCCATGCTGATGGCGGGCCTGGACGGTGTGGAAAACAAGATCCACCCCGGAGAGGCCGCGACCAAAGACCTGTACCACCTGCCGCCGGAAGAGGACGCGAAGATCCCGACCGTGTGCCACAGCTTGGACCAGGCCCTGGAGTACCTCGACAAGGACCGTGCTTTCTTGACCAAGGGCGGCGTGTTCACCGATGCCTATCTCGACGCCTACATCGACCTGAAGATGCAGGAGGTCACCCGCTTCCGCATGGCCACGCATCCCGTCGAGTTCGACATGTACTACAGCCTGTGAGGCTCGACTGCCGTCTGCGCCTGCTGGATTGCCGGCGCGATGGTCTGGAAAAGCGGCCTTCGGGCCGCTTTTTTTCGGCCCATCGCCGGGATGGGGTGTTCCATAATGGACCGACGATGGTTGTCACCCCACGACAGTGCTGTGCTGACCGGACGATGGGTTTGAAGCACCCTGGAGGCCGTGGCGTTTGGGCTGCCTTCGTGTCACTGTTGGCCGTGTCCGCGGGACTGTCGGTGACGGACCGAGCGCAGGCGGCCACGGAGCCCGTGGTGTACCGTTGTCCGGGGCCGCCGGTTCTCTACACCGATGCGTTGACACCGGCGCAGGCACGCAGTGGCCAATGCCGCGCGCTGACGGATCTTCCTGTGGCGCAGGCCCAGCCAAGCCGGGCGAAGTCGGAGCCGGTTCCCCGCGACGGTGAAGCCCGACGGATCCTGGAGGCCGAATTGCGCCGGGAAGAGACGCGGCTGCAGGATGCGCGCCGGCGCTGGGATGCAGCCAAGCCCGAGGATCGCAAGGACAGCGACTCCGCCGAGATTCGGCGCGCGGAGAGCGATATCGAGGCCATACGCCGCGAGCTGGCCCGACTGCGTTGAACCCATGAAGATCGCGTGTACCCCATGATGGAGCCTCAGTCTGCGCCTGCGCAGGGGCCGTCTGGTGCCTGGAGCGCATTCGACCAGTTGGCCACCTTGGTGGCGATCGTGCAGCGCGACGGTCGCTGCCTGTTTGTAAACGCCTGCTTCGAGGATGTGGTGGGCGTCTCGCGACGCGGTCTGACCCGAGGCTCCCTGCTCGAGTGGTTGGCCGACCCCATGCCGCTGCAGGAAAGCCTGGAGTCCGTGGCGCGCTATGAGTTTGCGACCGGTCGATTCGATGGGCTGCTTCGCCGGGGTTTGCCGTCGGCGGCCAGCCTCGAACCCTTGCCGGTGCACGTCTTCGTCACCTCACTGCAGGACGGCAGCGGCGCCCTGCTCGTGGAGTTGGTGGAGATCCGGCAACAGACGCGACTGGACCGCGAGGAACGGGTGCTCGACTTGGCCCAGGCGACCAAGGAATTGATCCGCAACCTGGCCCATGAGATTAAAAATCCGCTGGGAGGCATCCGCGGGGCTGCACAGCTGCTGGCCATGGAGGTGGAAGGGCGTGAGGATTTGGCCGAGTACACCACGGTGATCGTCAAGGAGGCTGACCGACTGCAGCATCTGGTGGATCGTTTGCTGGCGCCACACCGGCAGGCACGGATCGTGGGGGATGTGAACATCCACGAAGTGTGCGAGCGGGTGCGGCTGCTGATCATGTCGGAGTTCCCGCACGGTCTGGACGTCGTGAGGGACTACGACGCCTCGCTACCCGAGTTCCGGGGCGACCTGGAGCAATTGATTCAGGTGGTGCTCAACATTGTTCGCAATGCCGCCCAGGCGCTCGAGGCCCGGCGTGCTCAGGGGCAGGCGCGTATTCTCTTGCGCACCCGAGCCTTGCGCCAGGTGACGGTGGGCAAGCAGCGATGGCGCTTGGCATTGGAATTGCATATCGAAGACAACGGACCGGGTATTCCTGAGGAACTGCTGGACCGCATCTTCTTCCCCTTGGTGTCGGGGCGGGAGGGCGGTTCAGGCTTGGGACTGACACTGGCGCAGACGTTTGTGCAGCAACACCAGGGCACGATCGAGTGCGAAAGTGCACCTGGCCGGACGGTATTCAAGATCTTCATCCCGCTGCCGTGAGGCCTGTCCACAGGTCCCGTGGCTGCTTGCAGTGAACCAGGGCCGCGATGAAATCCATCTGGATCGTTGATGACGACCAATCCATCCGCTTCGTGCTGGAGCGCGCACTCGCGCGCGAGCAGCTGCCGGTTCGCAGTTTCAGTCAGACGCGAGACGTCTTGGCAGCCCTGGAGTCCGACAGTCCGCAGGTGCTGGTCAGCGACATCCGGATGCCCGGTGGCTCTGGTCTTGATCTACTGACGCAGATCAAGGAGCGGCTACCAGGCCTTCCGGTCATCGTCATGACGGCCTTCTCCGACCTCGACAGTGCCGTCTCGGCATTTCAGGGGGGTGCCTTCGAGTACCTGCCCAAGCCCTTCGATGTGCCTCGCGCCGTGGAACTCGTTCGCCGTGCGGTGGACGAAAGTCTGCGCGAAGCCGTTGCGGAGGAACGCGCCGATGAGACACCCGAGATCCTCGGCCAAGCACCGGCGATGCAGGATGTGTTTCGAGCCATCGGTCGTTTAAGCCAAAGCCACGTCACCGTCATGATCACGGGCGAAAGCGGTGCGGGAAAGGAATTGGTGGCGCGTGCCTTGCACAAGCACAGCCCGCGGGCCTCGGGGCCTTTCGTGGCGATCAACACGGCCGCGATTCCCAAAGACCTGCTCGAAAGCGAACTGTTCGGTCACGAACGGGGGGCGTTCACGGGTGCGCAGGCCATGCGGCGAGGCCGATTCGAGCAGGCCGAAGGCGGCACCTTGTTCCTGGATGAAATTGGCGACATGCCCTTGGACCTTCAGACACGGTTGTTGCGTGTTCTCTCGGATGGACAGTTCTATCGCGTGGGCGGCCATCAACCGCTGCGCAGCCAGGTTCGCGTGATCGCCGCGACGCACCAGAACCTGGAGGAGCGTGTGCGACAAGGGGTGTTCCGGGAAGATCTGTTCCACCGACTCAATGTGATTCGGTTGCGGCTGCCACCGCTGCGCGAGCGCCGCGAGGATGTGCCGGTGCTGGCCCGTTTCTTTTTGCAGCGCAGTGCCCGCGATCTGGGCGTGGAGGCCAAGCGCCTGAGTGATGCGGCCATGCAGCGCCTGTCCAACTTCGATTTCCCAGGCAATGTCCGCCAGCTGGAGAACATGTGCCATTGGCTCACGGTCATGGCACCCGCCCAGGTGGTGGAGCCCAAAGACCTGCCGCCCGAGCTGACCGCGACCCCAGCACCTGTTTTGCGCAGCGTGGCGCCGGTACAGCCGCAGGATGCGGGTGCGCCTTCGGGGGCGGCGCTTGGGGAGCTCAGTGCGCCACGCGAAGCGCCTCTTGCGCCGGCGGTACCGACCGATGCGCCCCCAGTGGGTCATGATGCTTTGTCGACCGCGGGACTGGGCGGTTCACTCTCGCGTGGTGCAGACGGTTCTTTCGTGTCTGCAGCACGGAGCGCCGATGAGGAATGGCTCAAGTGTCTGGAGACGCAGACGCGGACCCTGCTGGACACGGGTGAAGCTGAGGTGTGGGATGTCTTGAGCCGTCGATTCGAATCGCAATTGATCCGGACGGCCCTGGAGGTCACGCGCGGGCGGCGCATCGAGGCCGCACAGCGACTGGGCATCGGTCGAAACACGATTACCCGCAAGATTCAGGAGTTGGGGCTCGAAGACTGAAGCCTGAGGGCCCTGGTTAGAGGCCTGGGCTGACGCTTCAAAGGTCGTGGTGCTGCCCGAAGCAACCGGGTGTGCAGCCCTCAGCCCAGCGTCACGACCACGGGTGCATGGTCGCTCGGCCGGTCTGCGCGGCGCGGCTCCTTGTCGATGGCACAGGATTTCACGAAGGGTCGGAGTGCTTCGCTGACCAGAATGTGGTCGATGCGCAGCCCTTGGTTCTTCCGAAACGCCAGATTTCGATAGTCCCACCAACTCCAGCTCTTCGGGGGCTGCTCGAACAGGCGAAAGGCGTCATGCAGACCCAGGGCCAGCAGGTCGCGAAAATGTGAGCGTTCCTCGGCCGTGCAGTGGATTTGCCCGGCCCAGGCCACGGGGTCATGGACATCACGGTCCTCCGGCGCAATATTGAAGTCGCCCATCAACACGAGCTGGGTGTGACGGGTCAGTTCATCTCGCACCCAGTCCCGTAAGGCGGCGAGCCAATTCATCTTGTAGCTGAACTTGTCCGTGCCCGGAGCCTGTCCATTGGGAAAGTAGGCCCCAATGACCCGAAGGTTCTGTGATGCCGCTGTTTCGGACGAAACGGCCGCGGGCAGCGTGGCGGCAATCACGCGGGCCTGTTCGTCCGCAAAACCAGGAATGTTGCGAACCACCTCGAGGGGGGCTGGACCTGCCGCTGGGACCAGGAGCGCCACACCGTTATAGGTTTTTTGACCGAACCAGACCGCTTGCCATCCGGCATCGGCCAGTTCGGCGTGTGGGAACTTGTCGTCGGTCAGCTTGGTTTCCTGCAGCACGATGGCATCCACGGGATGCGCTGCCAGCCAAGCCTGCAGGTGCGGTAAGCGCACCGACAGGGAATTGACGTTCCAGGTCGCCAGCTGCACGGCTACCAATGCATCACGGCAGCCGCGCCGACCAGCAGACCCAAGAGTCCGGTGCCGTACATGCCCCACTCCAGCCAGCGCCGCCGAGTGAGCAGCGCGATGGCCGCCAAGGCGATCGACACCTGAAGCACCGTGGTGGCCTGTGCCCAGCGGTGGTGCAGGTGGATCTGTGCGTCTGACTTCAGATCCCAGTCGCGCGCCTGCTGCTCCAGGCCTTCGGCAACGGACTTGATCTCGGTCTTTTCCTTCTCGTACCGGTCGATCTTGGCCTGGTACTTCTCTCGCTCTGTGCTGCTTGGACTCAGATCCCGTGAGACTTCAGCCAGCGACTGCTTGGTGCTCTTGGCTTGGAAGTAGTTCCATTGGTTGGAAGCCTCGGTCTTCTTGATGGCCGCGTTGTTCTTGTACATGCCGGCATTGGCTTGTGTCGCACCTCCCATGTAGGCGAACAGGGCGCCGACGGTGGCGATCATCGCCGTGAACAGGGCGATCCGGTTGGTGACGCGCTTGCTGGCCTCATCCCCGTGATCATCGTGGTGGGCGTCACCACTGCGGGCATGCTCGAGCTCGTGGTCATGTGGACCGTGCACATGGAATCCTCCTCCGGACATGGCGCTTCTCCTGTTGCAGATTCTGTAGTCCTGGGCTCATCCCCGGCGCTACCGTTGCGTCGTTCTTTCAGGGCATCAGCGAAGTTGTTTGCTTCAGTCGCTCGAAAGCCATTCGGTCAAATCGCGCTCCAGGGCCTTCAAGTCGGCCTCTCTCGTGTACATCATATGCCCGGCATCGTAGTAGCGATGCGTGATGCGCTGGCGCACGTCGGCGGGGATGTCCAGTTGTGCCAGCGACCAGTCGGTGGCGCTGTAGGGAGTTCCCAGGTCGTAGCGCCCACTGGCCACGAGCAACTTCAGGTGCGGATTGCGGCGCATGGCGCGCGACAGGTCCGCAGTGGTGCTGCAGAAGTGATTGCCTTGGGCTTCTCCGCGGTTCCAGTTCCAGCCCTTGTTCACCTCACCATTGATCACCTTGTAGGGCGCTTGAAGGTCAATGCCCAACGCCTGGCCGAAGTACGCCTGACCGGCCATGCTGTAGGGGCCGCTGATGGCGTCGATTCCAGGATCGAATTCCCAGGCGCGGCTGCGATTGGCGCCCATGGGACCGGTGACCCGTGACTCGAGTCGGCCGATGATGCGGCCTTGCGTTCGCATCGCCTCGAAGAAATAGAGCTGCTCGGTGATCCGCAGGTTGTGCTGCTCGATGAGCGGTGCAGACAGTCCCGTGAGCTCGGACAGGCGCTTGGCGATTCGACGGAACCGGGCGGAGGAAAGCCGTCCGCCCAGGTGAAGGGCGCTCAAATAGTCTTCCTCCACAAAGCGCTCGGCCGCCTCGCGCGCGGCTTGCGACGACGCCCCCACGGACCCTTTGAGCAGTCCGTGGAATTGCGATGTGTTGGCCATGGCGGGCAGGAACAGCGCAAAAGGCAGATCATTGGCCGGCGTGAACCGCAAGGTCTGCAAGTCCATCGCGCATGACACGAGAATCAGGCCCGACAGCGCCACGCCTGCCGCCTGCAGACTGTCCGCCAGCGCGGCCCCGCGCGTGGTGCCGTAGCTTTCACCGGCCAGGTAGACCGCTGAATTCCACCGCCGATGACGCGTGAGCCACTGGCGTATCACGCCCGTGAGCGCCGCCACGTCACCATCCACGCTCAAGACCTTCTTCCGGGCTTCATCGTCGCGCGCCAAGGCCCAGCCGGTGTGCGGTGGATCCAGAAACACGAGGTCGAAATGGGACAACCAGGTCAGCGGGTTGTCTTGAACCGCATAGGGCGGTGCAGGTGCGTAACCATCGTCCCGAATCACCACGCGTTTGGGCCCGAGTGCACCCAACTGCAGCCAGATCGATGCGGAACCCGGGCCACCATTGAAGGCAAAGCAGACGGGACGCGGTGCTGGTGCGAGCCCCGAGCCGTCAGCGGCTGCGGGGGCCGAAGCGGCCGGGGTCACTTCATAAGCCGTGCACATCACCGCAGCCAGCGGCGGTGCGCCCGTGGATCCCAGGCGGTCATCCGTCACGGGCAGGAACTCGACGGTGCTGCGATAGTCCAGCGTACCCCTTGGCGTTTGCACACGGCCCTGACCGGTCCAAGGCCCACGCGCCAACAAGGTGTCAAGCGCTTGTCCAGCGGTCGAATCGGCTGTCGGGGTCTCCGGTGCCGCCGCGTCTGGGGGCGGCACGGTGCGCGCTGCACTCATCGTTTTTTCCTTCGATAGGTGGAAAAGACATAGGGGGCCGTCACCGCCATCGCATCGGGTGAGGGCAACTGGCGATCGACCAGTTCAAACTCCAACGGACTCCAGGCGGGAAAGAAGGCGTCGGCCGGCATCTGCGCATCGATTTCCGTGAGTACAAGTTCATCCGCATGCGGCAATGCCCTTGCGTAAACCTGAGCTCCACCGATGACGAATACCTTGGGCTGCCCGTCCAGGCGTGCCAGCGCAGCTTCCATGGAGTGACAGACCTCGGCACCGGGACATTCCAGGGCGGCCAGGCGGCTGATGACCACATTGCGCCTTCCGGGAAGCGGTCGAACGGCTGAAGGAAGGCTCTCCCAAGTCTTTCGACCCATGATGACGGGGCACCCCATGGTCACACGCCGGAAGTGCTTCAGGTCTTCGGGCAGATGCAGGAGCAATTGATTGTTCAGGCCAATCCCACGGTCTCGCGTCACGGCGGCAATCAGACTCAGGCAGGCGGGACGATTCATGCCCTGGATTGTGCGCGCACCGGAATCAGGGCGGCGGCAATCGCCACCATCACGCAGACCGCCGCGGCCCAGTCCGTGGCACGGGGGACTTCACCCACGATGAATGTCGCGGTCAAGGTGCCCACCACCGGGACGGCCATGATCGAGAAGGCGCTGGCCGAGGGCGGGAGGCGCTTGGCCATGGAGAACCAGATCACCTGCGCGTAGCCGTAGTTCAGCACCACGCCGTAGGCCAAAGACCACCACAGACCCACGCTGAGGGTGTTGACGTCCGGAAAAGGCTCGAACAGCGGCGCGACCAGCCAGAAGCAGGCCGCTCCGAGCACCATCATCCACACGGTGACGGCCTCAGTGGGGAGTCCCAAATCCGAGCGGCGCATCAGCACCGTACCCAGTGCCCAGCACAGCGCACCGCCCTGCATCCACAGCACGGCCACGGGATTGCCAGCCAAGGTGTTGATCTCGTGCGCGGCCAGAAGACCGACGGCCGCCGTCGCGGCCACCACAGAAATGAAGACGCGTCGGCTCAGCCGTTGCTCGCCCAACAGGATGGCGACCAAGACGGTCCAAACCGGCATGGTGAAACCCAGGATGGCGGCTCGGCCTGAGGGCAGGCCGCTCAGACCCACGATGGAAAGACCGTGCCAGCCCAGTATGTTGGGAAGGGCCAACCAGGCGATGGCCAACCACTGCGCGCGTGGCACGCGCAGATTCAAACCGCGCCAATGGAAGAAGACCAACAGCAGCAGGGCTCCGCCGCTCATCGTCCAGGCGCGGAACCACAGGGGGCTGAGTTCGCGCAGCGAGAACTTCATCATCGGCCAATTCACGCCCCACATCAGGGTGAGGGCCGCCAACAAGATGAGGTCGCGCCCGCTCGGGCGCCATGGGGTCGCAGACTGCACGTTCAAGTGGGCCGAGACACCACGCGCGCTCAGACCGCCACCGGCGCCTTGATCGCCGGATGGTGTTGGTAGTCCAAGACCTCAAAATCCTCCAGCGAGTAGTCGAAGAGGCTTTCGGGCTTGCGGCGGATATTCAAGACCGGATAGGGCAAGGGTGTGCGTGAGAGTTGCAGTTGCACCTGCTCCACGTGGTTGTCATAGATGTGGCAGTCACCACCCGTCCAGATGAAGTCGCCCACTTCGAGATCGCATTGCTGGGCCAACATGTGGGTGAGCAGGGCGTAGGAGGCGATGTTGAAAGGCACGCCCAGAAAGATGTCGGCGCTGCGCTGATAGAGCTGGCAACTCAAGGTGCCACGGCTACCATGTTGGGAAGGCGGTGCGACATAGAACTGGAAGAAGGCGTGACAAGGCATCAGGGCCATCTGCGGCAGGTCCGCCACGTTCCACGCGCTGACGATGATCCGGCGTGAGTCCGGGTTCGTGCGCAGTTGCTGCATCACCTGCTCGATTTGGTCGATGTGGCCACCATCCGGCGTCGGCCAATTGCGCCACTGCACGCCATAGACCGGACCGAGGTCGCCATCTTCCCGGGCCCATTCGTCCCAGATGGTGCAGCCGCGGTCCTGCAGCCACTTCACGTTGGAGTCGCCGCGCAGGAACCACAGCAACTCGAGGATGATGCTCTTGAGGTGCACCTTTTTGGTGGTCACCAGCGGAAATCCCTCCTGGAGATTGAACCGCATCTGATGCCCAAAGACGCTGCGCGTGCCCGTTCCGGTGCGATCGCCTTTGGCCACGCCATGCTCAAACACATGG
Organism: Burkholderiaceae bacterium; assembly: GCA_049423145.1. Lineage (GTDB taxonomy): Bacteria > Pseudomonadota > Gammaproteobacteria > Burkholderiales > Burkholderiaceae_C > RFTU01. The sequence goes on from JBMSQF010000004.1 coordinate 24,289, forward strand.
CGCATGAAATCTTCGTATTGGGAGCGGATGGGGCGGGCATTCATGGTGGAGATTTTGTCTGATGCCGACGAACCTGCCCGGAACCCGCCGGTATCAGGCCTCGCCGGCGGGTGCATTCAGGCCGAACTGCATGGATGCGAGCCGGGCATAGAGGCCCTCGCGTGCCATGAGTTCGTTGTGCGTACCCTCTTCGATCAATTCACCGGATTCCAATACCAGAATACGGTCGGCGCGTTGAACGGTGGCCAGGCGATGCGCCACCACGATGGTCGTGCGGCCCTGCATGGCGGCTTCCAAGGCGGCCTGCACCATGCGTTCGCTCTCCGAGTCCAGCGCACTGGTGGCCTCGTCCAGGAGCAGCAGGGGAGGGTTCTTCAGGATGGCCCGCGCAATGCTGATTCGCTGTCGCTGTCCGCCCGAGAGGCGCACGCCGCGTTCGCCCAGGAAGCTCTGATAGCCCTCCGGAAGGGCCGAGATGAACCCATGCGCATGGGCCGCCCGTGCAGCGGCCATGACCTGCTCATCAGTGGCTTGCGGACAGCCGTAGCGGATGTTTTCCAATGCGCTGGTGGAGAAGATCACGCTGTCCTGGGGAACGATGCCGATGCGTTCCCGCAAGGCCTTCAGCCCTGCGAGCCGAATGTCCACGCCATCCACGGTGATGCGGCCTTGGTGGACATCGTAGTAGCGCAGCAGCAGTTGCAGCACGGTGCTCTTGCCTGCACCACTGGGACCGACCAGGGCGATGGTCTGACCCGGCGTGATCTCCAGGTTCAGGTTCCGAAGGGCTGGGGTGTTCGGCCTGGAGGGGTAGTGAAAGCTCACGCCTTCGAATCGGACAGCCGATCCCTCCTGAGCCGCAGGCAATGAATGGACATCCGCCGGATCGGCCACCGGCGATTGGGCAGCGAGCAGCTCCATCAACCGTTCGGTTGCGCCTGCGGCGCGCAGGAGGTCACCGTAGACCTCCGAAAGCACCGCCACGCTGCTGATGAGGATGATGACGAACACCACGGTTTGTCCCAGGTGGCCGGCGGTGATTCGGCCCTCCAGAACCGATTGGGTACCCTGATACAGCCCCCACAGCAGCGCGGCGAAGGTGGCGGTGATGATGAAGCCCACCAGCACCGAACGGATGCGGGTGCGGCGACGGGCGGTTTCAAAGGCCGCTTCGGTGGCTGCATGGAATCGCTGCGCTTCTCGGGATTCCTGGGTGTAGCTTTGCACCACCGGCATGGCATTGAGCACTTCGGCTGCAATGGCGCTGGTGTCGGCAACCCGGTCCTGGCTGGCGCGGGACAGTTTGCGCACACGTCGACCGAAGTACAGGGAGGGCAGCACCACCAGGATCAGCATGCCCAGCACCTGAGCCATCACCGCCGGGTTGGTCACCACCAACATGACCAAGGCGCCGATACCCATCACCGTGTTGCGCAGTCCCATGCTCAGCGATGAGCCCACCACGGTCTGGACCAGGGTGGTATCGGTCGTCAGCCGGCTGATGACCTCACCGGTCTGCGTCGTTTCGAAGAATGCCGGGCTCTGTTGCAGCACATGGGCGTAAACGGCCGTGCGCAAGTCTGCGGTCACGCGTTCGCCCAGCCAGGTCACCATGTAAAAGCGAGCGGCGGAAAACAGCCCCAGTGCCGCACCCACGCCGAACAACGCCGCAAAGTGACCCCGGAGGTCCATCAGCTGCTCGGCGGGGTCGGCGGAAACAAAGCCCTGGTCGATCAGGCTCTTGAGTGCCACCGGGAAGGCCAAGGTGCTGGCCGCAGCCAGGAGCAGAAAAATCAGGGCCAGACCCATCTGCAGGCGATAGGGACGCAGGAAGGGGAGCAGACCGCTGAGGGACTTGGGGCTTTTGCCCTTGGAGCGTTCAGAGGGCCCCGCGTCGCTGACGCCGGCTGGGGCACCACCGGGCTTGTGGTCCGCAGCCCCTGTGTTCGTTTGGACCGCAGGCATGGGTGAACGGCTGGTCAAAACCCTGAGCGTACCAAGAATGCGTTCACAGCTGGAGACGACCCGCATAGCCGGTCATCTCCAGATAGCCCCAGCCCAACCGGCGACCCCGTTCGTCCAGCAGGGCACTCAAGCCCTCCCAGTACACCGTGCCGGTGCGGTTGCGGTTGTCGAGCTCCTGTGCGTCCACCAGGGCACGGACCGTGTAATGACCCGCTGGCGTCGAGAGGTCCCACTCCACCGGGTACTGGGCACCCGTTGCGCCGCTGCGCCAGACGCGGCCCGGCCGCATCCTCACCTCAGGGGCTTCGAAGGAGCGGACGGTGCGTCCGGGGGGCCTCCAAGAGCCACCCGCCCAAAGCGCAGTCCCATCGGCGCGGCGCAACTGGAACACGGTCAGTGCGCTGCCGTCATCCAGATTCAAGCCCAACCAATCCCAGCCCACCGCTTGCGGATCCAGGAGACGGTTGCTCCATTCATGGTCGAGCCAGGCCGTTCCACGCACCGCTTGGTTCTGGCCTCGAAGGCTAACCCTGCCGTCGACCCGCAACTGCGGTTGGCTGTAGTAGCCGCTGGCGTGCCCGGGTCGGGGGCTCTTGCGGCTGTAACCGTCCTCGCCTTGGAGCAAAACAGGCTGGGTCGCCTGAAGCTGGAGCGAAAGACCGAATTCGGCACGGCCATCCTGCCACACGCCGTGATAGGTCGAGGCCTGCGGTGCACCACCGCGGGCGAGACGCCAGCGGCCAATCCGTACATCGGTGTCATCCCGGCTGGCGTGTGCCCATGGCGTGAACGGTTCCCTGGGGTCGCTGACAGGTGATGCCGCTTGCTCGCCGCTCCACCGGGCGATCCGCTCGGCGTGCACCAGTCGTCCTGCGCGAACATCGGTCAGCGCCGCATGCGCAAACAGGAGATGGCGAGGTGCCAGGCGGCCCGCTGGTTCATGCGGTCGATCGGCAGCTGCTGTTCTCGTGCGAAAGAAAGTGATCTGAAAACCGAAGAGGGGATCCTCGGGCCCTGTCGTTGGGGACTGACCGGCGGTCGCCGCGTGCAAGACGCCAGTGACGTACCACCACTCGATCCGCGTTCCCAGATGGGCACCAAAATCACGCGGCCAGCGCAGCGCACGGCCCAGGCGTGGGAGATCGTCGTCGGGATGAACCGGTGGCCCCACTGGAGTGCCCGCGGCGCCCGGCGCAGCAAACGGCCCCAACAGGCCCATCAACCAGGCGCGCCGGGACCATCCTGCACGCATCACCAATCCTCCCGAACCGCTTGGACAGCATCGGACGATGCCGCCGAGCGTGCAGCCAATGCGGCCGTGGCGCTGCCGGCGAGCAAGACGGCTCCGGCCAGCAGGGCCAGTCGCATCCAAGGCACGATGAGCTCCATCGTCCAGTGAAAGCTCTGGGGATTGACCACATGCACCAGCACCGCGCTGACCATCAGTCCCAGGGCCACTCCTGCCAATGCGCCCCCGGCTGTCCATGCGGCCCCCTCACCAGCCACCACCGCGAGGATCTGCCGGCGCGTCAGTCCCAGGTGCTGCAGCAGCCCGAACTCCTTGCGGCGTGCCAGGACCTGTGCCGAAAAACTGGCAGCGATGCCGAAGAGACCGATGCCGATGGCCAGCGCCTGAAGGTAGTAGGTGACTGCGAAGCTGCGATCGAAGATGCGCATGGAGATCGTGCGGATCTCGCTGGGCACGGCAAACTCGATCAGGGAAGCCTCGGGCGCCAGACCGCGCAAGGCCTGCTGGATCAGGGTTGCGTCGGTTCCAGGCTGCAACTGCAGGGCCAGATCGTTGATGCGCCGGTCTCCCGTGTGTCGCTGATAGTCCTCGATATCGATGGCCACCGCCCCGAACTGCCGGGCGTAGTCCCGCCAAACCCCCATGACCATCACACGCAGGAACGGGGGAGCCTGTTCGGCGTTCGGATGTCTCGATCCGGCCAAGGGGAGTTCCAGAATGGTCCCGGGCCCCGCGCCGTAGAGCATCTCCATGGCTTCGCTCACATAGCCCGCGATGGGCGGTGATTCCGGCACGGCGCCCGCCGACGAGGCTTGCGCCAGGCGATCCATCGGCAGCACCGGACCGACCATGGGCAAGACCTGTGCCGCGCTTCGGCTGGGGCTGGTCCCGGGACTCAGGGGTCGTGCAATCAGGCTGACCGCCGGGCGTTCAGGATCGAGGACCAGGCTGCGGACCCGGGCCCCTTCGAGTCGATCAACCCCGGGCAACTGGGATGCCGCCTCGATGAAGCGTGGCGGCAGGAAGGCCCCCTCACTGGCCGCGCTGCTGGTGGCCGTGCGGGCGTAGAGGTCCGCCGGCAGCACCTGCTCCAACCACTGCGATACGCCGCTTCGGAAGCTCGATACCATCACCGTCAGGGCGACTGCCAGGCTCAGACTGGCAACAACGCCCGCCACCGCGACCGTTGCGGCCTGCCGTTCGTGGCGGGCGCGCCCGACGGCCAACACGGCCAGAGGCTGGTCCTCGGGGTGTGCCCAACGCAGCACCCCATTCACCACCGAGGGGACGCAGGCGATACCGCCCAGGAGCATCAGCGCAACGGCTCCGTAAGCGGCCAGCGGCAAGCCTTTCCATGAGGGCGCGAAGGCCAGCGCTGTTCCGAGCAGGAGCACCGAGGGGCCCAGCCAGGACGGCATGGCGCGCACGGCCGCGCCACCCAGGCCCTTGAGGGCCTGCGCCGGAGCCATGGCCTGTGCCTGTCGAGCCGGAGCCCATCCGCCCAGAACCGCGGCGACCATTCCCAGCACGCCGAACACCAGCGCCGCCGTACCGGAGAACTGCAGGCTCGGCGCGATGCCGGGAAAGTAGCCGCCGCCGAGATCACCCGCAAGCCAGCGCAGGGCCAGCCAGGCTGCACCCGTGCCCAACAGCAGGCCCATTGCGCTGCCCACCAATCCCAGGAGCACGGACTCGGCCAGAATCAGTTGCAGGCGCTGTCGCGCCGACAATCCCATCACGCCCAGCAAGGCCAGTGATGGCATTCGCTGGGATACCGACAGGGCTTGCACCGAAAACACGAGGAATGCACCCACGAACAGGGCCACCAGTGCCAGCACCGTGAGGTTGACACGGTACGCCCGTGAAGCGGTGGACACGCGTTGGGTACCCTCTTCAGGGGCTTGAACGCGTCCCCCGGTGGGCCACCAAGCCTGTTTGCGCCAAGCCGCCTCCAGCGATTGCAGGGTGTAGCCAGGCTCCAGTCGCCATTCGATGCGGCTCACCCGCCCCTGCGCATGGAATCGGTCCTGGGCACCGGCAATGTCCAGTACTGCCAGCGGCGAACCACCCGCAGCCACGGACCCTGCGACCTTGAAGTGCCGAATATCCAGGCCGGCCTGTACACCCACGCGATCGCCCACCCGCACCTGCAGCACTTGAAAGGCGGCCGGATTCAGAAAAAGGCGATCGGGCTCAAGAAAAGCCAGCCGAGTTTCCGTCGGCGCTGCCGATCCGGCGGGCTCGGCCATGCGTGGCAGCAGGTCGGGTGCCACCGCAGCCACCGTCAGGGCATCCAGCCCCAGCACCTTGAGCGCCTTGCGTTCGCCCTGGGGCCCCAGCGCATAGGTGTCGATGTCGAGCACGGGGGTGGCCGCCTCCACACCGTCTTGAGCCGCCAGCACGTCCCACAGGCGATCGTCGCAAGCCTGCGGGCAATGCAAGGCGCCGTCGGACTCGCCCGTCGCGCTTCGAACCGCCGAAGAGAACTCGGACAGCGCGGATTCATTGATCAGGTGCACCGAGAAAGCCAGCGCCACACCCAAGGCCACGGCGACGATGGCAAGCCCTTGGCGGACCGGATGCAGCCGCCACTCGCGCAGGCTGACCTGGCGCAGCAGGGTGAGCAAAAAGACCAGCGACCTCATCCGCGGGCCCTCACGCGGGCCACATGCCGTCGGCCTGCAGCCGCAGCACCCGGTCCGCCACGCCGGCTGCAGCCTCGGAGTGCGTGACGAGCACGCACGCGGCCTTCATTTCGCGAACCTGCTGGCGCAGCAGGTCGATCACGCGACCGGCCGTTTGCGGGTCCAGATTGCCCGTGGGTTCGTCGGCCAGCACCAGGTTGGGCCGATGGGCAAGAGCGCGTGCGATGGCCACGCGTTGCAGCTGTCCACCCGACAGCGTTCGGGGCTCCCGCGCATCGAATCCCTCAAGGCCCACTGCCTGCAGCATTTCGCGGACCCTTGCATCACGCTGTGCACGGGGCGCGTTCAACAGCATCAGCGGCAGTGCGACGTTCTGTGCGACGGTCAGATGGGGCAGGACATGAAAGGCCTGAAACACGAACCCCACATGGTGTCGACGCCAGAGGGCCTGAGACTCGGAATCGAGCGACAACACATCCATCGAATCCAGTTGAATGCGGCCCGCCTCAACCGAATCGAGCGCGGCCAGTCCATTGAGCAGCGTCGATTTGCCCACACCCGATTCACCCAGCACGGCCACCACCTCGCCGGGTTCGACCTGAAAATCGACGTTTTGGAAAATCCAATGATCCCCATAACGCTTGCCCAGGCCTTCAACCTTGAGCATGGTGCTTCACCAAGTCCACCACTGCGTGAGCCGTGTTTGTATCTTGCGCATTCATCGTGCATCGTCCTTCCATGCTGCGCAGCCAGGTGAGCTGCCGCTTGGCGAGCTGGCGCGTGGCGGCAATCCCGGTCTCTCGGACCATGGACACCAGCTTGTCACTGTGCAGACCCGCATCCAGGGCTTGCCAAACCTGACGATAGCCCACGCTGCGCATCGAGGGCAGTTCGGGATCCAGATCTCCCCTGGCGCGCAGGGCCTGAACTTCCTCCAGCAAGCCCTGTTCGAGCATGTAGTCGAACCGTTGGGCAATGCGTTCGTGAAGCCAAGCGCGTTCTTGCGGCTCCAGGCTGATCAGAATCCGGGGCGGGATGCCGAGCGACGCTAAGCGGGGGCCGCTGTGATAGCTCGAGAGTGCACGACCGGTCTGGCGCCAGACCTCCCATGCTCGCTGGATGCGCTGGGCGTCATGGGGCTTGATCCGCGCGGCGCTGATGGGATCCACCGCCTGCAGCGCAGCATGCAGGGTGGGCCATCCCTTGGCGCGGCCCTCCGCCAAAATTGATTCGCGCAGTTTCGGGTCCGTGCTGGGCATGGCGTCCAGGCCGTCCATCAGGGCCTTGACGTAGAGCATGGTGCCGCCCACCAGCAGCGGCAAGCGTCCGCGGGCGTTGATCTCCCGTATGAGCCGGCGGGCATCGATGGCGAACTGGGCGGCCGAATACCGCTGCGTTGGCTCCATCAAGTCGATCAAATGGTGCGGAATCTGCGCGCGTTCCCGTGGGGTGGGTTTTGCAGTGCCGATGTCCATGCCGCGATAAACCAGCGCGGAGTCCACGCTCACGATTTCCACATCGACCTGGTGGGCGACCATCAAGCCGATCCCGCTTTTGCCGCTGGCGGTGGGGCCGACGAGGCCCACCCATCGGTCCAAGGGGTCGCGGTCCGAATCGATCACCGAATGCTCAAGCGAAGGTTTCGTGCGGACCCAGGTAGCGCCATTGTCCCGGCGGCAACTTGCCCAGCACCACGCTGCCAATGCGCACGCGCTTGAGCCCCAACACGTCCAAACCGACCAGTTCGCACATGCGGCGGATCTGACGCTTGCGTCCTTCGCGGAGTACGAAGCGCAACTGGTCTTCGTTCTGCCAGCTCACCCTTGCGGGCCTGAGTCGGACGCCGTCCAGGCTCAGGCCGTGCTGGAGCTGGGCCAGCGCTTGCGCCGGCAGTCGGCCTGGTCCCCGGTAGGCCACACGCACCAGGTATTCCTTTTCCACTGCCGAGTCTTCGCCGATGAGCTGCTTGGCGATTCGGCCGTCCTGCGTCAGCACCAGCAGTCCGGTCGAGTCGATGTCGAGCCGGCCGGCAGGCGCCAAATGGCGCAACTGGCCGGGATGGAAGCGCGTGGGCCCGCGATCCTCCGCCCATCGGGTGTCGGCCTTGACCAGACTCGCAGCAGGCAAATAGCCGTCTTCGGCCTGGCCGCTGACATAGCCGACCGGTTTGTGCAGAAGAATCGTGACGCGTTGTGCCTGCTGCTGGCGCGCCGCGGGATCCACCTCGATCCGCGCTTCGGGCCGCACCCGCTGTCCCAATACGGCCACAAGCCCATCCACCTTCACCCAGCCGGCGTCGATCCACTCGTCGGCTTCGCGCCGCGAGGCCAAACCCAAGGCGGTCATTCGCTTGGACAGTCGTTCCCCGTCGGGATGCGGTGTGGCGTTCTGGGCAGGGGGCCTGTTCATGGCGTCGTTCCGTGGGGGTCAGCGGCCCCGCATGAACAGCTGATCAAGCTCGCGCAAGCTCAGCAATCGCCATGTGGGTCGCCCATGGTTGCATTGATCCGACCGCTCGGTCCGCTCCATGTCGCGCAGCAGGGCATTCATCTCGGGAATGGTGAGCATGCGATTGGCGCGCACCGCTCCATGGCAGGCCATTGATGCCAGCATATCGTCACGCGTGCGACCGACCACACGGCTGGCACCCCACTGGGCCAGATCGGCCAACACGCTTCGGGCCAAACCCACCGGATCGGCATGGGGGAGGGCGGCCGGCCGACTGCGGACGGCCAGGGTCGAGGGGCCCAAGGGCGACAGATCCAGGCCCAGTTGCAACAGCGTGGACGCATGGTCTTGTACGGCCGCCATCTCCGCTGGTGTGGCTGAGAAAGTGGCCGGTATCAGCAAGGGCTGTGAGGCCAGTGCACCGCCGCGTGCAGCATCATCAGCCTTGAGCCGCTCATAAACAATACGCTCGTGCGCGGCATGCATGTCCACCAGCACCAACCCTTGGCGGGACTCGGCCAGTATGTAGGCCCCATGCAGCTGGGCCAATGCGCGCCCCAGGGGCCAGTCCTCCGATGCGAAAGCAACGGCCTCCCGCAGGTCCGGGGCGTCGCCCGTCACTTGTGCGGGCTGCGAGGCAAGGTTCGGATGTGCCCACGGGGCCGCGTTCAAGGGTGCGCTGTCCTGGAGAGTCGTCACGGCTGCACCCATCGCCGCGGCGTCGGCCGCCGGGTGGCCGGGCGCATAGAGCGCAGCTGCCGTCTGCAGGCCCAGCGGCGACTGAAGCCGATGCCACGCCATGGAAACCGATGGATTCCAGTCGGCCGGCCGTCGGCCCGTCCCAGGTGCAGCTCGCTCGTCTGGCCCCTGTTGCCCTGCTCGGGGCTGAGCCAGCAGGGCCTCGATGGCCTGCTGGACCACCTGGTGAACCGCGCGGCCGTCCCGGAAACGAACCTCCGTCTTGGCCGGATGCACATTGACATCCACCAGTTCCGGTTTCACATCCAGGAAAAGGACACATGCCGGCTGCCGCTGACCATGCAGCACATCCTCAAAAGCCGCGCGCAAGGCGTGGCTGATGAGCTTGTCCCGGACATAGCGGCCATTGACGAACACATGTTGTTGGTCCGCACGCTGCCGGGCAATGTCGGGCAGTCCGACGCGACCTCTCAGCCTCATTGGACCGGCATCGGCATGAACCGGCAGACTGGCCTCATGGAAGTCCTCCCCCAGCACTTCGCGTATCCGACGATGGCGCGAGGTGTCCGCGTCTGATGCCTCGTCGATCAGGGGCGGTACACGCCACTGCTGCAGCAGGCGCCCCCCGTGCCAGATGGCAAAAGACACATCAGGCCGTGCCAGTGCGTGACGGCGTACCGCCTCAACGCAGTGCGCGAGCTCCGTGGCCTCGCTTTTGAGGAACTTGCGTCTTGCAGGCGTCGAAAAGAAGAGTTCGCGCACTTCAACCGTGGTGCCCACGATCCTGGTGGCCGGGCACAGTTCCCCGCTTCGAGCCTCCAGGGCCATGGCATGGCTGGCGCCCGCGGTGCGGCTGGTGATCCTCAAATCCGAAACCGAGGCGATGGCAGCGAGGGCCTCGCCACGAAAGCCCATGGTCGCAACCTGTTCCAGATCCGCGAGGCTGCCGATCTTGCTGGTGGCGTGTCGCCGCAGCGCCAAGGCCAGTTCCTGGGGCTCGATTCCCTGGCCATCATCTTCGATGACGATGGCGCGAATGCCGCCCTCGGCCAGGCGAACCACGATGTCCTGCGCGCCCGCATCCAACGCGTTGTCCAGCAATTCGCGCACGACCGATGCCGGACGTTCCACCACTTCGCCAGCCGCGATCTGGCTGATCAATTCATCGGGCAGTTCGGCGATGGGGCGGCGCGGTTTCGGTTGGTCAGCCGCAGAGGCAGAGGAACGCATGCGGAGATTGTAGGGATGGGACAATCTTGCCCATGGATTTCGCCCTGTTTCTGATCGATTTCATCCTCCACGTCGACCGTCATCTGTCCGAGTTTGTGGCGGCCTATGGCGCCTGGGTCTATGCCTTGCTGTTTTTGATCGTCTTTGTGGAAACGGGCCTGGTGGTGATGCCCTTTCTGCCGGGGGATTCCCTGCTTTTTGTCACCGGTGCGCTGGCCGGTGCAGGCCTGATCGACATCCAAATCGTGATCGCGCTGCTCCTGGTGGCGGCCATCACCGGCGACCAGGTGAACTACACGATCGGGTCCCGCGTGGGCCAGAAGGTCTGGACCTGGGAACAAAGCCGGTGGTTCAATCGCCGCGCCTTTGAGCAGGCCCACGACTTTTATGAACGCTACGGCGGCATCACCATCATCATGGCCCGCTTCATGCCGTTCATCCGCACCTTTGCCCCATTCGTTGCCGGGGTGGCGGCCATGAACCGTCGCCGCTTCACGCTTTACAACGTCGTGGGCGCGCTGATTTGGGTCGTGGGGCTGACGCTGGCGGGCTACTGGTTTGGCAATCTGACCTGGGTGCAGCAAAACCTCAGTGCCATCATTTGGGCGCTGATCATCATTCCGGGCTTGTTGGCCATCTTCGGAGCGTGGAAGGCGCGTCGGGCGAACTGAGGCGGCATGCGGTCTCAAGCCGCGTGAAGGGCCCGTTTGAGTTCAGCCGCGCACAGCGCGACCGCCGCATGGGCCTCCTCCAGGACCTGACCCATCAGGATGAAGCCGTGGATCTGGCGTTCAAAGCAGACCTGGGTGCAGGGCACACCCGCCAGTGAGAGCGCCTGTGCGAACTGTTGGCCCTCGTCGCACAGAGGATCGTAGCCTGCTGTCAGCACAAGTGTCGGGGGCAAGCCTTTCAGGTTCGGGTGCAGCAGGGGCGATGCACGCCAATCACTGTCGCGTTCAGGACCGCCCATGTAATGGGCGTGGTAGTACGCCATCATCTCGCGGGTCAGCAGGTAGCCTTGCCCATTGCGTTCATGGGAGTCTGCCACGCGCCGCATGTCGGTGGCGGGGTAGATCAGCAGTTGGTGCCGCAAGGCCTCAAAGACCGTCGAGGGCCCCTCGTCGCGCAGCGTCAGCGCGACCACCGCGGCGAGGTTGCCACCCGCACTGTCGCCGCCCAGGGCCAGTCGTCTCGCGTCGATCCCGAGATCTTGCGCATGGGCATGTACCCATCGCGCTGCTGCGAGGCAGTCGTCGACAGCCGCCGGAAACCGATGCTCGGGAGCCAATCGGTAGTCCACCGAGACCACGGCCACACCTGCGGCGAGCGCCAGTTGGCGGCACAGCGTGTCGTGCGTGTCGAGGTCGCCGATGACCCAGCCCCCTCCGTGAAAGAAGATCAGGCCCGGCAGGCGATCGTGAGGTCCGATGTCGAAGGGCTGAATCACCCTCACGCGAACGGGTGGTGCCCATTGCTCGCCCGGGTGGATGTCGACGCTGCGCGCGACCGCGGGCGCGGGCGGTTGCGTCAGGTGCCGTCGCTGCTGATACGCCTGTCGGGCGTCAACCGCGGACAGTGTGTGCATCGGGGGTACTCCGCGGTCGATCATCAACTGCAGGAGGGCATGGGCTTGGGGATGCAACATGGCTTGGGCTCAGAGTGAACGCCGCCGGGCTACCGGCGGATTGCGTGAAAAGTATTGCCGTATCCCGCGGTGCAGCGCTTCCACGAGAGCGGCCTGATAGTCGGTGCTCGCCAGGCGCTTCTCCTCATCTGGATTGGAGATGAAGGCTGTCTCAACCAGCACACTGGGCACGTCCGGTGCCTTCAGAACCGCAAAGCCCGCCTGCTCGACCCGACGCTTGTGCAGACGCCCCACACGGTCCAGGTGGGTCAGCAGAACACCACCCAACTGCAGACTGTCATTGATCTGTGCGGTCGTACTCATATCGAGCATGGCACGCAGGACCTGGGCATCGGCAACCGGCGCGTTGATGCCGCCCACGGCGTCTGAGGCGTTCTCCTTGTCGGCGATCCAGCGGGCGGCTGCACTGCTGGCGCCTTGCGTGGAAAGCGCATACACCGAAGCACCCCGCGCCTGCGGCGTGAAGAAGGCATCGGCGTGGATGGAGACGAGGAGGTCGGCCTGAATGCGGCGTGCTCGGCGCACGCGCTCACCCAGCGGCACAAAGTAATCACTGTCGCGCGTCATGTAGGCGCGCATCCCTGGCGTGGCGTTGATGCGGTCTCGCAACTGGAGGCCGATGGACAGCACCACGTCCTTCTCCTTGAGTCCGGTTGGACCAACGGCCCCCGGATCCTCACCGCCATGGCCGGGGTCGATGGCCACGATGATCAGCCGCTCCAGGCGCTGAAGGTCTTCTGCACGGGGTGCCTGGTCTGTGGGGGGCGGTGTCAACCCCGGCGGCGTTTCGGGACCTGAGGCAGGCCGCGATGGTGCCGGCTTCCCAACCCTTCCGATGAAGTCGCCCAAGGCATCGTCGATCCGCTGCTGGGCCTGTCCTTCGGCCTTGAGCTTGTCCTGTAGAAACTGCAGCAGGGGATCCTGCTCAACGGTCGGGTGCAAGTCAAAGACCAGACGGTGTTGGTAGCTCGCCACCGGAGGGAGACTGAACACCTGGGGGGCCACGCTCTGCTTGAGGTCCAACACCAACCTCACCACACGGGGTTGGAATTGGCCCACTCGCACACCGGCAATATAAGGATCATCCGGCCGTACCTTGGCCACCAGATCCTTCAACTGCTGGGAGAGTTCAAGCCCGATGACGTCGATGACCAACCGCTCCGGATCGCTCAGCCGCTGGTGCTGCACACTCAGCGCACTGTCCGATTCCACGGTCACCCGGGTGTATTGGGCGGCCGGCCAGACCCGAACGGCCCTGACCACACTGGCCCAGGCGGGGGCCGGCATCCCCAACGCCAGCATCAGGCCTCCCATTCGGTGAATGAAACTGCGCCGTTCAACCATGGCGATCCACCAAGGCGTTCAGCAATCGCAGACCCGTTGGCGTGGACGCGCGGATCTCCACGCGCCGCTGTCCATCGGCTGTGGTCTGCAGCGCGATGGCCAGATCAGGTCGAGGCAGCAGACCCTGGGCTTTATGGGGCCACTCGCAGATCTTCAGGCCCGGCGCGGCGAAGATGTCTCGGAATCCGGCATCTTCCCATTCCTGCGGGTCCGTGAAGCGGTAGAAGTCGAAGTGCGCCACGGGCCATCCCACGTCATAGCCCTCCATGACCGCATAGGTCGGGCTCTTGACGCGGCCCTGCACACCCAAAGACTTCAACAGGTGGCGGACGAAGGTGGTCTTGCCCGCCCCCAGCTCACCCTCCAGGGTGATCACCGCATCCCGGGGCCGGGCCTCCGCCAAAGCGGCTGCACAACGAGCACAGTCGGTCTCGTCGCGCCATTGAAGGACAGCGGTTTCTAGAATGTCGGCATGCGTCACGGTGCACCACAAACAGCAGGCGCCGATCCGGCAACAGGAGCCGCCACTCTCGGCTCCCTGGACCTTCAAGCCGTCTGGCGGCAACTGCAGGACGACGCGCGCGCCTTGGGATTCTCACAGATCGCCGTGGCGGATGTGGACCTGAGCACTGCCGAGCCGGGGTTCTGCGCCTGGCTCGAAGCCGGCTTTGCCGGCGGCATGGACTACATGGCAGCCCACGGCCTCAGGCGGCTCCGACCTGCCGAGCTCGTGCCGGGGACTCGGCGTGTGGTGACGGTGCGGATGGACTATCTGCCGCTGACCGCCTCAGCCCCTGATGGCAGCACGGGCCCCTCGTGGCAAGAGCGCGAGTGGCGCCGGCTTGCCCAGCCAACGAAGGCCACCATCTCGGTCTACGCGCGCGGTCGGGATTACCACAAGGTGGTGCGTCAGCGGCTGGCGCAACTGGCCCAGCGGCTACAGGACCGTATCGGCCCCTTCGGTCACCGGGCCTTCACCGACTCGGCGCCGGTGGCGGAAGTCGAGCTCGCACAGCGCAGCGGCTTGGGCTGGCGTGGCAAGAACACCCTGTTGCTCAGCCGCGAGGGCGGATCCATGTTCTTTCTCGGCGAGTTGTTCGTGGACCTGCCCCTGCCCCTGACGACAAGCGTCGACGAGCATTGCGGGCACTGCACAGCCTGCTTGACGGCCTGTCCCACCCAGGCGATCGTGGCGCCGTATCAGCTCGATGCCCGGCGTTGCATCAGCTACTTGACCATCGAACATGCGGGACCGATCGATCCGGCCCTTCGCCCCCTCATGGGCAACCGGATCTACGGATGCGACGACTGCCAGCTCGTCTGCCCCTGGAACAAGTACGCCCGCGTCACGCCCTTGGCGGATTTCCGTGAACGCCCATCCCTACAAGATCCCGAATTGCTGACCCTTTGGACGTGGACCGAGGCCGACTTCCTGCGCCACACCGAGGGCAGTCCGATCCGGCGCATCGGCTATGAGCGGTGGCGGCGCAATTTGGCGGTTGCCCTGGGCAATGGCGTGCGCACGGCGGGTGCCGACCAGCTTGCGTGGGTCCAAGCGGCCCGGGTTGGCTTGGAATCGGCGCGGGCTGCGTCGTCCGAAATGGTCCGGGAGCACATCGATTGGGCGCTGTCCCAGGATGCCGGCGCGGCCCTCTGAGGGTGATTCCCTAGGCGTGGTCGTGGAATTGCGTAGATTCCGGCAGGGCGGGCCCTCCATAATCGCGCGGTCGAATCACTTGGAGCCTCTCGCATGAAGCGCTTGACCCTCAAGATGCTGTCCCTGGCTGCCGTCTTTGCTGTCGGCGTGACCCCTTCGGCGGCAACGGCCCAAACCGCCTATCCCACGAAGAACGTGCGCCTCGTGGTGCCCTTCGCACCCGGCGGCACCACCGACATCATCGCCCGCATCGTGGCCGAGAAGCTCGGCGCGGCCTTGGGCAGCACCGTGGTGGTGGAAAACCGCGCGGGTGGCGGCGGCTCGGTGGGTGCCCTGGAGGTGGTGCGGGCGCCGGCCGATGGCCACGTGCTGGGCATGGCCACCGTGTCCACCACAGCGGCCAATCCGGCGATCAACAACCGCATCGGCTACGACCCCATCACCGATTTCACGCCGATCATCAACATCGCGGCCACGCCCAATGTCATCGCGGTGCACCCCAGCTTCCCGGCTCGCGACTACAACGCATTTGTGGCTGAACTGAAGAAGTCGCCCGGCAAATTCAGCTACGCGAGTTCGGGCACCGGTGGCATCGGCCACCTGCAGATGGAGCTCTACAAGAGCTTGTCGCAGACCTTCGTGCTCCACATTCCCTATCGCGGTGCCGGCCCGGCGCTCAATGACACGGTGGCGGGCCAGGTGCCCGTGATCTTCGACAACCTGCCCTCGGCCCTGCCCTTCATTCGTGAAAACCGGCTGGTCCCCATGGTGGTGGCGGCGCCTCAGCGTTTGTCGCAACTGCCCAATGTGCCCACCTTCAAGGAGGTGGGCCTGGAGCCGGTCAACCGGATGGCGTACTACGGCATCTATGGGCCCAAGGGACTGCCGCGTGATGTGGTGGACAAGGTCAACGCCGCGGTCCGCAAGGTGCTCGAGGATGCATCGGTGCGCAAGCGCATCGAGGACACGGGTTCCCTGATCATCGGCAACACGCCGGCCCAGTTTGCTGAGCAGATCAAGGCCGAGTTCGATGTCTACAAGAAGGTGGTCAACGAGCAGAAGCTCAGGCTGGATTGACCGGCTCCCTGGACTTCATCGTTTGAGCGGTCGGCCTGGCGTGGGCTGGGGTGGCGCGCCGTGACGGCCCCTCCATCCCGCGTTGGGCGTCCATCCCTCACACGATCCGTCACGGGCGGCGGTGCGGCGGATGCGGCGGCGGCTTCGATGCCGATGGCCAGTGCAGGGCCGATCGACCGATTCTTGGACGCGCTCTGGCTGGAAGACGGCCTGAGCGCGTTGACGCTTTCAGCCTACCGCCGAGACCTCTGGCTCTACGCGCGCTGGTGGCATGGGCGACGCGATGCTGCGGTGGCGCCACCGGCGACATCTTCCGGCTTGGGGCTCCTGGCCAGTACGGAGGCCGACTTGCTGGCCTATATGGCGGCTCGCCATGCCCAGTCCCGCGCCACCACGGTCAACCGACGGACCACGGTGTTTCGTCGATTCTTCCGCTGGGCGCTGCGTGAGCGCTTGATCACGCAAGACCCCACCTTGAAGATGGGCGGCAGTCGTCAACCGCTGCGTGTGCCCAAGACGCTCAGCGAAGCGCAGGTGGACGCCTTGCTGGCGGCACCGGACGTGAGCCAGCCTCTGGGCCTGCGGGACCGCGCCATGTTGGAGTTGATGTACGCCAGCGGGCTGCGCGTGACGGAGCTCGTGGTCTTGAAGACGGTGCAGCTGGGGATGGCCGAGGGCGTCCTGAAGGTGATGGGCAAGGGGGCACGGGAGCGTCTGGTTCCCTTTGGGCAGGAGGCGCAGACCTGGCTTGAACGCTACCTGCAAGAAGGGCGCGCGGCCATCCTGAAGGATCAAGTCAGCGAGGCACTGTTCGTCACTGCCCGGGGCGGGCCAATGACACGGCAAATGTTCTGGACCTTGGTCAAGCGGCATGCTCGGACCGCCGGTATCGAATCGCCCTTGTCCCCCCACACGCTTCGCCATGCCTTTGCGACCCACCTGCTCAACCATGGTGCGGATCTCCGGGTGGTGCAGATGCTTCTGGGCCATGCCGACATCTCCACGACCACGATCTACACGCATGTGGCGCGCGAGCGACTGCGGCAACTCCACCAGAAGCATCACCCCAGGGGCTGAGTGTCCTGGAGACTCAGTAGGGCTGCTCCAAGGCCTGCAGCTCCGCAGGCTCGAACCCCGCCTGCCGCCGGGCTTCGAGATTGAAGGGTGGCTTCAAGCGGGGCGCCCCGTGCTCTCGGGCCAATGCCTGGAACTTCAGCAAGGGATCCAGACCTTGCTCGGTGCACAGCTCACGAAACCACCGATTCCCCACCTCGACGTGTCCGACCTCATCGCGCAGGATGATGTCCAGGATCTGAACCGCGCGTTCATCCCCGGCACGCCGCAATCGAGCCTGCATCGGTGGTGTGGCATCCAGCCCCCTGGCTTCCAGGAGGCGAGGCACCAGGGCCATCCGGGCCAGCGGGTCATGGGCCGTCTTGGCCGTCATGGACCACAGGCCGTCATGGGCCTCGAAATCCCCATAGGCATATCCCAGCGAACGGAGGTGGTCCTGCAGCAGACTGAAGTGGAGTGCCTCCTCGCGGGCCACGCGCAACCAGTCCTCATAAAAGGCAGCAGGCAGCCCCGCAAAGCGCCACACCGCATCCAGTGCCAGGTTGATGGCATTGAATTCGATGTGTGTGACGGCGTGGATCAGCGCCGCGTGGCCCGTCCCCGTCCCGGGTGTGCGGGGTGGCAGGTCGCGCGGGGCCACCAGTCGAGGGCGGTCCGGACGGCCCGGCAGACGGCTCGCTCCTTCTGGCTCCTCGATCACCGCTTGCGTGTCGAGCGTCAAGGCGCCGGCAAGCCAGGCGTCGTGCAAGGCCGCCACCTCTGAGGCCTTCAGATCGGGGTCCCGCAGGGCCAAGGCCCGCAGCGCACATGCTCTCATCTCCATCCCTAGAATTATCGCGATGTCGGAATTGCGCAAATTTCTTTTCGATGGGCTGCCGGTGCGCGGGATGCTCGTGTGTCTGACCGATGCCTGGCAGGACCTGCTCAAGCGTCGTGCGGGAGCGGATTCGGGTGCCTACCCGGCACCGGTTCGCAGTCTTTTGGGTGAAATGGCGGCTGCAGGCGTGCTGATGCAGTCGAACATCAAGTTCCAGGGGGCGTTGATCCTTCAGATGCAGGGCGATGGACCCGTGCGACTGGCCGTGGCGGAGGTTCAGCCCGACCTGAGCTTTCGTGCGACCGCCACGGTCCAGGGTGAGGTGCAGCAGGATGCCCGGCTCGAAGCCTTGCTCAATGTTCATGGGCAGGGCCGATGCGCCATCACACTCGATCCCAAGGACCGGCTGCCGGGCCGGCAACCCTATCAGGGTGTCGTGCCGCTGCACGGTGACCAGCGCGAGCCTTTGCAGAATCTGTCGGAAGTCTTGGAGCACTACATGCTTCAGTCGGAACAGCTGGACACGAGGTTGGTGCTGGCGGCCAACGATGAGCGCGCTGCTGGCCTGTTGATCCAGCGCCTGCCCGTGGGCGGAGAGTCGAATATCGGTGGCGCGCACTGGAAAAGCGATGAAGAAGGCATCGGACAGTCTGAGGACTTCAACCGGATCGCCCACTTGGCAGCCACGTTGACGCCCGAGGAATTGCTCTCCTTGGATGCCGACACCATCCTGCGCCGTCTCTTTTGGGAAGAGGACATCCGGCACTTCGAGCCCCTGCGCCCGCGATTCGCGTGCCGCTGTTCCCGTGACCGCGTCAAGCGCATGCTCAGTGGTCTGGGCGCCGAGGAGAGCAGAAGCATCCTGGCCGAGCAGGGCCGGGTAGACATCGGCTGTGAGTTCTGCGGTGCCCATTACGGGTTTGATGCGGTCGACGTGGAGCAGATGTTCACGCCGGGACCCGATCAGCCCCCCTCATCCGACGCTGTTCAGTAGAGGTTCAAGCGCCTGCGAACATGGGCCAGCGCATGGTCCAGGCGTTCGGAGCCCAGCCCTTGGACCGGATCGGATTCGATGCGGGCCACCCGCAAGGCCTGCATCAACAGGTCGTGAACCGGTTCTCGCACATGGACCCCATCTCGTTGGTTGGGGTCGGGGATCCAGGGCAGGTCATTGGCGGTGACCAGTGTGACGGCATAGTCTCGTTGAGTGGACTGGGCTTGGACCATCAGCGAGTCGTCGTTGAAGAGAAACCGGCTGTAGACCGCCGTCATCAGTGCGGTGGTGTCAGCCAACACGATGTCGTGGTCCTTGCAGGCGGCGGCGATCCGACGGGTCTGCTCAGCGGCGATGGCCGCTTGCTCCTCGCGCTGTGGGGTTCGCCCCTCGCGCTCGCACCACTCGCGAAGCCATTCGGAGACCCAGGTGCAGCGCAGTCCGTGACGGTCGGCCAGCCGCTGGGACAGGTCCCGCGCGAGCGCCGTCTTGCCCGTGCTTTCAGCCCCCAGGAGCGCCACGACCCGTCCTGAGCTCAAGGCGACCCACGCCGCATGGCGCGCCTCCACATCCACCAACCCCAAGCCGACATCAGCGCGAACAGGGTGTACAGCAGCACGGTTGGCCACAGACGCTGTTGCGCAAACAGCACCACGGCACTGCCGTTCACGCCCAGCCATGCCAGCCAGTTGTCGCTGTACTTCCGCGCCAACAGCCAGGTGGCCACGAGGCTTCCCGCTGTGGGGAGTGCATCGGCATACGGCGACGGGTTGTCCGTGGTGCGTGCCAGCAGCGAGCCGATCAGTCCCCACAGCAACAGGGTGGCCCAAAGGGCGTTGCGCCGCACAGCAGCGGGGGCTGCTCTCGGATGCCGTTCAAGATCCGGATGGGCCGGATCAAGCCCTTTCAGCGGGCGACCCACCCACTGCCACAGCCCCCAGCCCGCCATCAGCACGAACACTCCCTGCAGGGCCATCTGCCCATACAGATGCGAGTCGAAGAACACCAGGGCATACAGAAGCGAACTGGCGATGGCCAAGGGCCAGCCCCAGGCGCTGACGCGGGCATTGCAGAGCACCATCGCCAGACCCAGAAGAGCGCCCATCCATTCGGCGCGGGTGACCGCGGCGCCCCACAGTTGAAAGTCGGCGACCTGCAAGGCGGCGCTCCAAGACGCCCAAGACTCGAGTTCGGCCATCAGCGCCGGGGTGTCACATGGATGTAGACCTCGTCGCGCTTGACCATGCCCAGTTCCGCGCGCGCCTTCTCTTCCACCATCTCCAGACCTTCGCGCAGGTCCTTCACCTCGGCTTGCACCTGCTCGTTGCGTGTCTTGGCCTCGTCAATCTGCCCCCGAACCTCATCGAGTTGCCCTTGCAGGCCCCGGACATGCAGAACGCCATTGCGGCTGAACCAGAGGTCAAGCTGTACCAGAACCAGCAGGGCGAGGAACAGTGCGGTGATCCAGCGCATGATGGTTCAGGCCGGTTCCGGGCGTGGGGCGGGGCTCTGGCAGGCCATTCAGCGCAGGTTGTAGAAGGCCGTGCGCCCGGGGTAGACCGCCACGTCACCGAGGTCTTCCTCGATGCGCAGTAATTGGTTGTACTTGGCCATCCGATCACTGCGGCTCAGAGAGCCTGTCTTGATCTGACCGGCATTGGTCCCCACAGCGATATCGGCGATGGTGGAGTCCTCTGTCTCGCCGCTGCGGTGGCTGATCACGGCCGTGTAGCCGGCGCGCTTGGCCATCTCAATGGCCTGGAAGGTCTCGGTCAAGGTGCCGATCTGGTTGATCTTGATGAGGATGGCGTTCGCGATGCCCTTGTCGATGCCTTCCTTAAGGATCTTGGTGTTGGTGACGAACAGATCGTCACCCACGAGTTGGACCGTCTTACCCAGTCGCTTCGTCAGATGGGCCCAGCCCTCCCAATCACCTTCATGCATACCGTCCTCGATGCTGATGATGGGGTACTTGTCCACCCATGTCGACAGCATGTCCGTCCAGGCTTCGGCCGAGAGCTGGATTCCGCCTTCGCCTTCCAGTACATAGTGGCCATCGTGATAGAACTCGCTGGCCGCGCAGTCCAGGGCGAGTGCGATCTGCTCGCCCGGGGTGTAGCCGGCCTTGTCGATGGCCTCCAGGATCATCTGGATAGCGGCTTCGTGGTTGGCCACGCTCGGGGCAAACCCGCCCTCATCACCGACCGCGGTGCTGATGCCCTTGTCGTGCAGGATCTTCTTGAGAGCATGAAAGGTTTCGGCGCCCCACCGCACGGCTTCGCGCAGAGAAGATGCCCCCACGGGCACGATCATCAGTTCCTGGAGATCCAGGCTGTTGTTGGCGTGCGCGCCGCCGTTGACCACATTCATCATCGGCACCGGTAGTTGCACGCCCCCCATGCCACCGAAATAGCGGTACAGGGGAAGTCCGCTCTCCTCGGCGGCGGCCCGTGCCACCGCCATGGAGACGGCCAACATCGAATTGGCGCCCAGCCGGCTCTTGTTGTCGGTGCCATCCAGGTCGATGAGCGTCTTGTCCAGGAAAGCCTGTTCAGAGGCATCCAGCCCCAGGACGGCTTCGGAAATCTCGGTGTTGATGTGCTCCACGGCACGCAGGACACCCTTGCCCAAGTAACGGCCCTTGTCGCCATCGCGCAGCTCAATGGCTTCGCGGCTGCCGGTGGAGGCGCCGGATGGCACGGCTGCGCGACCCATGGTGCCGGACTCCAGCAGCACATCGCACTCCACAGTGGGGTTGCCGCGGCTGTCCAGGATCTCACGTCCGACGATGTCGACGATGGCGCTCATATCAACTCAACTCCCAATAGAAATCAGCAGGAAAAATCGTTTTCAAGCAGCGTCTGGCGCTTGACCACCCGGTCGAGCTCCACGAGCTGCGTCAACAGCGCCTTCATGTGCTTGAGCGGCACCGCATTCGGACCGTCACTCAGGGCGCGCGCCGGGTCGGGATGGGTTTCCATGAAGAGACCTGAAATCCCGACAGCCACCGCGGCGCGGGACAGCACGGGAACGAACTCACGCTGTCCGCCAGACGAGGTTCCTTGACCGCCGGGCAACTGCACACTGTGGGTGGCGTCGAAAACCACCGGCGCGCCGGTTTCCCGCATGATGGCCAGTGAACGCATGTCGCTGACGAGGTTGTTGTAGCCGAAGCTCGCACCGCGCTCGCAGGCCATGAAGTTGTCCTCGGTCAGGCCCTTCTCGCGCGCCGCCGCGCGGGCCTTTTCGATGACATTCTTCATGTCATGGGGCGCAAGGAACTGGCCCTTCTTGATGTTCACAGGCTTGCCGCTTTGCGCAACAGTGCGGATGAAATCCGTTTGCCGGCACAGGAAGGCAGGGGTCTGCAGCACATCCACCACGGCGGCCACTTCAGGCACCTCCTCTTCGGTATGCACGTCGGTGAGGATCGGCACCCCGAGTTGACGGCGCACTTCATCGAGGATGGCCAGACCGCGCGCGCGTCCCGGGCCCCTGAACGAGCTGCCGCTGGAGCGGTTGGCCTTGTCGTAGCTGCTTTTGAAGATGAAGGGAATGCCCAAGTCGCGTGTGATCTCCTGCAGGCGACCGGCGACCTCGAGTTGGAGTTCCGGGCTCTCCACCACACAAGGGCCTGCGATGAGGAAGAAAGGACGGTCGATCCCGACCTCGAATCCACAGAGCTTCATACGGCAGCCCCCGCCGGCTTGTTCGAACCCGTGCTTGGGGAAGCTGCGCTGCCCGCCTTGCCGGTTGTGGCCGCCGCCTGATCCGTCCGGTGGTCCAGCGCCGCCCGGACAAAGCTGATGAACAGAGGATGCCCGTCCCAGGGCGTGCTCTTGAATTCGGGATGGAACTGCACGCCCACATACCAGGGGTGAACCGATGGAGGCAATTCCACCATCTCCGTCAGTTTCTCGCGCTGCGTGATGGCTGAAATCACCAGGCCGGCTTGTTGCAGCCGGTCCAGGTAGCGCTCATTGGCCTCATACCGGTGGCGGTGCCGCTCGGTCACGACGGCGCCGTAGATTTCATGGGCCAGGGTGCCCGCCTTCACGTCTGAGCTCTGAGCGCCCAGGCGCATGGTCCCGCCCAGATCGGAATGGGCATCGCGCTTCTGGATGGTGCCATCACGGTCTTGCCACTCATCGATCAGGGCAATCACAGGGTGCGGTGTTTGGGTATCGAACTCCGTGCTGTTGGCTCCATCCAAGCCTGCCATATGGCGCGCGTATTCGATCGTGGCCACTTGCATACCCAGACAAATCCCGAGGTAGGGGATCCGCTGCTCACGGGCAAAGCGTGCCGCCAGGATCTTGCCTTCCACGCCCCGCTTGCCGAATCCGCCCGGCACCAGGACCGCGTCAAACTGAGACAGCTGCGTCACGTTGTGGGGCGTCAAGGTCTCCGAATCGACATATTCGATGCGAACACGGGCCTGGTTGTGGATCCCGGCATGGCGAAGGGCCTCATTCAGCGACTTGTAGGAGTCCGACAGGTCGGTGTACTTGCCGCACATCGCAATCGTGACTTCCCGTGACGGGTGTTCCACCGCATGCACCAGGTCGTCCCATCGCTTGAGGTCGGCAGGGCGGGTCAGCAGCTGCAACTTCATGCAGATGAGCTCGTCCAGCCCTTGCTCGTGCAGCATGCGCGGCACCTTGTAGATGGTGTCGACATCCCACATGCTGATCACGCCATGTGGAGGCACATTGGTGAACAGGGAAATCTTTTCGCTCTCGTCATCAGGCACGCGGCGATCGGCACGGCAGAGCAGGGCATCGGGCTGGATGCCGATCTCCCGCAGTTTTTGCACCGTGTGCTGCGTGGGCTTGGTCTTCAATTCACCCGCTGCAGCGATCCAGGGCAGGTAGGTCAGGTGGACGAACGCGGCATGGGCAGGGCCGAGTTTCAATGAGAGTTGACGAACCGCCTCCAGGAAGGGCAGGGACTCGATGTCGCCCACCGTTCCCCCGATCTCCACGATGGCCACGTCCACGGCATCGGCGGTTCCAAGACCAGCCCCGCGCTTGACGTAATCCTGGATCTCATTGGTGACATGTGGAATCACCTGCACCGTTTTGCCGAGGTAGTCGCCACGCCGCTCCTTTTCCAACACGGACTTGTAGATTTGGCCGGTGGTGAAATTGTTGCTCTTCTTCATCCGCGTGGTGATGAAGCGCTCGTAGTGGCCGAGGTCGAGGTCGGTTTCTGCGCCGTCGTCGGTGACGAAGACCTCGCCATGTTGGAAGGGCGACATGGTGCCCGGGTCCACGTTGAGGTAGGGATCGAGCTTGATGAGGGTGACGCGCAGGCCGCGCGATTCGAGGATGGCGGCCAGCGACGCGGAGGCGATGCCCTTGCCCAAAGAGGACACCACGCCGCCGGTCACGAAGACGAACTTGGTCATAGTCAACGACCCGACCGTGGCGCACCCGGGCACAAGGCGCAGCCGGGTTCGGGGGTCGGGGCCGAGGTGGAAATCGAAATTATAGGGGCCGGGTCGGGGCCCTTCCCCCGTTCATCGCCTGCAACAGGTCCAGCACCCGCTGGGCCGTTTCCTCGGGGCGTTCCATGGGGAACAGATGCGTCCCCTCGATGGTCTGGAAGAAGGGGCCGGCCAGGCGACGGGAAGCGTGGACACCGCCCTGGCGCATTTCCCGGGACCGGGTGCCGGCGATGAAACCCATGGGGCACTGCAGGGGATGATGCTTGAGCATCCGTTCCAGGTTGTGGGGCAGGGTGTTGTAGATATGCGTCTCGATGTCGCGGTCGAAAGCCAGTTCGATCCCGTTTCCAGTGTCGACGAAGCCGTATTGCAGATAGTCGGCCAACACCCGCGGGTTCCACCGGGCAAAGGAGGCGCGCCGGGCGAAGTGGGCCTGCACGGCCTCGCGGCTGTCCCAGTGGTTGCGGCGCTTGCGGGTGAATCGCCCAGGTGACACCCGGCCGATCAGGCCGCTGGCCTTGATCACCTGCAGGCTGTGCGCCCGCCAGCCGGTGATTACCGGCGAGTCCAGCAGGACGGCGCCGCTCACACTGCGCGGCTTTCGGCAGGCCGCCATCAGGCTGAGCAGGCCGCCCAGGGAATGGCCCACCAGCCAGACCGGACCTGTGTCCACGCCGTCGATGAACGCGATCAGTTGATCGCGCAGGTGCGGCCAGTTGGAGGTCACCGGAAAACGCGGGTCATGCCCGAATCGATCGAGGGCCTCTACCCGCAGGCCAGCACGGCGCCAGACTTCGAACAAGGTGCTGTAGGTGGCCGCCGGGAAACCGTTGCCATGCGAGAAGACCAGCGTGCGAGGTGACGGTTGGTGTTCAGCCAGGCTCACGGCCATGGGC
Organism: Burkholderiaceae bacterium; assembly: GCA_049423145.1. GTDB lineage: Bacteria > Pseudomonadota > Gammaproteobacteria > Burkholderiales > Burkholderiaceae_C > RFTU01. The sequence goes on from JBMSQF010000004.1 coordinate 49,478, forward strand.
GGCATCCTTGAGTTGGTACAGCAGTTGCAAGGCCTCGCGGGGGCTCAGGCTGTCGGGATGAACCTCAGCCAGCAAGCGAAGGACATGCAAGGCGGGACTCTCCTCATCCGAGCACAACACGGGGCTTGGCGAGGGTGCCTGCGGTTGCGAGAACAGATCCACCTGCGTCTGCGCGCGGGCTTCCTCTTGCTCCAAGGATTCCAGCGTGCTGCGCGCCTGCCGGACCACGGCCGCGGGCATGCCCGCCAGGCGCGCCACCTGAACGCCATAGCTGCGGCTTGCCGGCCCGGGCGCAATCTCGTGGAGAAAGACGATGTCGTGACCGGACTCCACTGCACCGACATGCACGTTCAGGGCCTGGGCATGCGTTTGGGGGAAAGCGGTGAGTTCAAAGTAGTGCGTGGCGAACAAGGTGAATGCGCGGTTGCGGTCATGCAGATGCGTGGCGATCGCACCGGCCAGCGCCAGCCCGTCGTCGGTCGATGTCCCGCGTCCGATCTCATCCATCAGCACCAGACTGTGTTCACCGGCCCGGTTGAGAATTCCTGCGGCCTCCGTCATTTCCACCATGAAGGTGGATTGGGCATTGGCCAGATCGTCGGCAGCCCCGATGCGGGTGTAGATGCCATCGATGGGACCCAGGCGGCAGGATTGCGCAGGGACGAAAGATCCCATTGAGGCCATCAGCACGATCAGGGCCACCTGCCGCATGAAGGTGCTCTTGCCACCCATGTTCGGGCCGGTGATCACCAGCATCCGGGTCTTGGCATCGAGCCGACAGTGATTCGCGATGAAAGCGGCTCCGCGCGTTTCCAGCAAGCGGGCCTGCACCACGGGGTGCCGACCCGCTTCGATCTCGATGCAAGGGTGGTTCACGAATTGCGGACGCACCCATTGCAAGGCGTGCGCGCGCTCGGCCAAGCAGGCCAGCGCGTCCAGTTGGGCCAAGGCCTGCGCGAGCTGCTGCAGGGCAGCCAGATGGGCCGCCAGGGTCTCGACCAATTGTTCGTAAAGCCATCGTTCGCGTGCCAGCGATCGGTCCTGGGCAGACAGAGCCTTGTCTTCGAAGGCTTTCAGTTCGGGCGTGATGAAGCGCTCGGCATTCTTGAGGGTTTGTCGACGCTGGTAGTCCCCGGGAATACGGTCCAGGCCACTGCTGGTCACCTCGATATAGAAGCCGTGTACCTTGTTGAACTGCACCCGCAGGTTGCCGATCCCCGTGCGGGCCCGCTCCCGGCTTTCCAGGTCCAGCAGGAAGGCGTCGCCGTTCTCGGAGATGGCCCTCAGCTCATCGAGCTCAGCGTCAACGCCTGGCGCCATGACCCCGCCTTCCCGCAGGGCTGCAGCCGGTTCTTCAGCCAGTGCGCAGAGCGCATCTTCAAGGTTGGGATCGGGCGACAGGGCCTGCCAGATCGATTGAAGCCGTCCGCACGCGTGCGCACCACCGGAGAGTGCAGCCTGAAGTCCCGGCAACCCCCGTAGCGTCTCGCGCAAACCGGCCAGCTCGCGCGGCCGCACCTGCCTCAGTGCAATCCGCGCCGTGATCCGCTCCACATCGCTCACGCCGCGGAGTGCCTGACGCACCGACTCGAAGGCTGCCGCTCCGCCACCGTCTGAGCGAGCCATCAGGGCTTCCAGCGCTTCATGACGCGATACCGCCTCGCTGCGATCCCGCCTCGGGTGGGTCAACCACTGTCGGAGGGCGCGACTGCCCATGCCGGTGCGACACGAGTCCATCAGCCAGAGCAGGGTCGGGCGGTCCTCGCCGCGGAGTGTGCGTGTCAGTTCCAGATTGCGCAGGGTTGTCGGTGGCAGTTCGATGAACTCCTGCGTGCCAGGCACCTCCAGGCTCTGCACATGCGCCAGCGCTTGGCTTTGCGTGTGTTGCGCATAGGCCAGCAGCGCAGCCGCCGCAGCGTGCGCGCTGGGCTTGTCCTGGGCACCGAATGCGTCCAAGCTGCGCACCTGCAACTGCTCGCACAGTTTGCGAAGGCCGAGTCCCGAATCGAATTGCCAAGCCGGTCGATGGGTGACCACCGAGTCGCCGCGGCCGGTGGCCGCCCAAGCGGCTGCGAATGCCAATGCGCCAGCCCGGTGTTCATCCGCCTGGGGCAACAGCAGTTCCGCGGGCTCCAGCCGTGCCAGCCAAGCAGGCAGGTCGCCGCTGCCACATTCGGCCAGTCCCAGCCTCCCGCTGGCCATACCCAGCCAGGCCACACCCCAGCGCAACCGGTGTTCTCCAGCACCCGGGCGGACCGGTGGCCCATCTGAATGGGCGATCAGTGCCACCAGAAGGCTCTCGCTGCGGTCGGCCAGCAGGGCCTGGTCGGTCACTGTCCCGGGAGTCACCACCCGCACAACCTTGCGTTCCACCGGGCCCTTGGAAGTGGCCACATCGCCCACCTGCTCGGCGATTGCCACGGCTTCACCCAGCTTGATCAGCCGTGCCAGGTAGGTCTCCACCGAGTGCACGGGTACGCCGGCCATGACCACCGGTTCGCCCGCGCTGTGGCCGCGGGTGGTGATGGTGATGTCCAGGAGGCGGTGCGCCTTGCGGGCATCCTCGTAGAAGAGCTCATAGAAGTCCCCCATCCGGTAGAACACCAGGGTGTCGGGGAAATCAGCCTTGATGCGCAGGTACTGCGCCATCATCGGCGTGTGCGCAGAAAAATCGGCAAGGGGGGCGCTAGGGAAACCGGACATGCCTGCATTGTCAGGCCTTGTGTCAGCCTCTTGGGTGCCGGCTTGCGCCGGCGTGTGTCGCGGCACTGTGCAATCCTGGCTTGGCATCAGCCGATCGTCATCAGACTCGCATTACCGCCGGCTGCCGCCGTGTTCACGCTCACCGACCGTTCCAGTACCAGGCCGTGCAGGGTGACGGGTTGATCGTCACCGAATGTGCGACACGCTCCCACGATCGGACCGGGCCTCATGACCAACCGTTTCAGCACCTCGCGTACCTGTGCATCGCTGCCTTGAACGAGAACGGCATCGAATGAGACGGGTGTGGCCTGCCAATCCTGCGCCACAGTCACAGCAGTCGCTACAGACTCCGGCAAGCGGTCGTGCAGGCCCTGCCAGCATGCAGACCAAATGGCGCGTGATCCCACCGCCAGTGCGGCGCCGGTCTGGTGCAGCAATCGCCTCTCGTCGTCGGCGAGGCACAGCACGGCCTCGCGGGGCAGGGCGGCATAGGCATTGGTCTCGCCTGTCGGGCCCGGCAAGCCTCGCCAGTCGCCCGTGAACGCCAGGTCCAGATGCCGCTGAGCGGAAAGCGCCACCGGCGCCAGAGTGTGCCCTTGGCTTTGCAGCCAGGCGATGAATGCGCGTGATCGCACGGCGCCTTCCATGGCAACAGTAAATACAGAGTCCTCAGCGGCTCCTGTTGGCGTGGAGACGGCGGACTTCAGTGGACCGCTGAGGGCCAGTCCGCTGGACTGCACCAGATGACGCGCGGCCCTGGGCGGGACATGGGCCATGAGTTTGAGCAGGTACAAAGGTCCTCCAGCTTTGGGGCCGGTGCCCGACAGGCCCTGTCCGCCGAAGGGTTGCACACCGACCACCGCTCCCACCATGTTCCGGTTCACGTAAACATTGCCAGCGCTGGCCGCCTCCACGACGCTTGCGATGGTCTCGTCGATGCGCGAGTGCACGCCCATCGTCAGCCCGTAGCCGGTATCACGCAGCTGATGCAGCAGGTCGGCCAAGCCGTCTCGCGAGAACCGCAGGACGTGCAGAACAGGCCCGAAGACTTCACGCTGCAGTACGTCCAAACGCGGGATCTCGATCAAGGTTGGAGCAACGAAGGAACCTTCCAGGTTCAGTCGGGAGCGCCACACCGAAAAGCCCAGGGTCTGCATCCGCGAGACATGTTGCTCAACGGCCGTCCGGGCCGACTCGTCGATCAATGGCCCCACATCGGTCGAGAGGGCGTGAGCGGGCCCAAGGGACAGCTCTTCGACGGCTCCGCGGATCATCGTCAGGAGCGGTTCGGCAATCTCTTCCTGGACGCACAATACCCGCAGGGCCGAGCAGCGCTGCCCCGCGCTGTCGAAGGCGGAGGTCAGCACATCGGCCGTCACCTGCTCCAGAAGGGCTGAGGAATCCACGATCATGGCGTTCTGTCCGCCGGTTTCGGCGACAAGCGGCACCGGCTGTCCGTTGCATGTCAGCCGGCCGGCCAACTGGGCCTGGATCAGGCGCGCCACTTCGGTTGAGCCGGTGAACAGCACACCCTGGACCCTCACATCGGCCACCAAGGCTGCGCCTGCCGTCTCGCCTGGCCCGAGCACGAGGTGCAGGACCTCTTTCGGAACGCCCGCGTCCCACAGTACCCTGGCCGCCCTATCGGCCACACGAGGGGTTTGTTCGGCCGGCTTGGCCAGAACCGTGTTGCCCGCCGCCAGCGCCGCAGCCACTTGTCCGATGAAGATGGCCAGCGGGAAGTTCCAGGGACTGATGCACACCACGGGACCAAGCCCCTGGAAAGGGCCCAGCGCAGCGCAGGCACGCGCCTGCTGGGCGTAATAGCGAAGAAAGTCCACCGCCTCGCGCACTTCGGCTACCCCATTGGCCAAAGTCTTGCCGGCTTCCTGTGCCAGGATGAACAGCCAGTCCTGCATCGTCGCCTCTAGGCGCTCGGCCGCGGCCTCCAAGAGCGCTGAGCGGTCTTCCGCACTCCGTTGAGACCAGGCCGGCCAAGCCGCCTGTGCCTGTTGAACGGCCAGCTCGATGGATGCAGCGCTGGCGTCCTGGGCCACCGCAGGCATTTGTCGGTCGATTGCGTTGCGCTCCCAGAGGGCGATCACCGACTCGTCGTGGAGATCCTGGCCTCGTGAGTTGCGGCGCGCTGTCCCCAGCAGATCGGCAGGCAGTGACAGAGCCGCATGCGGCGCGCCCAGGACGCCCTCGGCTTCAGCCATCGCACGCACAGTGCGTACCGGGTTCTCCACCAGCGTCTCCAGCGGAACATCCAGATTGGCCACGCGGTTCACGAAGGACGTGTTGGCACCGTTTTCAAGCAGTCGGCGCACCAGATAGGCCAGCAGCGTTTCGTGTGTGCCCACGGGCGCGTAGATGCGGCAGGGGCGCTGCTGTTCCGCGCGGCCGCTCACGATCTGCTCGTACAGCGGCTCGCCCATGCCATGCAGGCACTGGAACTCGTACTGTCCTTCTTCCCACGGGCCCCGCCTTGCCCGCGCCATTTCGATCACGCTGGCCACAGTGTGGGCGTTGTGCGTGGCGAATTGAGGGAAGATGGCGTCCGGAGCATCCAGCAGCGCTCGAGCACAGGCCAAGTACGACACGTCGGTATAGGCCTTTCGGGTGTAGACCGGGAAACCCATCTGCCCCTCGGTTTGGGCTCGCTTGATTTCGCTGTCCCAATAGGCTCCCTTGACCAGGCGCACCATCAATCGGCGTCCCGTTGCCCGCGCCAGGCTGATCAGGTGAGTCACCACGGCCGGGCAGCGTTTTTGGTACGCCTGAATCACGAACCCCAGACCCTGCCAGCCCGCCAGAGATGGGTCACTGCACAAGCGCTCCAGCAGGTCCAGCGAAATCTCCAGGCGCTCTGATTCTTCGGCATCGATGTTCAGGCCGATATCGTGCGCGGCCGCCCTCTGCGCCAGTGTCAGCAGCACGGGATAGAGCTCATCGTGCACGCGCTGCGCCTGCCAGCGGGTGTATCGAGGGTGCAGTGCCGAGAGTTTGATCGAGATGCCGGGACCCCGGATCACGCCGGCACCACGTGAGGCCGCTCCGATGGCGTCGATCGCGGCTTCATAGGACTGCCGGTACCGTTGTGCATCGGCCATGGTCATGGCCGCTTCGCCCAGCATGTCGTAGGAATAGCGAAATCCGAGTGCCTCGCGCGCTTGGGCGTGCGCCACGGCCTGCGTGATGGTCTGTCCGGCAACAAATTGCTCGCCCATGAGGCGCATGGCCAGGTCCAGCCCTTTTCGGATGACGGGCTCGCCACCCCGTCCCAGCACCCGTCTGAGTGCGGCCTCCAGTCCACTGCCGCTGTGCGTGGCCATCAGTTTGCCGGTCAGCAGCAGGCCCCAGCTGGCGGCATTGACGAAGATGGATTCGCTATGGCCGAGATGGGCATGCCAGTCCGCGCGGCCGATCTTGTCGCGAACCAGCGCATCACGCGTGGCCTGGTCTGGGATGCGCAGCAGCGCTTCGGCCAGGCACATCAGCGCCACCCCTTCCTGGGAGTTCAGGGCAAATTCCTGCAGCAGGCTCTGCACCAGCCCAGCCTTGCCCAGGCCCATGCGCTGTTCGCGCAGTCCCCTGGCCAGTGTCATCGCCAGGGCATGGACCGCAGATTCCTGCTCGGGGGGGCTCTCGGCAGCGCTGACCAGTGGCGGTATGCAGACGGGTTCAGGCGCGCGGCTGAGGGCCTGGAGGGCCTGACGGCTGGGTAGCGGCGACCGGTCGTTCATTCCACTTCTGTGAAATCCGATGAGCGTCTCAGTTGGCGTCTTTCCGGCGAATCCTGATCGGTTTGCGCAGCGGTGCGGCGGCGGACACGCTGGAATTCCCATTGTCATCTACGCTCGCGTCCTGTGCGCGGATCAGGGCCTGCAGCGGATCACCCTCGGGCCTGCGGGCTGCTGCCGGCCGCGCAGCTTCGGCTCCATCGTCGGCGGCAATGACACGGGAGTAGGGGGTCAGCATCTTGACCAGTTGCCCATAGATTTTCGGGGCGCCCGCGACGATCTCCCGCTGGTACAGGAAGTCGGCCTCTCCAGTGAAATTGCCCACCAGACCGCCGGCCTCGGTGATCATCAGGGCGCCGGCTGCAGCATCCCATGGGTTCAAGCCCATCTCGAAGAAGCCGTCATACCAACCGGCGGCCACATAGCAAAGATCGAGTGCTGCAGCCCCAGGCCGGCGGACCCCCGCGCAGGACTGCATGACGTCCTCGAACATCTTCACATACCGTTTGAAATTGTCACCCTTGCGGAATGGAAAGCCCGTGCCCACCAGTGCATCCGCCAACCGTGTGCGCTTGGACACCCGAAGTCGGCGGTCGTTCAGGTAGGCACCACGGCCCTTGGAAGCGTAGAAGAGGTCGTTGCGGCTTGGGTCGTACACCACAGCCTGCTGGAGCACACCCCGGTGAGCCAGCGCAATGCTGACGGCAAAAAAGGGAAAGCCATGGATGAAGTTGGTTGTGCCATCCAAGGGATCGATGATCCAGGTGTACTCGCTTTCCCGCGCCCCATGTTCGCGGCCACTTTCTTCGGCCAGGATGGAATGGTCCGGGTAGGCTTGCAGCAGCGTCTCGATGATTGCGCGCTCTGCCGCCTGATCGACCTCGGTGACGAAGTCATTGGCCCCCTTCTGGCCCACCTTGAGCACTTCCACATCCAGGGCCGCGCGGTTGATGAGCGCTCCGGCCGTTCGGGCCGCCTTCACGGCGATGTTGAGCATGGGATGCAGGGCTTGCTGGGACATGGCAAGGTTGTCCTTGGGTGAAGGGGGCAGGGGGCTGGCGGGGAAAAAGAGCAGATCCGATGGGCAAACGCCACAATCGAACGGGTCTGCATTCTATCCGGCGGACTTCCTAGGTACCCACCCACCCATGGCCTTGCACCCTCGTCCCCGCTTCATCCTGGTAGAAACCAGCCACCCCGGCAATGTGGGTGCGGCCGCCCGCGCCATCAAGGTGATGGGCTTCAGTGACCTCGTGTTGGTTCGGCCGCGCTTCCCGGATGTCTTGTCGCAGGAGGAAACCGTGGCCATGGCCAGCGGTGCGGCCGATGTGCTCACGCGCGCCCGCGTCGTGGAGCACCTCTCTGAGGCCCTCGAGGGTGTGGTCCATCTCTGTGCAACGGCGATGACCCCACGGGACTTCGGCCCCCCGGCACGCGATCCTCGTGGGCATCTCCAGGCGCTGGCCGAACCCGTGGAAACCGCGCCACCCATGGCCTTCCTGTTCGGCAGTGAACGATATGGCCTGTCCAACGAGGATGTCTATCGGGCCCATGTGTGTCTGAGCATTCCCACCCAGCCGGACTATGGCTCGCTCAACCTCGCGCAAGCGGTGCAGATCGTGGCCTATGAATACCGCCAGCAATTGGGAGGCTTTTCGGTCGCGCCGCGCACCGCCGAGCACCAATGGGCCGACGCTGCCTCGGTGCGGGGAGTCCTGGACCACTGGCAAGCCGTGCTGGAGCGCGTTGGCTTCCTGGACCCCCAGGCTCCCCGCAAGCTCATGCCGCGGCTGCAGCAACTGCTCAATCGCTGGCAGCTCACCCGCGAGGAGGTCCATATTCTTCGCGGTATGGCACGGGCGGTTGATGAGTCCGCGGCCCCTCGCCCACCGGGTCTTCCCCCGGAGACTACACTGAAGTGATGTTTGATCGCTTGCACGAAGACATCGCCTGCATTCGGGAGCGGGATCCTGCGGCCCGTTCAAGCTGGGAGGTGCTGACCTGCTATCCCGGTCTGCATGCGCTCGTGATGCACCGCTGGGCGCATGCTTGCTGGCGCGCGGATTTCAAGTGGCTTGGGCGCTTCATCTCCCACCTGGCCCGTCTGCTCACCGGGATCGAGATCCACCCCGGCGCCGTCATCGGACGTCGGGTCTTCATCGATCACGGAATGGGGGTCGTCGTCGGCGAGACGGCCGAGATCGGCGACGACTGCACCATCTACCAGGGCGTCACATTGGGCGGCACTTCGCTGATGCGGGGTGCCAAGCGGCATCCGACGCTGGGCAAGGGTGTGATCGTCGGCGCGAATTCCCAGGTGCTCGGGGGTTTCACCGTCGGTGATGGAGCACGCATCGGCAGCAGCGCTGTGGTCGTCAAGCCTGTGCCCCCCGGTGCCACCGCCGTGGGCAATCCCGCGCGCATCCTGCAGGCGGAGGAGGACTCGGTCCGTGAAGCGGTGGCGGCTCGCATGGGGTTTTCCGCCTACGGCGTTACCCAGGGTGACGATCCGCTCTCACAGGCGATGCGCAGCCTCATCGACAACGCGGCGGGCCATGAGCACCAGATCGCCTTGTTGTGGGCGGCCATTGAGAAACTCGCCGCTCAAAACCGGCAACTCCCTCTTGAGCCCTGCGTTCCGCAGGACGCGGCCACGCAGGAGCGGTTTGACGCGGACGGATTGCGCCGCAAGGTGAACTGAGAACCCGGCCGGGTCAGCGTTTCACGGCTGACTTGGGGCGAAAGGCTTTGCAAACCGCTTCGTCGGTCTCGATATAGGGCCCGCCGATCAGGTCGATGCAGTAAGGCACGGCCGCGAAGATGCCGTGCACCGGCGGCACAGCTTGCGGCAGGCCCTCGAGCGTCTCGGCGATGGACTTGGGTTGTCCCGGCAGGTTGATGATGAGGGTTTGACCGCGGATGACGGCCACCTGGCGAGACAGGATGGCCGTGGGCACAAACCGAAGGCTGATCTGCCGCATCTGCTCGCCAAACCCCGGCATTTCCTTGTCCGCCACATCCCGGGTGGCCTCGGGCGTCACGTCACGCACAGCCGGTCCCGTGCCACCCGTGGTGAGCACCAGATGGCATTGCGACTGGTCCACCAGTTCACGCAGGGTGTCGGCGATCACCGCCCGCTCATCGGGAATCAAGCGGGATTCCCAGGCGATTGGATTGCGCACAGCGCGCTGGAGCCACTCCTGAAGGGCCGGGAGGCCCTTGTCTTCATACACGCCACTGGACGCGCGGTCGCTGATGGAGACGATACCGATGCGAATCGTGTCAGACATAGACCTTGATCACTTGAAAGAGTTCGCGCCATGCGCGCCCGTGCCGCTGCTCCGGCGGCAAAGCCGCCTCTTTGCGCGCGGCTCGGATGAGAGAGCGCAACTGTTGCGCATCGCATAAGGGGTGCGCCGACAAGAAGCGCGTCAGTGCTTCATCGTCGCCGACGAGTTCCAGTCTCCAGGCTTCGGCCCGATGCAGCGCCAGTGTCTGGCGGGCTGAACCCAGTTGGGCCTCGGCCACGGCCTGCGCCAAGTGCTCAATGTCCTGCGAGCGCATGAGCTTGCCCACGTACTGCCGCTGGCGCCGCAGGCCCTCGTGGCTGCGGGTACGGCGCAGTTCGTGCAGCGCGTCGCGCAAGGACTCATCCATCGGCAGTGCGGCCAGTTTCTCAGGCGCCATGGCGGCCAGCGCATCGCCCAAGGCTTGCATGTCATGGGCCGCCTTCTTCAAGGCGGTTTTGCTGAGGCGATCGGTGCCTTCGTCAGCTCCAGATCCACTATGGCCCATCTCCGAGACCGCGTCGTGATGAACCCGCCCAGGAGCCGCCATGGCCTGTCGGGGTTGACGGCGCTCACGCGCCGCGTCGGGCCGCGCGAGTGCGGTCAAGGCGGCGGCGGCTTCAAGAGCTTTGGAACGTCGTGCGCACATGGGGGTCGCTATGATAGTCCGATGCCCTCGCCAAAACCCACCCCAACCATCGCCCGCGGCCGCAAGGGTGAGCCTTCGACTTCAGCGGGTTTTTCCTTCAGCCAGGACCAGTTCAAGCAACTTGTTGATGACATGCTGCTCATCGCGCGGCGCCGCGGGGCGAGTGATGCCGCTGTGGCCGTCAGCGAGGGGATCGGCCTGTCGGTTTCGGTGCGCAAGGGCGAAGTGGAAAACGTCGAGCGCAACCGCGACAAGTCGATCGGGGTCACGGTTTTTCTCGGGCAGCGCCGCGGCAATGCCAGTACTTCGGACTTTTCCACGGCCTCCTTGGAACAAACGGTTCAGGCGGCCTATGACATCGCCCGCTACACCGCTGACGACCCCGCAGCCGGCCTGCCTGACGAGCAGGACATCGTCTCAGCCGCACAGGCGCAGCGCAACTTGAATCTCTTCCACCCCTGGTCGATCGATGCGCATGCGGCGGCCGAACTCGCCCGCCAGGCCGAAGAGGCGGCGCTGTCGACCGACGCTCGCATCACCAACAGCGAGGGTGCGGGGGTCAGTGCGCAGCAGGGCCACTTCTACGCTGGCAACAGCCGTGGTTTCCGTGGTGGTTATGCCAGTTCCCGTCATTCCCTTTCGGTGTCGCCCATTGCCGGAAAAGGCAGTGGCATGCAGCGTGATTATTGGTACACATCGGAGCGCGACCCAGCGGCCTTGGCCCATCCGGCGGCGGTGGGCCGTTATGCCGCTGAGCGTTCCCTGGCGCGTCTGAAGAGCCGAAAGATCGCCACCTGCGAGGTGCCGGTGCTCTTCGAATCACCGCTGGCCGCCGGCTTGTTGGGCGCCTATGTGCAAGCCACCAGCGGCGGTGCCCTCTACCGAAAGGCCAGCTTCTTGATGGACAGTCTGGGCCAGCAGGTCACCGCACCCCATCTGTCGATCGATGAAGATCCGTTCATTCCCAAAGGCAAGGGCAGCGCAGCCTTCGACGACGAGGGGGTGGCCACCCAGGCCCGCACCATCCTGCACAAGGGTGTGGTTCAGAGCTATTTCCTCTCCAGCTACAGCGCGCGCAAATTGGGGATGCGCACCACGGGCCACGCCGGGGGTTCGCACAACCTGCGCCTGTCCAGTGCGCACACGCGCCCCGATGATGACCTCCCGGCCATGTTGCGAAAGCTGCACCGTGGCCTCTTCGTGGTGGAGCTCATCGGGCAGGGCGTCAACTACGTCACCGGCGACTATTCCCGCGGGGCGGCGGGTTTTTGGGTGGAGGACGGGCAGATTGCCTTCCCGGTTCACGAGATCACCATTGCCGGTCAGCTTCAGGCGATGCTCAAGGGCATCGTCGCTGTCGGTGCGGATGAATACACGACCGGTAGCAAGACCGTGGGCTCCATCCTCATCGAGCGGATGAAGGTGGCCGGCGCCTAGGGGCAAATCCGCAAACCCCGCAGGGATTTCCCTCGGGTATCCCCTGCCTGTCCACGACAAACGCCCCTCTACACTTCTTGGTGTTTCGACTCGTTTCCCCCCCACCAAGGAGAAAAATTCATGGAACGTCGCTCATTTGTTCAGGGCGCGGGTATGGCCGGAATCCTGGCCGCCGGCGTTGCCCCGGCCGTCACACACGCCCAACAGAACCTGCGTTGGCGCCTCACATCGAGCTTTCCCAAGTCACTGGACACCCTGTTCGGCGTGAACGATGTGTTCGCCACCAAGGTGCGGGAACTCTCTGGCGGCAGGTTCAACATCACCATCCATGCACCGGGTGAACTGGTGCCGGCCTTCGGTGTGGTCGATGCCCTGCAGGCCGGTACCGTCGAGATGGCCAACACCGCCCCATACTACTTCTTTGGCAAGGATCCCACCTTCGCGCTGGGATGCGCCGTGCCCTTCGGCCTGAACAGCCGCATGATGACCGCCTGGATGTACGAGGGCAATGGCCTGCGCTTGATGCGCGATTTCTATCGCCAGTACAACATCATCAACTTCCCGATGGGCAACACCGGCGCGCAGATGGGCGGCTGGTACCGCAAGCCGGTCCAATCCCTGGCCGACTTCAAGGGCCTGAAGTTCCGTGTCGGCGGCTTTGCAGGCCGAATCGTCGAGCGCATCGGCGGTGTCCCCCAGAACATTCCGGGTGGTGAGATCTACCAGGCCCTGGAGAAGGGCACGATCGATGCAGCCGAGTGGGTGGGCCCGTATGATGACCTCAAGCTGGGCTTCGTGAAGGTGGCCCCGCACTACGCCTATCCCGGCTGGTGGGAAGGTGGTCCACAGCTGGACCTTTACGTCAACACCAAGTCCTACGACAGCCTGTCATCCGAGTACAAGGCCATCATCGAGTGTGCGGCTGCCTACGCCCATACCGACATGCAGGCCAAGTACGACGGGAAGAATGCCCAGGCCTTGAAGACGTTGGTGCAGCAGGGCGCCAGGCTCTTCCCCTTCCCCAAGGACGTGATGGACGCCGCTTTCAAGGCCTCGCAAGACGTCTATGCGGAGCTTTCGGCCAGCAACCCGAACTGGAAGAAGGTCTGGGATGACTATTCGACCTTCCGCCGCGATTCGAACCTCTGGTTCCGTTTCACCGAGGCCAACTTCGACAACTTCATGATGGCCCAGCGCCTGTAATCGCGCGCCGCTTGACTGGGCGGCTCGGCGGTGAGTCCGCCGCAGAGCGCGAACAAAACCGAAACGGGGCCCCGAGGGGCCCCGTTTCATTGGATCGGTCGCATCTTGGCGTGGCGTTGCGGCCTCCGCCTCTCGGGGCCGAACCGACGAAACGGTCTTGAGCCGACCCGCGCCGCCGCGCCTTACTTCTTGCCCTTGGCCGCGTCTTCCTTGACCGCCTCGAGCAAGGCCTTCATTGGGTCATCCGCCGGTTTGGGGGCCGCGATGGGCGCAGGTGCTGCCCCCGGTGGAGGCGTCAGCTGCACGGCTTCAAGGCCACCACTGGGCGGCGGCGCCGGCAAGCCGGGCCCGCTGGCGGCTCCCGCCGGGCCCTGCAGTCCCTGCAGGGAGTCCGCGGGAGCCATCGACCCGGACCCACCCTGCATCAATAGCTCCAAGGCCTGATCGGCATCGACCTTCGTGCCGGAATCGATCCCGTCAATCACCAGTTTCGGGAAGGCGATCACCACGGCGACCATGATCAACTGCAGCACGATGAAGGCGATCGATCCCTTGTAGATCTGTGCCGTCGTCACCGCCGGAATCATGACCTTGGTGATGCGGTCGCGGTAATCCATCTTCGGTGCCACGCTGCGGAGGTAGAACAGGGCAAATCCAAAGGGTGGGGTCAGGAACGATGTTTGCAGGTTCATCGCGATCACCACGCCGAACCAGATCATGATGCTGTCCACGGGCGTCCCGGGCGGAAACAATTCCGGCAGGATCTTGGCCGCCACCGGCGCGAGGATCGGGATCACGATGAAGGCGATCTCGAAGAAATCGATGAAGCAGCCCAGGATGAACACCAGGATGTTCACCACGATCAGGAAGCCCA